>JAHEJN010000152.1 GCA_024638845.1 Acidimicrobiales bacterium | reverse complement strand
CGGGGAAGCCGTGGTACCAGCAGCCCCTGTTCTGGGTCGCGTCGGTGGCCGGCCTCGTGATCCTCGTGCTGATCATTGCGCTGGTGACCAACGACGACGACAGCGCCACCATCGAAGCCACCGAGACGCCCACCGAGACACCCACCGAGACACCCACGGAGACCCCCACCGAGGAGCCGACCGAAGAGCCCACCGAAGAGCCCACCGAAGAGCCCACCGAGGAGCCGACCGAAGAGCCCACCGAGGAGCCCACCGAGGAGCCGACCGAGGAGCCCACCGAGGAGCCCACCGAGGAGCCCAGCGACCTGTTCGAAGTCGTCGCATCGCCGGTCAACGCCGCGCTGTCGGGCTACACCGCGAATCCGCCCTTCCCCGACGGTGAGGTCACCGCCAACTGGTACCAGTGGGACGGCTCGTTCGTGCTGATCTACGCCGGCTGGTTCGTCGACGAGACGACCTCGCAGTGCCCGGGCGCCTCGGTCCAGCTGGCCGACGGCTCATTCGACTCGATCTCCAACGGTCCGGTGGGCGACGACGGGTGCGAGCCGGCCGACGCCTATGCCGACTCACCGACCGAGATCGTCGAACCGCCCCTCGGACCGCGGGTGTGCGGGGCGATGGTGATCTACACCACGCCCATATCCACCGACACCGACGGCGTCGCCCTGTACGGCACGGTCGAGCGGGTCAACGACGGAGCATTCGACGGGTCGACCAGCGCGGCCGAGCTCGACCTGGCGGCCACCCCCGAGCTCGACCCCACGGCAGCCGGCTACTCGGTACCTGCCGGTTTCCTGCCCGACGGGGCCACCGAGGTGGTCTGCGACAGCTGACCGGAGCGACATGACCATGGGTGAGGCCAACGGGCCGACGTCCGGCGGGCTGTGCGCGATCGATGGCATCGAGCACTACCGCATCGACGGACTGCAGCACATGGAGCCGTTCTTGACGACGGTCGTGTCCGACACCGATCTGTGGATGTTCGTGTCGAGCACCGGAGCGCTGACCGCAGGTCGAGTCGACGCCGACCACGCGCTCTTCCCCTACGAGACCGACGATCGACTGCACCGCCTGGCGGCCATCACCGGCCCGGTGACGGTCATCGCCCGGATCGTCGACGGCGCTCGAGTGCTGTGGCGTCCATTCGGACCCGAAGGCGAGCCCGGCTCCTCCCGGTCGATCGCCAAGAGCGTGCTGGGTGATCGGCTGGTCTTCGAGGAACAGCACCACGCCTGGGGCTTGCGGTTCCGGGCCACCTGGGCGCCTTCCGCCCGGTTCGGATGGGTGCGTACCGTGGAGCTGACCGACCTCGGTGGACAGGGAAGCGAGGTCGAGGTGCTCGACGGCCTGCTCGACGTGATGCCCGCAGGAGTCAGCACGCAACTCGAGCAGACGCGGTCGAACCTCGTCGACGCCTACAAGCGGTCCGAGACCGGTCCGTGGACGAGTCTGGCGGTGTACAGCCTGGAGTCGCTGATCACCGACCGGGCCGAGCCGGCCGAGTCCCTCACCGCCACGGTCGTCTGGTCTTCGGGCTTCACCGACGCCGGGCCCGACCTCGACGGTGGCGGCGTCGCCGCGATGATCCACGGGCGACCCCCGCCGAGGTGTCGTCTTCTCACCGGCCGTCCTGGCGCCTATCTCCTGCGGGGCCCGCTGACCGTGCCTGCCGCCGGATCGGCGAGGTGGCTGATCGCGGCCGACACGGCACTCTCGCATGCCGAGGTGAGCGAGGCGGTGCACGCCGCCGCCGACTCCGGCGCGACCGGCTCGGTCGGCGAAGACGTGGCGGCAGGATCGGAGCGACTGCGGCTGTTACTGGCAGGCGCAGACGCGTTCCAGTCGACATCGGATCGGATCACCGACGCCCATCACCTGTCGAACGTGTTGTTCAACTCGATGCGGGGTGGGCTCTTCCCGTACGGACACCACGTACCGCTACCCGACTTCGTCGATTTCCTGTATTCGCGCAACCGCGACGTGGCGGAGCGATGGCCGGGCTGGCCCGACTCGTGGGACCGGACCGTCGACATCGTCGAGCTCCGCCACGCCGCCGCCTCGACCGGCGATGCCGACCTGCTCCGCCTCGTGATGGAGTACCTGCCGCTCACGTTCTCCCGTCGACACGGCGACCCCAGCCGTCCCTGGAACCGGTTCTCGATCACGGTGCACGACGAAATGGGCCACGAGCTGCTGTGGTACGAGGGCAACTGGCGCGACATCTTCCAGAACTGGGAGGCCCTGCTCGAGTCCTACCCCTCCTACTTCCCCAATGTCGTGGCGAAATTCGTCAACGCCTCGACCATCGACGGTCACAACCCGTACCGCATCTCTCGCGATGGCGTCGACTGGGAGGTGCCCGACCCCGACGATCCGTGGAGCCACATCGGTTACTGGGGCGACCATCAAATCGTGTACCTCCTGCGGCTGCTGGAGGGGTGGGACCGGCACGATCCGCAGGCGATTCGCAGCTGGCTGGCTCGGCCGGTGTTCGTCTACGCCGACGTGCCCTATGCGATCGCCGACCACGAGGCGATGGTCGTCGACCCGAAGAACACCATCTCCTTCGACGTCGAGCAGGCCGAGGCCATCGCCCGGCGCGAGCAACGGCTGGGTTCCGATGGCCGCCTTCTCGTCGATTCCGACAGCTCACTGCTGAGGGTGGGCCTGCTCGAGAAGCTGCTGGTTCCCGCCCTGGCCAAGCTCAGCAGCTTCGTACCCGAAGGAGGCATCTGGCTCAACACCCAGCGGCCCGAGTGGAACGACGCCAACAACGCACTGGCAGGTCCAGGGCTCTCGATGGTGACCTCGTATCACCTCCACCGGTATCTGCGATTCGTCGACGGACTGCTCGACGGCAACGACGGCGAAACGGTAGTGCTGTCGACATCGGTTGCCGAATGGTTTCGCGATCTGCTCAACGCTTTCGAGGAGATCGCCTCGATCGATCGGGCGCCCGATGCTCGCACCCGACGCTCGGTCGTCGACGCGCTCGGGACTGCAGGTTCCGAGCATCGCCGTCGCATCCGGCGCCGCGTCGACTCGACCACCGCCGCGGTGCCCGTCTCCGATGTGCGGCGTCTGTGCGGCCTGGCCGCCACCGAGCTGGCGGAGTCGACCCGATCGGCCCGGCGAACCGACGGCCTCTATCACTCCTACAACCGCGTGTCCTTCCCCGACGCCGATTCAGCGACGGTCGACCACCTCGGCCCGATGCTCGAGGGACAGGTCGCCGTGCTGTCGTCGGGAATCCTCGATCCCGCAGCCTCCCTCGAAGTGATCGACAGCCTCTTCGCCTCCGACATGTACCGTCCTGACCAGGACACCTTCGTGCTGTACCCCGTGGTCGAGCTGCCCCCGTTCCTCGAGCGCAACATCGTTCCACCTGCCGCCACGGTGGGAGTCGACGGGCTCGACGACTCGGTCCGTGCCATCTTCGCCACCGACGCCGACGGTCGGCTTCGATTCCGACCCGGGCTGATCAACGCGAACGAGCTCGAAGCGATGCTCGCCCAGACGACCCTGCCCGACAACGATCGGAACACGATCGCCGAACTGTACGAAACGGTCTTCGACCATCGCTCGTTCACCGGGCGCTCGGCCAGCATGTACGGGTACGAGGGCATCGGCTCCGTCTACTGGCACATGGTCGCCAAGCTCCTGCTCGCCGTGCAGGAAACGTACTGGTCCGCCGTCGACAACGGAGCCCCGAACGACGTCGTCGAACGACTCGCCGATGCCTACCGCCGGATCCGAGACGGTCTCGGCTTCCGAAAGCAGCCGCAGGAGTTCGGTGCGTTCCCCACCGACTGCTACTCACACACGCCCGGTCACGCCGGCGCCCAGCAGCCGGGCATGACGGGGCAGGTGAAAGAAGAGATACTCACCCGGCTCGGCGAGCTCGGCGTGCGGGTGAGGAACGGCCAGATCCTGCTGTCGCCCGGTCTGCTGGCTCCGTCGGAGGTGGTCCCGTCTCCCGATGGCGACGACCGTGGCGCCCGGGCCACATTCACTCTGTGTTCGGTGCCGATGACCATCGGCGCAGGTGAGGCCGACGGGGTCGACGTGGTCCGTGCCGACGGCAACGAGCTGGCGCGGGACAGCCTCGAGCTCACTCCCGGCGAGTCGGCCGAGCTGTTCACACGCAGCGGCACGATCGCCCGGATCGAGTGGACGATCGGGCCACGGGGCTGACTCGACCCTCGTGGTCGCACCGGTCTCCGTCAGCCGGAGAGAATCGTCGCGATCTCGGCCAACGTGTCGAGCCCGTGCACGTCGTGGTCCAGCAGCGGCACCTCGCACCGCGCCACCGGAGGTGCATCGGCGTCGACGCCACCTTCGTCGATGATCGCCCACAGCGCACCCAGCTCCTCACGTTCGGCCGTGGCGAGCGCGGTCAGCTCGCGGTGGTGCTCGAGCTGGTCGGCGAGCGCCGACCCGACGGGGACCAGGGCATCGTCGAGATCGCACTCCGGTGGAAGTGGGTGCACGAGGTTGGCCACCACTCCCCGCATCCGGTAGCGGCCCTCGTGCAGCGCGTGGCCCAGGTGCGTTGCCTCGTCGATCGCCTCCGACCGGGGACTCGACACCAGCACGAAGCTCGTCTCGGGCTCGCGAAGGAGAGCCGAGACGACGGCGGCGCGGGTCGACAGCCCGTCCTCGAGGCCGGCCAACGATCGGAAGAACTCGATGGTGTCCTCGACGATCTGCGGGCCGGCGAGT
>JAHEJN010000065.1:12457-17651 GCA_024638845.1 Acidimicrobiales bacterium | reverse complement strand
GAACTCGTAACGTTGTCGTCTTCGAAGGCGCCACATCAGTAGCTTACCACAGCTACCACGCAAGCGATACAGCTAGCCAACTACTGAACCACGTGCTTCCAACTGACTGCGAAGCGACGCTGCAGGTCGAAGAGTTTGGCGTGTACTAACGCTTGTGTCGGAGGGGGGAGTTTAACCCAAAGTACACGCGCTACCTGGAGTGCCGAGCTGGGTGCTGCGTAGGTGTTCGGCCTGGTCAGAGGCATCTCAGCGCGCGAGGCTCCGATCGAGACCCAGTGCGACTACGGACACGCCCAGGGTCGGGCGCACGCGCAGCGTGCCGCCCTCGGTGTCGTCCGGGTCAGCGAGAACATCGACGTAGTGCGGAGAAAGAGAGGGATAGCCGTCGAGGTCGGCGACTCGTTCATCAGGAGTACGGAGGCAGTGCAGATCAGGGTTGCTTTCGGAGGAGCGGGTTTCAGTGGCGGCGTGATCTCAAACGTGACCGACAACTCAGCCCGAGCCGGCCTGGCGAGCCGGCCGGAAGAGCCCCTCCTGCGCGACCGAAGCGACAAGTCGTGCTTGTCGGTCGTGGAACGTCCCCCGGGCCATGCCACGAACTCCGACATGGGCGACTGGTTCCGCAGAGAAGAGCATCCAGTCGTTCAGGTTCGGTTGGTGGTGGAACCAGAGCGAATGGTCGAGGCTGGCCACGACCGCGAGCGGCTCTTTCCTCCCCGGCTCACGGCCGCTGGCGAGTATTCCCAAGTCGGATACATAGGTGATCAACGAGGCGTGAAGCGCCGGATCTTCGGGCAGCGCCTTCGACGCTCGGAACCAGAAGGGCTGGATCTGCCATCCCCTGCCCGATCCCGGGACGACGCTCCGAAACTCGAGATAGTCCGCCAAGTACGCCAACCGCTTCGGCCCCGACCCCGGGGGCGGGAGTTCGAACGGCCCGGCTGCGTGTTGGTTCCACTCGCGTCCTGGCTCGGGAACATGGAAGGAGGCGATCAAGTCGAGGATGACGCGGCCGTCCTGCGACGCGGTCACCCTTCTCGTGCTGAATCCTCGACCATCCCGGATGCGCTCGACGTGGAAGTCGACGGGCGTCCCGGGTTCGCCCATTCTGATGAAGTAGCAGTGCAGCGAGTGGACCGACCGGTCGCTCGTGACGGTCGCGTCAGCCGCGGTGAGTGCCTGCGCAGCCACTTGGCCGCCGTAGAGCCGACCGAGGCTGCTCGAGCGGGTGGTGCCGGTGAAGAAGTGATCATCGGCCTCGCCGGGCGAGATGCCCACCAGCCGATGCGACATTGCTTGTTCAGACACTGCTCGTCCAGACATTGCTTGTTCAGACACTGCTTGTCCAGAGATTGCTTCCATCCGTGCGCGGCGGGTGCACCCGAACAAATCGCCGTCAAGGCGACTTCTGAGCCTACGAGAACTCGAGCCCGTCGAAGCTCCCTGTGCTCCGCCAGTCGTCGAGGTACTGGAAGTAGCGCTGGGGGCCGCCGGGGTAGCCGCCGACGAAGTCTCCAGCCCCAGGTTGACCCTCGTTGTTGTAGTAGCCGGGGGTGCAGCCGCCGGCGCCGGCGACGCGAGGGGGCGCGGACCGCAGCAACGCAAGCCAGTCTTCTTGCGCTTCGGCGCTGACCTCCACGCGGCTGTGGCCGCCCTCGAGGGTGTGGGCCACGATCATCGCGATCGTGCGGGCCGCTTCCACGAGGTTGTGGGGAATGTTGGAGATGAGGTTCCCGCCCTGGAACGGTTGGACGAGGAACGCGTTCGGGAACCCGTGGACGTAGGTCCCCTGCATGGTGCGCATGCCGTCGCGCCACTCCTCGGACAGGCGTCGACCGTCGCGCCCCGTCACCTCGAACCCCGCCCGATCGGTATACGCGGTGCCCACCTCGAAGCCGGAGGCGAAGATCAAGCAGTCGAGCTCATACTCGCGACCACCCGCGACCACGCCGGCCGGCGTGACGCGCTCCACGCCTTGCCCGTTCGTGTCGACCAGGTGTGTATTCGGCGAGTTGAACGCATCGAGATACTCGTCGTGGAAGCACGGTCGCTTGCAGAACTGCCAGTACCAGGCCTTGAGCGCGTCGGCCGTCTCGGGGTCATCGACCACATCGTCGATGCGGGCTCGGATCTCACTCATCTTCTCGATGTCGGCTTCCTGGAACGCGTTCGCGAATCCCTCGCGCGTCATCTTCTCGGGCGGCAGCGACGCGATGAGGTCTCGGATGCGGCGACTGACGTCGGTCCAGCCATCCTGGACCAGGTCCTCTTCGGCTGTGCCCATGGCCTGGTTCGCGGTGAAGTTCTCGAGCCAGCGCTGCTGCCACCCGGGAGTGGCAATGGATTCGAACCACTCGGGATCGATCGGATGGTTGTCTCGCACGTCCACCGACGACGGCGTGCGCTGGAACACGTAGAGCTCTTCGACCCAAGGGGCGAGGCTCGGGACGACCTGCACCGAGGTGGCACCCGTCCCGATGACCCCGACGCGTTTGTCGCCGAGGTTGTCCAACGGCGCACCGCGGGCGTCGCCGCCGGTGTAGTCGTAGTCCCACCGACTGGTGTGGAAGGCGTGACCCTCAAACGACTGGATTCCGGGGATCCCGGGCAGCTTCGCAACATGCAGCGGGCCGGTCCCCATCGCGACGAACTGCGCAGTGAACTCATCGCCCCGGTCGGTCCGAACGATCCACCGGGCGGCCTCGTCATCCCACTCGAGGTCGGTCACGACGGTGTGGAACAACGCCTTGTCCGAGAGGTCAAAGTGGTGGGCGATGCGCTCGCAATGATCGAGGATCTCGGGACCGTGGGCGTATTTCTCGGACGGCATGTAGCCCGTCTCTTCCAGCAGCGGCATGTACACCATCGATGCGGTGTCGCACTGCACACCCGGGTAGCGGTTCCAATACCAGGTACCGCCGAAGCCGCCGCCCTTCTCGACGACACGGAAGTCGTCGAGGCCGAGCTCACTCAGCCGCGATGCGGTGAGGAGACCGGCGAAACCGCCCCCGACAATGGCGACGGTCACATGGTCGCGACAAGGCGGGCGCTCGACCATGGGTTCGTAGGGGTCTGTCGCCAGATCGCCGGCGAGTCGCACGTATTGTGCGTTCCCATCCGCTCGGAGTCGCTTCTCGCGCTCCTGGGCATAGCGGGACTTGACGGCGTCGTTGTCGAGCGTTGGCATGACGTTTGCCTCCATTGTTCAGGCGTTCTTCGGGAGCTGAGAGAAGGGGGTCGTCGCGAGATCACCGGGCTCTTTGGGGAGACCGAGGACGCGTTCGCCGATGATGTTGCGTTGGATCTGATCGGTGCCGCCGTAGATCGACGGCGCCTGCGCGCGGAGCGCCATTCCCGTGATCGCGGCAGCCATTGAATTGCCAGTCGCCGCGTTCAGGCTCTCTTGCTGCTCGGAGGTGTAGGCGTGCAGCGTGCCAGCCGGCCCGAGCAGTCGCAGACCGAGGTCTCGCCGCAACCGAACCATGTCGCTCATCGCCAGCTTCGAGATGTTGGCCATACCCGGTATGTCCTTCCCGGCGGCACGAGCGGCCTTCAGGCGCTGAGCGTTCATCTGGCCGAGTCGGTCCATGATGTGGAGCCGGACGAGATCCTGCCGGACGGTCGGGTCGGTGTTCGCCCCGGTGGCCTGGGCGACGCCATCCAGCGCAGTCCCACGCGGCGGACGCGGCCCCGTGCGCTTCTTGGCCGTGGTCTTCTGCTTCGGCGCGAGATCACCAACTCGCTGGTCAAGACCTCGTCCCGCCGTCTGCCCTGAACCTACGGAACCGCCGCCCGTACCCAGACCGGCTCGCTCGTTTGCCAGGGTCGTGTTCGTCGCGGCCCATCCGTCGTGCACATCGCCGATGACGGCGTCGTGCATCACCCGCGCGTCCGAGAGGAAGACCTCGTTGAACATCGCGTGGCCCGTCATCTCGACCAGCGGTCGGATCTCCACGCCGGGCTGGTCCATCTCGATCGCGAACCAGGTGATTCCCTTGTGCTTTGGAGCGTCAGGGTCGGTGCGGGCGATCAACATTCCCATCTGGGCGTACTGACCACCGCTGGTCCAGACCTTCTGCCCGTTGACGATCCATTCCTCGCCATCGCGCTCGGCCCTCGTCGTAAGGCCGGCGAGGTCGGAGCCAGCCCCCGGCTCGCTGAAGAGCTGACACCACGCCTTCTCGCCGGTGACGATGTCGCGAACGAAGAGATCGATCTGCTCTTGCGTCCCGTGGGTGGCAATCGTCGGGGCAGCGAGCAGCGACCCGAGCCCGCTCGGTGCGCCGACAGCACCGAACGCGGCGATCTCCTTGGCGACCGCGACGCCGTCGCTTCGCGAGACACCCTTGCCGTAGGCCCCCACCGGCAGGTTCGGCGAGCTCCAGCCCGCGAGGCCGAGGCGCTCCCACCACTCCCCGAGTGTTGATTCCGGATCCCAATTGGCCGAGAGCCAATCCCGCAGTTCGCTCAGCAACTCGTCGACATCGGCGTTCTGGCCGTTGGGCATCATGCTCTTCTTCTCCTCAGCGTTCGAAGGCGTGCGGGATTAGCGAATACTCTCTAGACAATCATATCTAATTCGGTGGCGTCAACCCGCGGTGACGATGCACCCTCCCGCTGAGCGCCGCCGCCTGACACCTCAGCCGGCCGGGCTGGGGTAGTCCGGCGTTCGCTCGGACTCCGGCGGCGTGAAGTATCGGTCGATCGCTCCGTCCGGATCGAAGACCTTCGAGTCGGTGTCGGGCCACTGACCCGGCAGGTAGCGGGTGCCACCGTCGACGTACTGGTACACGCCGGCGCCCTCGCGCTCGAGTTCATCGAGCCCCACCGTGTCGGGGTCCCACCAAACCTCGGACACGTCGTCGATGCCATTCAGATCCGGGAGGACGTCCTCGGGCCACAGTTCGTTGTCGCTCCCCCACGAGATCGACGGTGTGGTGATGCCCCCCCGTCCCGTGGGCGCGGAGGCCAACATCGCGTCCGCATAGTTCTGGTGCGTCAGGTCCGGCCCGACGCCCTGGAGGAGCGCGAACGTGAGCGAGGCCTGCCACTGCGCCGCGATCCTGTTGGGGGCCGGCGGCGCCTCACCGTGGAACCACTCGTAGAGGAAATAGAAGCCTCCCGCCTCGCGGGCGATCGGCACGGCGGTGTTGCTCATGCCGAACGCATTCGCCCACTGCGCCTGGTCGTAGGT
>JAHEJN010000065.1:0-12357 GCA_024638845.1 Acidimicrobiales bacterium | reverse complement strand
GTAGGACACCAGTTCGACCGTCCGGCCGTAGGTCTCGAAGTAGCTCCCGTAGAACTCGGCGAGGCCCACGTGGGTCGCGAAGATCTCGTCGGGGGTATCGTCGCCATCGAGCGTGCCGGTCACCAATTGCCGAATGGGATCGTCTTCGGGTCCCAGGTAGACGACGATGGTGATCGTGTCCTCGGTGACCCCTGTCTCGGTGGCACCGCCGTTGTCCCCTTCCCAGGGGACGACACAGCCGCCCGCGAAGAAGCTGGGATACGCGTAGGTGCCGCGGTCGGTGTCGCACCTGTCGCCCCAGTCGAACTCGCCGGTGAGCCCGGCCGCGTCAGCTTCGGCCCAGAACACCAGGCCGTCGGCGGTGATCGCCGCCATCGGGTCGTCGGGATCGACGTCGGGCGGTGTGGTCGGGTCACTGCCCTCGCCCTCGCCCGTTGGTTGGGTGGTACCCGGGTCGGCGTCCTCATCGCCGTCGTCGCCCCCGGAGGTGACCAGCACGATGAGTACCACGACGACGATCGCCACGATCGCCCCGATCGGACCCCATCGTCTCAGTTGTCGTCCCATGTCGGATTCATCGACGTCGGTCATTTCGTTTCCCCCAATGTGATCGGATGTCGTCGGTCAACTACGGCGGTCCCCGGAGCGGGCGATGACGTCCTCGTTCGTGCCGAGATACGACGCCACCACCTCCGGGTGATGGAGCACGTGTTCGGCGGTGCCGTCGGCGATCACCGCGCCCTGGTCAAGCGCGACGATGCGGTCGGCGATGGCCGACACCAGCGGCATGTCGTGTTCGATGACGAGGAGGCTGGCCCCGAGGTGCTCGCGGATACGTGTGAGCACCGGTGCCAGGGCCTCGGTCTCCTTCTGGGCGATGCCGCTCGACGGCTCGTCGAGCAGCACGACCTTCGGCGAGTGGGCCACCACACAGGCGAGATCCACGATGCGCCGGGATCCGGTGGAGAGTTCACGGAGGAACTTCGAACGGAACGCCTCCAGGCCGAGGAGCTCGATGAGTTCGTCGACTCGGAGCCTCACCTTCTCCTCGGAGTCGTGCACGTTGGGCAGGTAGAGCATCGCCGCGACCGCGCTGCGGACCTCGACCTCCTGCTCGAGCGCGACCGCCATCGCCTCCTCGACGGTGAGCGACGGGAACAGGCGAGCGTCCTGGAACGAGCGACCGAGCCCCCGTCGGGCGCGTCGGTAGGGCGCGAGGCCCGTGATGTCGCGTCCTTCGAGCAGAACGTCGCCGGAGTCCTCCGGTGTGAAACCGGTGACGAGGTCGAAGAAGGTGGTCTTCCCTGCGCCATTGGGGCCGATCAGCCCGACTATCTCGCCCGGAGCGACGGCGAGGCTGACGTTGTCGACGGCGTGGATCCCGCCGAAGCTGCGGGCGAGCGCGATCGTCTCGAGCACCGGTTCGGAGGGATCGACGGATGACTCCTCCCGATCCTTCGTCCGCGCCTTCGGACCGTGACCGTTGCTGCCGGAGCGAGTCTCCACCGCCGCGCCGGCTCCCTCGAGGAAGACCGACCGCAACACGTCGGGTCGGTCGAGGAGCTCGGCCGTGGGTCCATGGAACTTGATCTCGCCCTTCTCCATGAAATACGCCGTCTCCGCGATCGTGAGCGCCACGTTGACCGATTGGTCGACGAGGATGATGGTGACGCCCTCATCGGCCAGCGTGCGCAGTACCGGCAGGAGCTGCTCCACGATCACGGGCGCCAGCCCCAGTGACAGCTCGTCGACCATCAGCAGCCGCGGCTTCGATATCAATGCCATACCGAGCGCGAGCATCTGTTGCTGGCCGCCGGAGAGGTTGGCGGCCGGCTCGGTGCGCCGATCCGTCAGTGCGGGGAAGAGCTCGTACACCCGCTCCGTGCCGGCCTTGAACGCCGACGGGTCGTTGCGCTGGAGCCAGCCCGCCAGATCGAGGTTCTCCTGGACCGTGAGCGAGGGGAAGACGCCCTGGCCGCCGGGGACCTGGATCACCCCTCGCTGCGCCACCTCGTTGGGTGGGGCGAACGTCATCTCGCGGCCGTCGAAGATGATGGCGCCCCGATCCGCCTCGACCACCCCGGAGATCGATTTGAGCAGGGTCGACTTGCCGGCGCCGTTGGTGCCGAGGAGGGCGACGATCTCACCCTCGTCCACCTCGAAGTCCACGTCGAAGAGCACCTGCACGTCGCCATAGGACACGTTGAGACCACGGACGAGGAGCAGCTTGCTCAGACCCTTTCGGCGCTCGTTGGCGACCTCGGCCCGGGCCGCCGCCGTCTCCCACACCTGCTTGATGTCGCCGGTGATCACGAACCCGGCGGTGGACAGCATCAGCGCGCCGATCAGGTACACCGGCGTCATCATCGCCATACCGACCCGGATCCCCCAGGCGTCGCCGATGGCACCGATCAGGGGGAGGACGATCAGGCCGGGGAGGACCCAGAGCGACCCTATGGAGAACCCGAGGGCTCTCGCCCGCGGCGGGATGGCCATCGACAGCACCGCGAAGATCGACGGGACGAACATGGCGTTGACGAGCGATGCGAGGGCGGCGGCGCCGGTGGCCACCCACCAGACGGGCGCGGTGGCGAACACGAGAAGAACGCCGGCGTTGAAGAAGGCGGTGAGGGCGAGGAAGCGGAGTACGAGTCCCGGATCGCGGGCCATCAACCGCGTGCTGATGCGGGCCCCGATGTACAGACCGATCAGCCCGGCGGGCTCGGTCGCGGCGGCCAGGAACCCGCGGGCCCGCTCGTCGAAGCCGAACACCTCGTCGTACAGCAGGGACGCGAAGGTCCCGAAACCGATGAGGGACGCGGCGAGGAAGGGGAGGGCGAACCAGATTCGTCGGAGGCTCTCGATCTTCCACATCATTCGCCATGCCTCGGCGTAGGACGGCGGCTCCTCCTCGGCTTCGATGGCTTCTTCGCTGGCTCCCATCGCTCGGCGCTCGTGGGCGCCGCGGATCGGCTCCTTCATCCGCAGGCCCACGATCACCAGCAGGATGGTCGGGAGGGCGAAGATCATGAACGGAACCCGCCATCCGAACCAGAAGGCGAGCAGGCCGGCGAGGATTGGCCCGATGATCTGACCCACGACATTGGCGGAGCGGTGGAACGCGAAGACCTTGGGGCGAAGCGCGGGCTCGAAGTAGTCGGAAATCAGCGAGTTGTGGGTTGGATCGACCACGGCCTTGCCGATGCCCGAGCCGGCCCGCGCAACGGTGAGGGCCCACAGCACCCATGCGAGCCCGGTCGCGAAGGAGAACACCCCCCAGACCAGGGCGCCGAGGAGTGCGAGTCGGGTGCGGTTGCCGCGATCGGCCAGCTGGGCGATCGGGATCTGGAGGGCAAGCGCCGCGGCGCTCACGAGGGCGACGATTCCGAGCAGCCCCGTCAGGTTGAGCCCGAACTCCTCGCGGATCTCCGGCAACAGCACGCCGAAGGCGGTGCGGTCGAGCTCGTCCACCGCGTTGAGGCCGAAGAGGACGAGGAGCGGGAAAACGGGTCCACCCTCGGTCATCTGATCGAGGGCGCGGACGGGATGGCGGACGACGGAAAGGACGGTACGGGTACGGCTCATGACTGTCCGCCGAACGCGGCCTGAGGAAGGGGCTCGCCATCGGTGTCGTCGGTGGATCCCTCGACCGGGTGCCCGTCGCCGCCGAGCACATCGGCCTCCTGCTCGGCGGTCGGGGCCACATCGGCAAGCAGGCTCGGGACGATCACTCCCTTTCGCCGTGCGACGGAACGGAGCCACTGGTCGCGCACCCAGAAGAACAAGCCACCGATGCCGGACGGCACGATCAACAAGACGACCAGCACGCCGACGCCGCTGGCGAAGAACACCCATTCGCCGGGAAGGAACCAGCCCATCCCCTGCAGATAGACCGCGCCGATAACGCCACCGGCCAGGCTGCCGAGGCCGCCGATCACACCCATCACGAAGACTTCGATGCTGGCGCCGGGCTCGAAGCTCGAGGCGGTGTAGATCTTGAGCGTGTAGGCGAATATGCCGCCGGCGAAGGCCGCGACTGCTCCGGAGAGGGCGAAGCCGGTGAGCTTGGCTCGAAGCGGACTGATCCCGAATGTTTGCGTCGCTGCCTCGTTCTCCCGCAGCGCGAGGAGCACCCGGCCGGTCCGGGTCCGTCGGACGCCGCGCACGGTGATGAGGATGATGGCGAGCCCGGCCAACGCCACGTAATACATGCGTGTCGGCGAGTCGATGTCGATCTTGCCGAAGAGTGGGAGTCGCCGGAACGGGCTGTCATGGACCCACGACCCGACCCAGAACTCGTCGTTGAGGAAGTAGCTCGTCGTTGCCAGCGAGAAGCCGAGCGACGTGACGGCGAGGAAGAGGCCGCGTTGGCGTAGCGCCGGGAGTCCGACGACTACCGCCACCGCCGCGCCAGCCGCTGCCGACGCGAGCAACGCCAGTGCGAGGTCCACGTTCCACTCGTGCGTCAGCTTCGCTGTGACTGCCGATCCGACGGCGACGAAGGCCATCTGGCCGAGAGAGACCTGCCCGGCCCAACCCGTGAGCACGATCACCGACACGCCGATGATCGCGAAGACGGCGACGGCGGTCGCCTTGATGAGATCGGCGGTGCCGAGAAAGAGCGGAAGCGCGATCGTGCCAGCCACGAGGGCCAATGCCACTCCCGCCCGGACGATCATCACCTCGGGCACCCGCCGCAACTCCGGAGGGACGTCGCGAATTTCCTCGGCCGCCTGCCATGTGGAGGTGTCGTCTGCATCAGCTCGGCTGTCGGAGCGCCCGAGAAGAGAGCGCGCCAGCAACGCGACGATGATCACGCCGGCCAGGACGGCGCCGCTCTCCGCTGGACTGCGGTTGTTGGCGACCATGCCGGTCTCCAACACCCCGAGGGCCACGGCACTCGCGGTGATGGCCGGGAGGTTGGTCAGATTGCCCAGCGTCAAGGCGGCCAGCGACCGCAGCAGAACGTTGAACGAGAGTGCGCCACCGATCGGCAGGCCGATGATGCCGGCCCGCAGCCAGATGGCGATGAACGCGAGCGTGGTGGCGATGGACCAGACGATGGTGTGGAGCCGTCGTACTGGCACGCCGAGCAGCCCGGCCAGATCGGCACGCTCGGCCGCGCCACGAATCGCGGTGCCGACGACTGTCCCTCGGAGGAAGAGGGCGACGGCGGCCATCGCCAATGGGCCGAGCACCCAGGCGACCACGGTGTCCTCTCGGAAGATGATCGAACCGACCTCGAACTTCATGTCGACCGGGAAGTTCACCCGCTGCGATTGAGACGAAGCGTCCCAAAGCCCAGCCATCCAGAACGCAAGGAAGACCAGCAGCTGGCTGAGGCCGAGCGTCACCACGGTCAAGATCAGGCGCGCCGAGCGGAAGAACCTGCGGATGACGACCAGTTCCACGATCGCCCCTCCGACGATGGCGGTAGCCAGACCGGCGAAGAAGCCGACGAAGTAGTTGAGACCGCTGACAGCAACCAGCATCACTCCGAGGAGTCCGGGGATGTAGCCGAGGTCGGCCTGGCTGAAGTTGAGCACCTTGTTGGCCCGATAGATCAGGGCCATACCGACGGCGATGAGTGCGGTGAGCAGCCCGATGGTCGAGCCCTGGAGGACGAATCCGAGATCACTCGGGAAGAACAACATCTGCACAGCCACCACCGCGATGGCGGGTCCGAGCGTCAGGAGGAGCGGTTGAAGGCGCGCGTCGATGGCCCACGGACGAGACAGCGCGGTCATCCGCTGGGCGCTCCCGCGGGAGCGAATCCCCACGCCATCTGCTCCTCACTCATGCCCGACCATCCGCATCGGCGAGATGACGGAGAAGGTGCGGGACGATGCGCTCGGGGTCCGTCGGGATCTCATGCCCGATCTCAGGCAGCAGCGACAAGGTGAGACCAAGGGCCGCGGCGGTCTCGTGACCATTTTCTGGGCCGACGAACCGGTCGAGGTCGCCGTGGAGCACGAGGCTCGGCGCGGTGATCCTGGAGACGTCCTCCGTGCGGTCGCCTGAGGCCCAGATGGCGGCGAGCTGATGCACCATCCCGGCGGGATTGTGTGCCCGGCCGTGCGCCGCCGTAGCGACTTCGGCTGCATGGTCGAGGTCGGTGTGAGGTCCGCCGAGCAGAGCGGCTTGACGACGCCCGAGGTCTGCTGGCGAGGCGTCGGGCGCAGCCCCCATGAGAAGTTCGCCAGTGACGCCACGGTCTCCCTCCGGGGGCTTGACGGAGGAGGAGATCGAGGTGAGCGACGCGACCCGGTCGGGGTAGTTGGCCGCGAGGACCTGTGCGATCATCCCGCCGAGGGAGAAGCCGACGACGTGGCACGAGGCGATCTCGAGCGCGTCCATCGTCGCGACGACGTCGCCCGCCATGGTCTCCAGTGTGTACGCGACGCCCGAGACCTGGCCCTGCTCATGGTCGGCGCGCAGCTGCAGAAGATTCGGCAGCGCACCAACTGTGGTCGGACTGAGGCCGGTGTCACGGTTGTCGACGGCGACTATGGGGTAGTGGTCGCTGAGTGCATCGACGATGCTCTGCGGCCACGCGAGGTGTTGTTGGCCAAGGCCGGGGATCAGGAGCACCGGCGTGCCCTTCGCGGTGCCTTGGCGCTGCGCGTGGAGAGGCTGGGATTGAGTCATGCGGACCGTTCTGTGTATCCTCGAGTAGAGGTCACCGTCTAGACTATTATGTCTAGACGGTGGTCGTCAATGAGTGGGGTCACCACTCGGCGACGTCAGGGCGGTAGCATCCGCTGCCAACTAGGAAAGGCGACTCGATGGGTTCCGCTGCAGAGACACGTCGTCGACTACTCGAGCAGGCCCGTATCGCTTTCGCAGCAAAGGGCCACGACGGGGTCAGCGTCCAGAAGGACATCCTCGAGCCCACCGGGATCTCCACCGGGAGCTTCTACCACCAGTTCCGCGACAAGACGGATCTCCTCGTCGCGCTGCTGGAGCAGAGCAACAAGGCGCTGGCCGATTCGGCCCGCGCCACGCTGCCTGACCCGTCGAGCGGCGACGTTCTCGCCCGCGCCACCGCGCGCTATGACCGTTGGTTCGCCCTCATCGAATCCCACGAGGACCTGTTTCGAATCGAGATGAGCGCGCGGACGATCGACGACGATCGCGTGCAGGCTCTCCTCGCTCAGCTTCAAGAACTCTGGACCGAGACGGTCACCGCGGCCATTGACACAGCCAGGGCAGAGGCGACGCGCGCCGTCGACCCGGCGATTGTCTCCGAGCTCGTCATCACAATGGCGCGAGGCGTCATCCACCAGTACTTGGACACCCCGCCGAGCGCTCGGCGCAAGAAGCGGAAGCTCCTGAGCGAGCCGCTCGCCCGCTTCACCATCGGCGGATTGGTCGGCCTCGTCGATCCACCTGACTGACGATCACTCGCGATGGCTCCACTCAAGGCCGATCACACGGTCACATTGGTGAGGTCATCGCCGATGATGATCTCGCCTTCGTAGTGCTCCGCGGCCCTGGCGATCCACTCGGGATATTGGTCGGGCGTGGGGGCCGGCACCATGTGGGTGAGCGCCAACCGCTTTGCGCCGACGCGGGTCGCGGTTTGGGCGGCCTCGACGACGCCGGAGTGGTAGTCGAGGATGTCCTGGGCCATCTCGTTGGGGATCGTCTCGACGATGTCGCGCCGGATGACGGTCTGCACGTAGACATCAGCGTCACGGGCTAATGCGTCGACGCCGGCACAGGGAATCGTGTCGCCGACAAGTGCTGCGCTCGAGCCCTCGTGTTCGAGGCGGAACCCGATGGTCGGCTTGACCGGCGAGTGCTCGGTGGCCGCCGTGGTGACCGAGACGTCGGCGACGGCGAACGAATCCCCAGGATCGAGCTCGGTGACCTCGACCTTGGGGCCCTCGGTCAGCGGGTCGTGGTGCTCGATCCGGTACCCGATGTCGGGTTCGAGCGCATGGAGCTGGCGCTCGACGAACTGGGCGATGCCCTTGGGCCCGTAGATCTGGAGCGTGGCGTTGCCTCGGGTCATCACCCAGTGGGTGGTGATGACGTCGTTGAGAGCGCACACGTGGTCGGAGTGCAGATGAGTGATGAGCACTGCGGCCAGGAATGGCGGCATGGAACCACCGCCGGTCATGCGCATGACCACTCCCCTGCCGGCATCGACGAGGATGTGGGTGTCGCCGGCCTTGACCAGGGTGGAGGGACCAGCGCGGTTGGCGTCTGGAATCGGCGAGCCGGTCCCGGTGAGAACGATGTCCATGGCGTGTCTTGTTCCTCGTCTCGTCGAAAGGTCAGCCGGGCAGCGTGCCGGCGGCCTCGGCCGCGGCGCGGGTGGCCGGATGATCGAACGGTGGGCTGTCCAGGCGCCGCAACCGGTTCCGGCGCGGCCCATAGCGCCACAGCATCTCGTCGCCCTCGAGGCGTCTGGTCACGGCCACGATCTTCTTGCCAAACGGCCGGAGCTTGCTCACCGGTGCGCCGGCGCCATGTAGAACCACAGCGGGAACGGAGCCCCCTGTTCCTTGAGCGCGAGCCGCGCCGCCATCAGCGTTTTTCCCGCCTCGGTCGCCTCGAAGAACCAGGCTTCCGCGGCTCGTCCACCCGGCGGCGGTCCCTCGACGAGTTGAAGTCCGGCCTCTTCGTAGTACGAACGAATGTCGTGACAAACGGAGATGGGTTCGGGGCCCGGCAGGGGTGTCTCGGCCCACGGGGCGCCCTTCGCCCACTGGTCGAGCACCCTGAGTGCTTCGAGCACCTGGTCGGCCGTGATGACCCGCCCGACCTCGGTGATGCCGCGGGCCTTCACCGAGCGGTCATACGCAGCCCGCAGCCCCTGAGCTTCGTCAACAGCGGGGGGCAGGTCGGGGTCGTGGCGAGGCGGAAGCGCACAGGCCATCGGCGTCTCGTCCGAGTCGATGACCTCGGGATGCGACTCGAGTACCGGTCCAGTGGCCTCCAGCAGGGACAGGCCGCGTTGGAGAACGTCGGTCTGGAACGCGATGTCGTTCGGCTTGCCGAGTGGGCGACCCAGCGGGAACTCGCAGTACAGGGTGCGAGGCGGGTGAATCCTCTCGGCGACTTCGCGCATCGAGGCGAAGACGACGGTGCTGAGTCCGGCGGCTTCGAAGACGTGGGCGAGCGTACTCACGGTACGCGTGCAGAGCGGTCAAACCGGGGTGAGTAGCACCACGTCGACCTGGTCGGCGGTGAGTTCAGCGGCGCAGGCCGGACCGGTGTCGAGCCGCACCTCGGACACGGTGTCAGGCTGGTTGCCGGCGAAGGCGAAGTGACGCGGGGCGACTTCACCGATCACCCCAGCGGCGGCCAGCTCCTCGAGCCGGTCGATCGGGTAGACGACGTTGAGGTCGAGCTGGATGCCGGTGTGATCGAAGTTTGGGCTCCAGTGGCCGAGCACGAGATTTCTGTCGGCTCGGTCGAGCTGCGTGAACTTCGTGTCGAGCATCGTGTAGCCCTCCTCGCCGGCCCGGTGGAGCGCGGCGGACGTCACGATGGCGACACGCGCCTCGCCCAGCGGCTTGCCGAGCGGCGTGAACGCCGTCGTCTCGAACTCCGGTACGGGAAGGTTCGCAGCCATCTCCCGCATTGCGGCGTCACCTGACATGTGTTTCCTCCGTGTTCTTGGATTGTCGCAAGGTCTCGGCCATCGGTGGCCAGGGCCGTGGCTACTGCCGCTTCATCTCGGCATCGTGCCTGGCCTGAGCTTCCTCTCGATCCGCCTGCTCCGACGGCGAAGGGTCAACCTCCGTCACCAGCTCGTGGAGAGCTCCGGAAAATGGGAACGGGCCGTCGTACGCCGTGCTCACCGGCGAGTGCGTCCCTCGTCCGACGTCGGTTCCAAGCAAGGAGATCACCCCCATCGCCCACGGAACCTCGGCTGAGCCGCAGGGGTCACCGTCGATCCTGACCTCGATGGACCCCGCGTTACCCACACGTTCGAAGCGCGCCGACAGCGTGGAGGCGTCGGCCGGGATCGGCACATCGGAGATGACCAGTGTGTGATCGCCGAAGGCGTTGTAGTCGAAGCAGAGCTTGTCGTCCTGCACGAAGAAGGCGTAGCCGGAGTTCTGGCCACCATTGGACAACAGGACGCCGTCCTCGCCCTGAGCTCGGGTGACCGTCGCCGTGATGGTGAACGATCGGGCCGCAACCCGGGGCCCAGCTCCGGCCGGGATGTGCGATACCGGTGGGACGTAGCGGTACCGGCGACTCTGGTGCGGCGTGTGGGGCCGACGGGATGCGCCCGGCCCGACGATCCCAAGGTCGAACGGGAGGCCCCCGTTGAGTTCCATTTCCTGCCACCACAACTCCTGGAGGTGGGAGAGCTTCTCGGTCTCGGTCTCGGCGAGGTCGTTGCACTCGGAGAAGTCGTCAGGGAGGTAGTACAGCTCCCAGACGTCCTCGGCGTCGCGTGCGAGCGGGTTCCGTCTGGTGACGGCCTTCCAGCCGTCCTCGACGATGCCGCGGTGGCCGTTCATCTCGAAGTACTGAACCGTGCGGGTCGTGGCGGCATCGGGGTCGTCGACGGCGTACATGATCGGCGTGCCGGCGATCGGGATCTGGTCATGTCCCTTGTACGACGAAGGCACCGTGACGCCGGCTGCCTCGTAGACCGTCGGCGCGATGTCGATGACGTGATGGAACTGGTGCCGCAACCCACCTGTGTCGGTGATCCGGTCCGGCCAGTGCATGATGAGCGGCGATCGGACGCCACCGGCATGGGTGTTCTGCTTGTACCACTTGTTCGGGCAGCACCCGGTTTGGGCCCAGCCCCACGGATAGTTGGTGTGGGAGTTCGGTCCGCCGATGTCGTCGAGCCCGTGCATCATGTCGTCGGCCGCGTCGAATCGCCTGTTGAAGAACAACATTTCGTGCAGCTGACCGTTCGGCCCGCCCTCCTGCGACGCTCCATTGTCCGAGGTCAGGATGACGAGGGTGTTGTCCAGCTCGCCGAGCTGTTCAAGGGTGTCGAGCAGTCGACCGATCTGAGCATCGGTGTGATCCAGGAATGCGGCGAACGCCTCCTGGAACCGCGCGAAGAGCGTCCGTTCGTTGTCCGACAGTTCGTCCCAGGCCTTGACTCCGGGGTTCCGCGGCGCGAGCTGGGTGCCTTCGGGGATGATGCCCATCTCGATCTGCTGCTCGTACCACCGCTGGCGGAAGACATCCCAGCCCTCGTCGAAGGCACCCCGGTACTTGTCGAGGTACTCCTGTGGCGCATGGTGGGGCGCATGCATCGCGCCCATGGCCACGTAGCCGAAGAAGGGGCGGTCGGGCCGGATCGACTTCGAGTCGTGCATGAACTCGATCGCATGGTCGACCAGGTCTTCGGTGAGGTGGTAGCTCTCGGCCGCGGTGGCCGGTGGATCGATGTGGTGCTGGTCGTAGGTGAGCTCCGGGTGGAACTGGTCGGTCTCACCGTCCAGGAATCCGTAGAAGCGATCGAAGCCGCGCTGGGTGGGCCAGTTGTCGAACGGCCCGACGGCGGACGCCTCTTCCATGTCGAGGAGGTGCCACTTCCCCACGGCCCACGTGCCGTAGCCGCTGGCACCGAGTACCTCGGCCATCGTCGCCGCGTTGGGGGAGATGGCGCCGGTGCCCGATGGAAAGCCAGTCCTGAAGTTGGCAACGGTCCGCACGCCGACGGTGTGGTGGTTGCGCCCGGTCAACAGCGCGGCCCGCGTGGGCGAGCACAGCGGGGTGACATGGAAGTTGGTGAAGCGCACACCGCCGGCGGCGAGTCGGTCGGCGTTCGGGGTGTGCAGCGTGGACCCGAAGCAGTTGAAGTGACTGAAACCGAGGTCGTCGTAGAGAATGACGAGCACATTCGGTGCCGTCTCGCCGGGGTGCGCAGCTGGCCGGAAGAACGGCTCGGACTCCGCTCCTGTGCGCCCGATCTTCCCCTCGAACCAGTCTTGTCCGGGAATGGTGTCGGTCATCGGATCCCCTTGCCCTCGTCGATCGCCGCGAAGCCCTCTCCGGGTGTCATCGCCAGGAGGGCCGTCCGCGCGAGCCCGCCCTCGCGGTCGCGGTGGCCCTCCTGATACTCGGGATCGGCGACCATCTCGAGAAACGCGGCGCGATTCGGGTAGGCGACGAGGACCACCATGTCCCAGTCGTTGACATCCTCATCACCGATGAACACTTGATCCGGCGTCCCGCTCCAGACGACGGTGCCGCCGCGCTCCGCGATCTTCTTCAGGGCGACCTCGCCGTAGCGACCGTAGGAGTCCTTGCCCGTACCCCCATCGACGCTCTCGGCTCGCTCCCTGAACTTGAGAAGGTTGAGCATGACGACCTCGCCGAGGATCCGCTCGCTGTCCTCGACGTACCTCACGACCTGCTCGC
>JAHEJN010000014.1 GCA_024638845.1 Acidimicrobiales bacterium | reverse complement strand
GCAAGCGCAACGGATGCACCAGTCTTCTGGCGCACCGGGGCGAGCCGTAACAGTTCGGCCCTTCTGCGGTGCCCGATATTCCCGGCGCAGCAACAGCTTCAGACCCGTCCTGGATCCGGCAGACAGGAGCACCGGGCGCTCAAGGAGAGCCGCACAGAACGTGCGCTCCATAATCCGGTCGGCGACCGGCAGGCAGCGCTACATCACGGCCCAAGTGCGACGCCCGATAGTGACTGCAGCCGAGGCGCTGTCAACTCGTGTCCCTTGATGCGGCGCTTGAGGATGGTCGATGTTGCTGCGCGCGTGCCGGGGGGTGGCTGGTCGGTGCAGTGATCGGTGCAGGCCTGCACAATGACCCGGTCCCGTGGTGCCTGGGTCGGCTGAGCCGTCCTACCGTGGGTAACGTTGAACCGGCAGCGCTACCCCGCTGCGCCCCATGCCCAGCCTTCGACGTACGGCTGGCCCCTTGATTCCTGAGGAGCTGTCCTGGCTAATCACACAGCCTCCGTTCTCCGGAAGAGGGCGGCACTATCGAGGCTAGGGGCTGTAGCTACCCGTCACCGACCGCCGGAGCGAAAATGGTCGCTACGTAGTGGTGAGAAGCCCGCAGGATCGCTTCTGCGAGTCCTGGCGTGAATACAACGGATCGCTTGGGATGTGTAGAGCCCATCCCGGAAGTGAAGCCCGAACTTCGAGAACCACTCCCGTGTTTCGGCGTCGAGCTCCGAATTCTCGAATTTCACCGTCGGCTCGAGCCAGGGGAGGTCAGTTCGGGGGCCTGGTTCTTCCATTTCGCGAGCTTCGCAGGTCTGACCATGGTCTTGCTCTCAGTTCGAAGGCCCTGTCTCCTGCTCAACGCATGATCTGGTCCTGTAGGGGGCCACGGCAGATCCCGACTTCTGTCACAGCGCCCCGGTACGAGACGTAAGGTTCTTCCAACGCGGGGAGGTTTCGGAGATTGGGACTCATCGAGAGGGCACGCGAGATTCTGGCGGACGACGCAGTGGAGTTCTCGGCTGCGCTCGATCAGAGCGAGGCTTCCAGTTCAAGTTCCTGGACGCTCCGAGACGCCCTCGTGACAGCAGCTGGATGCAATCGGAAGGCCGGCCTCTTCGCATACTGGGAACATGCGGAGCTGAAGATCGCGATCAATCAAGTATGGAGTGTCCTCGAAGGCTTCACTGTTGAACAGCATCCGGAACGCTGGGCGAATCAGAGCGGCCGTACCAAAGCTGAGGTGCTTGCTGTGCTCGACGGTGGCCTGGGTCAGGGGGATGTCGACGTTCCGGCGATCGTTACGTTGCGACCATGGTGCAATCCTGGTCTCGTCCGGACGTGTCGAATCCCGTTCGTTCCACTTGCCGCGTTCGTACACGCTTGGGCGCTCCGCGAGGCGACGATCACTCAGGTGCTCAAGCACTTCGAGATCGATGCTCGCATGAACCCGTGGGAGTTTCTCGACCGCATCGAACCAGACATCCGTCACACGGATGCAGCCGACAGCGTTGTGCCAATCGCAGAAACCTTGCGGAGCTGGATGGCGATGCAACGGCCCGAGATCTATCTGCCGTCCCGACTGTTTTGCGAGATCGCAGCGAGCGACCCGGCGCTTCGCGTCGATGGTGTCATGGAGCTCGCCGCTACGAGCATGGCGCGTCTGCAGGCTGCAAGCTGATGGGGTTCCTAGACCGCTTCCGTCGCCAGACGTATCGACCCGTCGGTCAGGGAGCGAACGTGGGGCACACTCCAGCACCTCCCCGGTTGACGAGGCCGCTCTCGGAGCCAAACTTGCGTCCGCCGGTCGCGTCACCGGACGTGCTCGGGCGGCTGGCTGGCGGCGCGGATCGGATCGTGGTCGTGGATTGCGAGACGACCGGCGTGTATCCGTCGGACCGCGTGGTCGAAGTAGCACTCGTGACCCTGTCGCTGGATGGTGAAATCGTCGACACCTGGGACACTCTCGTTCAACCCGATCGCGATGTGGGTGCATCGCACATCCATGGCCTGACGGCTGAGTCGCTTCGCGATGCCCCGGTCTTCGCAGACATCGCGGGCGATCTGGCCGTCCGGCTGCACGGCGCCTGTGTGGCTGCTCACAACTTGCCATTCGATGCCCGGATGCTCGTGGGCGAATTCGAGCGCCTCGGGGCCGATCTGAGTATCACGGCTGGAATCGACACGCTTCGTGCAGTCCAGGCGAGACTCACGGTGGCTTGTGCCGAACACGAGATTCCCTTGGACGGGGCTCACTGCGCCGTCGTGGACGCGACCGCTACCGCGTCGTTACTCATGCGAGTTGCGCATCACTGCCAGCCGGGTGGCCCGGCGGCCGCTCCCACGATGCTTGGTCGCAGCGGCCGCGTGTTCCGGCGGACCGACGGCGCCCCGGTGGTCATTCCCGATCCGCCATTGATCGTGGGTCTCGCCGCTGCCCTGACCCACGCTGGCGCCGAGTCGGACACGATTTCATACCTCGAACTGGTGGGTCGAGCGGTGGCAGACCTGCATTTCGATCGCGAGGAGCGAGCCCACCTTCGCCGTTTCGCCAACGAAATCGGTCTCGACGATGCACGCGTTGCGCAGGCCCACCGGCGATTCGTGAACGAATTGGTTGACGCCGCTCTCGACGATCATGTCGTCACCGAGGAAGAGCTCGATGCGCTTCTGCGGGTCTCTTCAGCCTTGGAGGTCGATGAGGTGCTCGTGGAACGCAGAACGCGCCCGGCGCGGTCGAATTCTGTCGAGGTGACGCTGCGGCCTGGCATGTCGGTGACGTTCACCGGCGATGACCCGGCGCTCGAGCGCGTTGCCCTCGTTGCGCGCGCGGAACAGTTCGGCCTCGAGGTCGGCAAGGGGGTCACCAGGCGCACCGATCTTCTTGTCGCCTACGACGCGGCGTCGAGTTCCGGCAAGGCAGTGAAGGCCCGCAGCTACAACGTGCCGATCATCACGACCGCTGCATTCGCGACAGCGGCGCCCGGCGCCACCTTCGAGGCCGTTGGGTCCTCGATCGAAGCTCTCAAGGTTGTGACATGCCCCGACTGTTTCGCGACGTGGACGGTGCCTGCCCGCGCGGGCAAACGGTCGAGCCAGCGCTGTGATCAGTGCGCGCCGCTGGTTCGGCGATCGGAGGCGTCGGAGCGAGATCAAGGGCGCCCATCGAAAGGGGCAAAGCCTCGACCGAAACAAGCCGTTCTCGAGGTCCTGACCTGCGAGAGTTGCGGGGCTGTCTGGACACGTACACGAACACGTGGTCGAAAGCCGAGAAGATGTCCGGACTGTTCCGATGCTGACGGGTGATCGCGACGGGCCACCGCCGGCGGATGGCACGTGATCCCTGACCTGGATCTTGCCCGCGTTCAGAAGTGGATCGACGGCCGAAACGCCGGCATGCCACCCGACGCCCGCGACCAACTCCGCTTCGAGGTCGATGTGGGCGATCGGACGATCACCGTGCTCGAGTGTCGGCCCCCATGGCGGGCGGACCTCGGTCCCGACTGGACACGGTTCGCGATCTGTCGGTTTCGCTACACGAAGGTCCGCAAGGAGTGGTCGCTGTACTGGCGGGACCGGAACCTCAAGTTCCACGAGTACGACCTGGCTGATCCGACCCCTCACATCGACGAGCTGATCGAAGAGGTCAAGCGCGACCCCACTTGCATTTTCTGGGGATGACCTGGCTTGGTGGGTGCGAATCGCTAACGCGATTGGCGGTCGCTCAGGGCGTGTCCAGGAGGTCGCGGGTGTGGCCGGAAATGAAGGTCGCCACCGTCGTTCGGTCGATGATGCCGTCGAGAGCTTGCACGGCGAGTTCGACGCCGGGGCTTCTCGGGGTCGCGAACAGGCGCCGGAGGTAGCCAAGGGCCAGCTCGGTCGCCGATCGTGATCGATCATCGCTGAGCAGCCCACCAAGAGCCACTGCCATCTCCTCGATCGAGTTGACGTCGAAGAGCCGATACACGTCGCCGGCGTCTTTGGACAAGAGTCGCTGGGGTGTCTCGAGCCGCTCGCCGAGCTTGTGGGCCTTGGCCACGACGAGCGCGGCCGGACCCGCCACGTTGACCACGGCCCGGCGCTGGTCGGCGTCTTCGAGGGCGACGATCTCGATCAGGTCGTGATCGACCAGGGCGCCTTCCACTCCCGGGCTCTTGCGCGCCGCGGTTCTGCCGTGGCCGCGGGGAAGTGGAGCACCTCGGCGCCCGGCCTTGGACGCGATTTCCGTGGGGACGATCAGTTGCCGGCGACAAGGAACTTGTGACAGCGGAGTTCTGCCACGAGAGGAAGCGTCTCTGCGATCTTACCCAGGGCGAAGTCACCGATGACCCAGACGGTGAGAGACTCGTGCCGGTCCGGAGTTTCTGACCTCCCTGCCCCGCTCTCGATGCGGCGAGGGGCCCTACTTGGAGCTGGCGGCCACTGCCCGTGCGACTGCCACACAGCGTTGCGCGCGCTCGACTGCATTCCTGGCGACGCCCGGGGCGACATCGCCTGGTTCGTACTCAGTCTTGGTCTTGAGTGGCAGGAGCCGGCGCAGGTCCTTCACAACCGTGGCGCCGTCGGGTCCGGCCTGCTGGAGCAGAGTGAGCACTTGGTCGTGATCCTCGCCGGCGGCACGCTGACCGAGGCGGGCGCCGCACACCGCGTCGGCCGCGTTGATTGCGGCGTGAATCGCCAAGCTGGTTGCCGCGATGTACCGCTTGGACTCGAGTTCGCTCGCAGCAGCCTCGGCGTATTCCTCGGCCTTGCTCGCGTATGCACGCATCTGAGGGGCCGACACCTGCCGCGTCCGCATCGGTTTAGCCACGGAGCGCGCCTCGGAGCTCATCGAGCGTCGCACCCTGGACCACCACGCCCTCGCGGGCGACGTCTCGCCAGAGCTGCCCTCGGCTCGACAACTTCTCGATGGCCTCAGACCGCCCGATCTCGATGACTTCGACGGGGTTGCCGGTGATCGCTCGGACCTTGCTGCGCCACTGTTCAACCCCCGCGGTCCACGTGTCATCGTCATCATCGACGTCGTCTGGGCGAACGATCACGGCGTCGATGTCGCTCTGCCTGTCGGCCTCGCGTCGAGCGAATGACCCGAAGACGATCACGCTTGCGGGTGGAAGCGGTAGCTCGCGGGCGACGGCACCCATTCGCTCGAGCGCGGTGTCACGCGACCGGGCAAGCTCGATCACGACTTGCGCGACCACGTTCTCGCGGTTGAGCCGGAACAGCGATGACGGTGGTACCTCGCGTCGCTCTACCAGACCGAGCTCGACGAGGCCGGGAAGCACCCGCGACGCCTGGGCCGGGCTCACGCTGGCGAGTCGAGCCACGGTACGGAGGTTGAGCTCGGCGGTGGTCTCGGCGAGCACAGCGAGCACCCGGCCTTGCGTTCCGGGGATCACGGCCTGGACGGGATGCACGAAGTCCATACCGGCACCGTACTATCTATCGATCATAAATGAAACGACTGTTTCGTATTTGATACGTATAGGCGCTTCGCCCGTACGAGAACAAGAACCGGTCTGCCAAGGTGAGAACGCAACGCGGCGACCGGTTCGACCAGCTTTGCGTGGGGCTTCGGCGCACTCGATGCGGAGCTCGTCGGTCATGGCCCGTGAGCGGCCGCCGTGAGCGACGGCGCCTGCCATCGTGGTGCCTTGCGTCGCATCCATTCGAGCAGT
Source organism: Acidimicrobiales bacterium (assembly GCA_024638845.1). Lineage (GTDB taxonomy): Bacteria > Actinomycetota > Acidimicrobiia > Acidimicrobiales > JAHEJN01 > JAHEJN01. The sequence continues at coordinate 50,579 of JAHEJN010000014.1, read as the reverse complement.
GCCTCGCCTTGGGTCGGCATTCGACCGGGACCGGTGAGGCAATCGACCGCGATCTGTGCGGGGGAGGCGTACACGACGTTGTCTCTGGTCCACGTGCGTTCGAACACGATCTGATCGTACGGCCGGGCTATGACGACGTTCCCGCCATTCCTGACCTGACTGAGCCGTGCCAGCGTGGCGATGCGTTCGGGGTCGTCGGCGTAGACCACGGCAATCTCGGGCGCCGCGACCGACACGAGCCGAGACGCGGCAAACGAGCCGGTCACTGCCCATGTCTTCGCGTTGGTGCTCGCGAGGTCTTCGACGAACTGCTCGGCACCGCCCGACGCCACCCAGTTCGTCGTGTCGTTCGCTTCGAGGAGCGAGTAGCTCGATGTGATCTGGCGAAGCATCGCCTCCCACTCGACATGCTCGACGGGCCCACGGGCCACGCGGCTGATCAGGAGCTCATCAGCCAGGGCAGCCAGCAATCGCGAGACGTAGCCAGGGTCGCTGTCGATGGCGTTGGCAAGGTCGCTCACGCCGTAGGGCGGCTGCACTTCGGCGAGCGTGCGGAGCAGGGCCCACGCACGTGGGCCGCGAATGTTGAGGCGGGGCACCGGTTTGGGGGAGGGGTCGCGTTGGGCCCCATCGGTCCGACAGACGATCCCCGGCCGACTCACGACGACACCGACGTTGCCGGTCAAGTCGACATACCCGTACCCGATGTCGGCCAACAGCTCGCGACTGCGAGGACTCAGCCATTCAGCTGCGACGATCGTGGCCTCCTCAGGTTCGGGGAGCGCGACCACCTCGCGGGGAGTGAGATCTCGGCAGACGATCACGCGCAGTTCGCCGGAGACGCCGTCGGGTGAGTCGACGCGCACGACACCGCCATCGTCGGAGCGTCGAGCGATTTCGACTTGCCAACCCGGTGGCACGAGCGAGTCGAGCGACTCTACGGTCGCGGCGAACACACGCCGAGTTGCTTGGAGGACTGGTTTGCGTGCCATGAACAAGTCGCCGATCGAGGCAAGTTGGAGGAGTCCGGAGCGGTTCCGGGTGACTTGCTCAGACTATCGACTTGTTTGAGGTAAACAAAAAGCCCTTCTGGGCAAGACTTCTAACGGATCTTCTAACGGACGGCCCGTCAGAGCCTGTTATCCACAGGAACAGGCCAACACGCTGACCAGGCAAAACGCCAGGTCAACGGCACTTTTTGGCACTGATCGACATCAGTCGATATGGGCTTTGACGAACTCATAACCCGAAGGTCGCGGGTTCAAATCCCGCCCCCGCCACCAACGAATGTGTGAAGGCCCAGGTCAACGGCCTGGGCCTTCGTCGTTGTCGGGCCGTTCTCTCGGCTCAGGCGGCGTTCTTCCGGTTGTTCCCTCGACGTTCCACCGGCGTCTTCCCGGCCTGCTTGATGGTCTTCTTCTTGGCCGTCGAACTAGGGCTGGCGAGGCGTTCGGCGGTGGCGGCGGCGTCGGCCTGCATACCGGGCAGGACGTGCTGGTAGGTCTGCAGGATGTGGGTGATGTGGGTGTGGCCGAGCCGTTCTGGCGAGGTCGCCTTCTACGGCAGATGTCTGGCCGGGATTTGGCTCCCTTGTGTTCGAGCGAGCCTCGACGCGCATGGTGGTTGGCGCGACACTCAGACAATGATGCTGATCCGGCGAGCCGCGGGGCTCTGGGGCGCTGCGAGTTTTGTCGGCGCCGCCGTTGCTGCGGCCCGCCGCCAGCCTGGCTACTCGCACCGGTCGCATCATGTGAGCGGTCTTGCAGCGCGCGGAGAGTCTTCGGCCAGGATCATGATTCCGGGTTTTCTGGCGCTGGGCGCGTCGAATCTGCTGGCGAGCGCGCCGACGCAGACGCTGCGCCGAGTCGAGCGAGCTGCCGGGATCACGACCATTGCTGCGGGGCTGGTTCGCGTGAGCGAGCCGCGCTGCCCTCAGCCGGGGTTCGACCCGAGCGCAACGCAATCCGATGCGGGCCATGGCGCTGCGAGCATCGCGACCTTTGTGTTGTGGACGGCGATGCCGTTCGTCGCTGCGAAGGAGCTCGAGCCGGCTGAGCTCGAGCCGGTCTGGTACCGCCGGGTCGCCCGTGTGTCTCGAGTACTGACGCTCGTCTTGTTCGTCGCCGCTGGCGTGACGACGCGGGTGGATTCGTCGTACAAGGGCCTCGCACAGCGTGCGTTCTTGAGTTCGGTGTTCGCGTTTCAGGCTGCGACCGGTATTGCGACTCCGGCTGAGAGTTGACCGTTGGCACGGCCGTTGGTTCGCGGTCGCCCAGGTATCCGATGTGGTGGCTGGCGGAACACCTAGCTGGCGGGTCTCGGAGCTCCGGCGGATGAGCCAACCGCTGAGTGACGGCGGCGGTGGATGAGGGTGGCGATGCCGAGCCCTGCGGCGAGGATGGTGTAGTTCATGGCGAAGTAGGCGAGCGTGTTCGCGAGCGGTTCGTCGGCTTGTTCACCGAGCAGGACGTTGTGGGTTTGGAACGGCAGGATCAGAACCCAGACGGCGGCGAGCGCGGCGTAGAGGTGGCGTCGGTTCGGTACGAACCATCCGAGTGTCGGGGCCAGGACGATCATGGCGATCAGGTTCATGATGATGCTCCTTTGTCGTAGAAGGCGGGTCAGGTGAGTAGGCCACGGAAGCGCTCATCTGGTCACGGGGCTGAGATCACGGCCTGGTCGTGAGATCCTCACGGGCTAGCCGTGAGACGGGGCTCGTGACAGCGACGGCCTGCGGGTGGAGACTTCACGCATTCCTTCTGGTCTGCTTCTCCGATTTCGTGTCGACATCGTGCTGGTTGTCGTCACGGCTGGTTGCCTGGTGGCAACCGTTCCGTTCGTCGCGGTGCTGGAGCAAGGCTCGCTGGACGGTGATCTCGGCGAGTGGCTGGTGTCGTGTTTCGCGCCGGGCTTCTTGGTATCGGGGTGGTGGCTGGTTCGCCGCCGGCCGGCCTTGGTGGTGGGGTGGCTGTTCTTGTTTGCCGGGGTGTCGGTGGCGGTCGCGGGCTTGGCTGCGGCGTATTCGGGAGCGGCCGCGGTCGAGGGCTGGGTCGGGGTCGACTGGGGCTTGTGGGTCTTCTCGTGGATGTGGCAGCCCCATGCGGCGCTGATCTCGATTGCGGTGTTGGCGTTCCCCGACGGCCGGTTCGAGGGCCGCTGGCGTCGAGGGCTCTTATGGCTGGTCGTTGCGGTGCTGGGTGTATCGGTGGCGTGGTCGGTGATTGCACCGGGTCCGATTGTCACGACGCCGAACAAGCCCGACGGTGCGCTGGCGGGAGTCGTGAATCCTGTTGGGATCGACGGCATGTCGTCGATGGCGGACGCGATCTCGGCGTCACTTCTCGGGCTGGGGTTCCTGGCGGGCATGTCGCCTCTGGTGGTGACAGCGGTCGCATGGCGGGGCTCGAGCGGCGTTCGCCGCCGCCAGTTCCGCTGGGTGACCCTGATCCAGCTGGCAGGTTTGGTCACACCGGTCGCGGTGTTCGCGCTACCAGGAACGGTCGGTCCTGTCGTGGCGGTTGGCAGCACACTGATGATGCAGGTGCTGTTCGTGGTCGCCATCCTGCAATGGCATGCCTTCGAGGTCGATGTGGTCGTGCGCCGCTCGGTGCTGGCGGCCTCGTTCCTCGTGGTGGGTCTCGGCAGCTACGCCATGGTGGTGTCCGCGGTGTCCACCTTGGTCGGCCGCGACGGCCCGATCCCTTCGACTCTGGGTGCGGCAGTGGCCATCGCTGTTTTCGGTCCCGCGTCGGTATGGATTCAACGGTCGGTCAACCGGTTGCTGTACGGGCGCCGAGACGATCCCTATCTGGTCGTCGCGGAGCTTGGGCGTCATCTGGCGACGGCGGCCGACCCTGCCGATGGCCTGCGAGCGATCGTTGCGGCGCTGACCGAGCAGCTCCGTATCCCCTACGCCACGATCACCGACGCCTCAGGCGCCACGCTCGCCACGAGCGGCATTCCCCAGACCGACGATGTCCCTTTCGCGGTCGAATTGATTCACCACGGTCAACGCGTCGGCGTGCTGTCGGTCGGCCACCGTCGGGGGGAAGGGGCGCTCACGACCGGCGAGGAGCAGCTCCTCGAGACCCTGGGCCGCCAGGTTGGCGCCGCTGTTGCCGCGAGCGAACTCGTCGAGAGTCTCCGCGGGGCTCGGGAGCATCTGGTGGTTGCTCGTCAGGACGAACGCCGACGCATCCAACGTGACCTTCACGACGGACTCGGGCCGCAACTGACCGCGGTCACCCTCAAACTCGACGCAGCCCGCAATCACTTCGCCACCGACGGCGTCGAAACCGCCGACGAACTCGTCGGTAGCGCCCGAGAAGCACTGCAACACACTGTCGCCGATGTCCGTCGGCTGGTGTATTCGCTCGGTGAGCCCGCCGTCGCATCGCTCGGACTTGCCGCAGCTGTCCGCGATCAGGTGAACCAACTCACTCGCAGTTCGGGCGTGTCGCTCGGTATCGAGATCGACGACCTGCCCCCGTTACCGGCGGCGACCGAGGAAGCGCTGTATCGGATCATCACCGAAGCCGTCACGAACGTGGTGCGCCACGCCGACGCCACCAACTGCGTCGTGCGTGTCATCTGCAACGGCGAAGGTCTCCGCACCGAAGTCATCGACGACGGGTACGGCATCGCAGGCGACGTCGTACCGGGAGTTGGGGCGCGGTCGATGCAAACACGCGCCGCCGAACTCGGCGGCACGCTCCATGTCGCGAACCGCCCGACCGGAGGCACGATGGTTCGACTGCACCTCCCGCTCCACGTGAGTTCGACATGACACCCCGCGCGCCCATTCGTGTCGTCGTGGTCGACGATCATGCACTCATCCGCGAGGGTGTCCGAGCACTCATCGCGTCGATCGACGGCATGGAACTGGTGGGCGAAGCGGCGGACGGCGATGAAGCGCTTGCCGTTGTTCGCGAGACCGGGGCCGATGTGGTCTTGATGGATCTGCACATGCCCGGCACCGACGGGATCACCGCCACCCGGGCAATCAGCGCTGCGTATCCCGACGCGGCGGTGCTGGTCGTCTCGATGCTCGATGACGACGCAAGCGTGTTCGCGGCGATGCGGGCCGGAGCCCGAGGGTTCGTGCTCAAGGGTGCCGACCCCGACGAACTCCGCAGAGCAATCAGCGGCGTCGCCAACGGCGAGGCGATCTTCGGCCCCGGAGTCGCCGAGCGTGTACTCGACCTCTTCATGCGGCCGTCAAGTACCGAGGCCACGCCTGTGTTCCCGGAGCTGACCGACCGAGAACGAGAAGTCCTCGACCGGGTCGCCCGCGGCGAGACCAACCCCGTCATCGCGCGAGCGTTGTATCTCAGCCCCCGTACCGTCGCGAACCACGTCTCGAACATCCTCTCGAAACTGCATGCCACCGACCGAACCGACATCGCCCTGCGGGCCAGGAAGGCCGGGTTCGGCGCAGACGACCCCGAGTCGCGCGGCAGCTGAGACTGGTCGACCCGAGAAGGCATCGTCACCGACTCAAGACAGCCGCACTCTTCGCCGTCGTCACCGCGGCCGACGTGGCGATCGGCTTCGCAGACCTCGCCGACGAAGAACACTGGGGCACCAGAGCAGTCATCTACGGAGCGATCTCCTACGCCGCCGCAACGATCTTCTACCTCATCGACGGCCTCTCACCCGCAAGAGCCCGCACAACATGATCACCCAACCCGCGATGCAGTGACCCCCCCCTTTGCGCCGAATCGAGACGCGAGACGGAGGTGGCATAAGTGTGGCATGCTTGTGCTATGGCACGAACGAGGATCAGTACGACGGTGGACAGCGCATTGCTCGACGAAGCGCGCAATCGGGGCGCCGGGTCGAACGATGCGGAGCTCATCGACGCCGCTCTGGCTGCCTTGCTCGACCGATACAGGCGCGCCGAGGTGGACAGCGCCTACTCGGCCGCGTACGACGAGCATCCGATCGATGAGCCTGACGAGTGGGGCGACCTCTCGTCGTTTCGCGACGCGGCGTCGGCCACGTGAGCGATCTGCCGCGACGAGGTGAAGTGTGGTGGTGCGAGCCCCCCGCTATCGGTCGGCGGCCGGTCGTGGTGCTCAGCCGGAACGTCGCCATCCCGCGACTCGGTCGGGTGCTCGTGGCGCCGTGTACCACGACCATCCGAGGGTTACCGAGTGAAGTCGTTCTCGAGCCCGGCGACGACCCGATTCCGCGGGTGAGTGCGGTCAACCTCGATTCGGTCGAGTCGGTGTCGCTCGGTGTCCTCGTCGATCGGCTGGGGACGCTGAGCGGTGTTCGGATGGGGCAGGTCTGTGCAGCGCTGGGCGTCGCCACGGACTGCACTTGAGGCGGGGCCGCCAGGCGAGTCCCAGTCGGCCGGACCCCTCAGCCTGTCGGGACAGCAACGTTCACACCGGCCGCAAGGGACGAACGTCGCGGCGGTTGCCAGCGAGCTACTCGTCGCGAGGGCTCGTTGCAGCACCGTTCTGCCGTGATGCGATGGCGGCACCCACGATTCCGGCGTTGTTCCGGAACTGAGCGACGCGGATCGACGCCTTCACGTCGAGCTTGTCGACGAACTTGTTGAGCTTCTTGCTTGCGCCCCCGCCGATGACGAAATGAGCTGGCGTGAATACACGCTCGACCCGCTGCAGGAAGTAGTTGAATCGCTCACCCCAGTCGTCCCAGCTCAGTTTGTTGACCTTCCTCGCCCGGTCGCCCGCGTAGAACTCGATGGGCTCCCCGTCCTTTCCGGACATTCGTCCGAGTTCGATGTTCGGAATCAACATGCCGTTGTAGAACACCCCCGAACCGAGACCGGTGCCGATCGTGATCATGATGACCGTTCCTGCCAACCCGCGACCCGCTCCGAGCTTCATCTCTGCGATGCCGGCTACGTCTGCATCGTTGTGCACCACGAACTTCTGGCCGGTCGACTGAGCGAACAGCTGATCGACACGGGTGCCGCGCCAGGATTCGTCGATGTTGCCCGCAGTCAATGCCCGCCCGTCGACGACGACGGTTGGAAAGCTGCAGCCGACCGGACCGCTGTATCCCAATTGGCCTACGAGTTCCTGAACGACACCGGCAATCTTCTCGGGTGTCGACCGCTTCGGCGTCGGGATCCGAATCCGTTCGCTCAACAACTTCCCGGTCTCGGTATCGACGACGGCACCCTTGACGCCCGAACCACCGACGTCGATACCGAGTACGCCGATGGACGGATCTCGTCGTTCGGTTGCGCTCATCGACCGCCGAATGTAGCAGTCGCTCGCGAGCGCCGCCTTCCGTGGCGACGGCCGCCGCCGTCCACTCCGAGGGACGGGCCGAAGAGCTCACAGAGAACTCCCGGGGCAGCCCTGAACAGGAGGGACCAGCGGGGAACTCCGGGGAAGACCAGCAATGCCAGAAACGACCGCTGAACGAGCCGAGCACCGGCGGCCGGGCCTGATCGTCCCGTGGGCCCGTCCGAAGGTCGTAGGTTCAAATCCCGCGAACCACCGGCAAGCACGTCACACAGGAGCGCCGGCGGCGCGCTTGCCCCGCTCGAGCCCAATCAGGTCGGCGTCACCCCTCTCTGAAGACGAGGCCCCAGTAGTCCTCGTACGGCTCATGCCTGACGACCTCCACCGAGCCGCTGACCGGCATGCCCAGCTCCGGTCGATCGATGTCGATCTGGCCGGTCACCCGCATGCCGCCCTCGAGCTCGACGACGCCGAGACCGAGACGCTCGACCTCGTACTCGGCCGGGAGGTTGTGCACGTGGGTGAAGGTGAGCAGCGTGCCAGCCGTCGGCAGCGGCTCGGCATCGAACTCGAAGAATTCGAGGTTGCCACACCCCCTGCACCGCATCCGGAAGGGGTAGTGGGCGGTGCCGCAGGATCGGCAGCGATAGGCGTAGATACGACGTTCCACGGTCATCGCTCCCTGACGAAGGTGAGGCACACGACGTTGTTGCCGAAGCCTCCGAAGTTGCAGGTGAAGCCGATTGCAGCGTCGTCGACCTGGCGAGCGCCCGCCTCATGGCGCAACTGGGTGACGATCTCGTGTGCCTGAGCGATTCCGGTGGCGCCGACCGGATGACCTCTGCCCTTCAGACCACCCGACACGTTGATCGGCAGCGAGCCGCCGAGGGCGGTCTCTCCCTGTTCGAGGGCGAGATGGCCCTCGCCCTTGCCGAAGAAGCCGGCTTCCTCGCTCTCCGCGATCTCGAGAATCGTGAACGCGTCGTGCAACTCGGCGACGTCGACGTCGGCCGGACCGCACCCGGCCATCGCGAACGACCGCTCGGCCGCCAGCCGCACCGCGGTCAGCTCGGTCGGGTCAGCGCGCTCAGCCACGGCGTGGCTGTCGGTGGCCTGGCCGACACCGGCGAGGCGAACCCATGGCCGGTCGACACCAGCCATCGCATCCTCGCTGACCAACATCAGGCAGGCACCGCCGTCGGACACGGGGCAGCAATCGAAGAAGCGCAGCGGCTCGGCGACGTACGGGTTGTTCGTCATCGCCTCCGGGGAGTCGAGGATGCCTTCGATCGTGATGTTCTGCTGGAGGTGCGCGAACTCGTTGGCCATCGCCTGGTTCTGGTTCTTCACCGCGACCATGGCGAGGTGCCGCTCGGTCACGCCGTACTTCGCCATGTACAGCCGGGTGAACATGGCGGCGTGAGCGGGAAGGGTGACGCCGTAGACGTACTCGGAGAGCGGATGGGTGAGGGTGGCGATGAAGTCGGTGGCATCCAGGTTGTTGACCTCCCGCATCCGCTCGGCCCCGGTCACCAGCACCACGTCGTACATGCCCGATCCCACCGCCAGCACGCCCTGCTTCAGCGCCGACGCGCCGGACGCGGGACCGTTCTCGATGACCTCCGCTCCGGCGGGGGTGAGCGACAGGGTGTCGACGACCGCCGAGGCGAGACCGGTCTGATGATTGATCCGTCCGCCGCCCATGTTGGCCACGTACACCTGCTCGACGTCGGTGAGCCCGGCGTCCTTCATCGCCATCATCGCCGGGTAGGCGGCGATCTCCGCCAGGGGATACTCGAGCCGGCCGAAGGTCGTGATGCCGATGCCGGCCACGTAGACGCTACGCATCGTGCACCCCCTGCTCCTGGATCCGGCGTTGCAGCATGAGTGCGGTGCCGGTGGTGTCGTACCGGGCGCGTGTGGCGGCCAACAGGTCCGCCGGCGGGGTCGGCGGATCGGTGGGAGGCAGAATTGCCTCCTGCGCCTTCGCGAGCAGCTCGGCCGGCACCGGCCGACGCCCCACGACCAGCTTGCTGCGCGCCCGCTCGAAGAGCTCTCGCGTCAACGCGTAGGACGGGACACCCCCCAATTCGTGGGGTGTGTCGAAGCGCTCCTCCAGCTGGTACTCGATCATCCAGCGCCGGAAGCCGATCGGCGACTCGGCGACGACGAGTACCTCGTCGTGGCCGAGGATGTCCATGTGGTACTCCATCTTGGCGGCGAAGGCATGGGCGCCGATCCGCAGACCTCGGCGGAGGGCCAAGGTGTGCAACGACATGCCGAGCCCCGGTCTGACCTGGCGGCCGTTGACGACTGCCGCCAACTCGCCGTCTATCTGAGCGACGAGCACGTACTCGTCCTGCACCCGGTGGACGTGATAGGCGAGCAGTTCGGCATAGACACGAGCCGCGACGATGTCGTAGTAGTCGCGCTCGACATGGATCAGCGGCTCGACATGAGCGAGGAGGGTCGACACGTCGTCGCGCCCGACCTGGCGGATCACCATCTCGTCGCCACTCGCCAGCGTCACCCACTTGGCGGGATACGGCGGCAGGTCCGCGTCGATCGGCCGGAGCGTCTTCTCGAGGTCAACGGACATGTCGATGCCTCCTAGGTGCTTGCTGCGAGCATCGCCAGTGCAACCTTCTCCGCCGTGATCGGCATCGAGGTGACGCGCAGGCCGGTCGCATCGGCCACGGCGTTGGCGACCATCGGAGCCGCCGGGATCATCGTGTGCTCGCCGACACCTCGCGCGCCGAACGGTCCGTCGGGCTGGGGCACTTCGACGATGATCGGGATGACGACGTCGGGGGTGTCCAGCGACGTCGGGATCTTGTAGTCGGTGAAGTTCGGGTTGCGCAGCCGGCCCTCGTCGTCGAAGCGCATGTCCTCGTACAGCACCGTCGCGAGGCCCTGCAGCACACCGCCGGTGATCTGGCCCTCGACCATGGTCGGATTGATCGCCCTTCCCGCGTCGACCGCCAACGCCACCTTGCGCACCTTCATCCGGCCCGTCTCGAGGTCGACTTCGAGCACGACGCCGGCCGCACCGGTCGTGTAGTGCACGTTCGGGTGCCCGCCCTGGCCGGTCTCGGGGTTACTGAGCGCCGACGTGAACTCTGGCATGTAGGTGCCCGAACCGACGATCGGACCGCCCCTCCATGTGCCGTCCTCCATCGCCAGCCCGCTGGTCACGAGGTCGCTGAGCGGCAGTTGCAGCTCTGGGACCTCGGTGCACTTGACCTTCTCGTCCTCCAGGTAGAGCGTGCTCGGGTCGTAGCCGCGAGCGCGGCGGACGACCTCGAAGATCCGGTCCCGCGCTTCGCCGGCCGCCGCGAGCACGGCGTTGCCGCAGCTCCAGGTGACGTGCGACGCCACGGTCTGCCACTCGTACGGGTTGCGGTCGGTGTCGGGCGTCTCCACCCGGATCTTCGAGGGCGGCACACCCAACACCTCGGCCGCGATCTGCGCCATCACGGTGAGGTAGCCCTGGCCGATCTCCATGCCGGAGACCGTGATGTTGATGCTCCCGTCCTCGTTGAATTTGAGGAACGCCGCCGATGACGCGTTCGGCGGCATCGCCGGGGCCTTCCAGAAGAGGGCGAATCCCTTGCCGATCCGAGTGCGCGGGTCGGGCGACTCTGCGTCTGTGCCCCAGTCGATGGCCGCGGCGGTCCTGTCGATCGCCTCGCGCAGCCCGGACGCGTTCATCGCCCTGCCGTACGGCAGGGTGTCGTCCTCGGTGATGGCGTTGATACGACGGAACTCGACCGGATCGATCCCGAGTTGCTGCGCCAACCGGGTCATGTGGGATTCGAGTCCGAAGTGGAACTCCGAATATCCGAACCCTCGGTAGGGACCACCCGGTGGGAGATTCGTGTAGATGCACACCGAGTCGATGCTGACGTTGGGGATCCGGTAGGGGCCCGTGGCCGAGAGCCCGGCGGCGTTCACGACATTCGCGCCGTACTCGACGTAGGCGCCGGCATCCCACTCCAGGACATGTTCGATGGCGGTGATCGTCCCGTCCGCCTTGGCACCCACCTTGAGCCGGGCAACGAGACCCTGGCGCTGATACGTGTTGTAGAACTCCTGCTCGCGGGTCCAACGCAGCTTCACCGGATGACCCTTCACCGCCGTGGCCAGAGCGGCACCGATGATCTCCATCGTCACGCCCGCCTTACCGCCGAACCCACCACCGACATACGGAGTGATCACCCGGATGTCGTGGTGGGTGAGCCCCAGCGGGCCGAGGGCGTCGGCGAAGAGGTCGCGCTGGATGTACGGCGACTGCGAGGCCGTCCAGACGGTGAGCCGGCCGGCGTGATCCTGTTGGGCGACCACCACGTGGGGCTCGATGGCGCAGTGGGCGTACCGAGGCACGGTGTAGGTGTCCTCGAGCACGACGTCGGCCTCGGCGAAGCCGGCCTCCGGGTCTCCCTTGCGGATCTTGCGCCAGTGGGCGACATTCGTGCCGCCGCGAGGGAAGAACCATGGCACATGCGGGTACTCCCCGAGATCGGGGTGGATGAGGTCGGCGTCGTCGGCCATCGCCCGCTCCACATCGAGCACCGCCGGGAGCTCGTCGTAGGTGACCTCGATCGCGGCCGCAGCTCGCTTCGCCGCCGCGGGGTCACGGGCCACCACCGCGGCCACCTGCTCACCGACGAATCGCACCCGATCCTGCGCGAACACGTAGCGGTCCTTCATGTAGAGGCCGAACGTGAACGGGAAGTCGGCACCGGTGACGACCGCGACGACGCCCGGCATCGCTGCCGCGGCCGCGGTGTCGATGGCGACGATGCGCGCGTGGGCATGGGGGCTCTCCACCACGGCGGCGTGCAGGAGATCCGGGCCGAACTCGAGGTCGTCGACGAAGTGGGCCGCGCCGCTCACCTTGTCGCGTCCGTCGATGCGGGGCTCCCTGCTCCCGACGTAGTGCCGACCGGTCATGACGATGCTCCGCGGCTGGTGGCACTCGTGCCAGAGCCGGTCGCGGCGAGCACGGCATCGACGATCGACTCGTACCCGGTGCACCGGCAGAGATTCCCCGCGATCGCCTCGCGCACCTCGTCGGCGGTGGGGCGCGGCACCAGCTCGATGAGCTCCGCTGCGGCCAGGACGATGCCGGGAGCACAGAAGCCGCACTGGAACGAGCTCTGTTCGATCAACATCTCCTGGACCGCGGTCAGACCGTCGTGCTCGATGCCCTCCACCGTCGTGATCTCGTGCGCGTCGGCCTCGACGGCGAGCACCAGGCAGCTGCGAACCGTCCTGCCGTCGAGTAGGACCGTGCAGCTGCCGCAGTCTCCGCGCTCGCAGCCGATTTTGGGGCTCTTGACGCCCAACGCCGTCCGCAACACGTCGAGCAGGACGTCGTTCGGCTCGACCTCGACCGAGGTGGGTTCTCCGTTGACGACGGTCTGGATCTGATGACGGGTGACGGTTCTCATCTGGCTCTCCTCAGATCAGATGGGTCGGGTAGGGGGGACCGTCACCGGCGAGGCGCGATGCCACCGCGCGCAGGCCGCGCTCGACCATCACGGCGCACATGTGGGTGCGGTATTCGGCGGAGGCACGCACATCGCTGATAGGCGAGATCGACCCGGCGACGAGCGCCCGAGCGTCGGCGATCACCTCGTCGGTCAGCGCGTTGCCGCACAGGACGGCTTCGATGGCTGCGGCCCGAAACGGTACGGGTGCCACTGCACCGAAAGCGAGGCGGCAGTCGTGCTCAGCGGTCAGCAGGATGGCCAGGTTGGCCTGCGCGAGATCCTCGCCGGAGTAGCGAGCGAGCTTCAGGAAGACCGCAGCATGTTCGACGGCAGGGAGATGCAGGGTCACACCGGTGACCATTTCTCCCGCGGCCAGCTGTGTCTCCTTCGGGCCGACGAACCACTCCACCAACGGCACCGAACGGACACCGCCCGTGCGGGCCACCTCGACGGTTGCGTCGTACACCATCAACACCGGTCCGGCGTCGAGGCTGGGAACCGCGGCGCAGAGATTGCCCACGATCGTCGCACGGTTGCGAACACCCACCGAGGCCACCTGGTGGGCCATTTCGACGAGCGCCGGAGCTGCATCTCGAACCACGTCGGATTCGATGAGATCGCTGAACGTGACGAGCGCTCCGAGGATGAGCCGGCCATCCGTGACGGAGATCTGCCCGAGATCGGGGATTGCTTTGATGTCGACCAGCACCTCGGGTTCGATCAGGTCGTCGCGCAGCCACGGCACGATGTCGGTGCCACCGGCGAGCACACGCGAGCCGTCACTCGCGAGGCAAGCCAGCGCCGCGTCCAACGTCGCCGGCCGCACGTAGTCGAACCCATGGGCAATCGTCATCGGCTGCCTTTCCAGCTTCGACCGTACGACTCGGGCCGTACCGGACGTAGGGGCGAAGGGCCCTTCGCGTGAGGCGGCTCGCCTGCTCAGCGCTCTCCGTCGGCGAGTGCGTTCACGGCATCGACGAAGCACCGAAGCGGGGCCTGCACCAGCCCGGCGCCCACCATGCCGACGCCGGGTTCCCTGCCGGCGATACCGGTATTGATCTGGGGAACCACGCCGGTCCTGGCGACCAGCGTGGCATCGATGCCCGTCGGGGTGCCTCGGCCCTCGAGGATCGGCACACGGTAGAAGGGGTGCTCGGTCACGGTGATCTCGTACATCTCGAGGGTGCGCCGGACCGCGCCGGCCGCGGTGCCGCCGACGAAGCCGACGATCGCCGGTGATGCGGCCATCGCGAACCCGCCGAGACCCACCGTCTCGGTGATCGCGGAATCCCCGATGTCGGGATTGGCGTCAGCGGCGGTGTACGCGCCGAGGAAGAGGCCGTCGACGATCGGCGCCGGGGCCGTGAACCACGCATCGCCGGTACCGGAGAGGCGGATCCCGAACTCGGTGCCGTTGCGGGCCATCGTGGTCACGAGGCTCGAACCCGGGATGCCGGCGGCGGCGTCCACCGCCAGCTTGCCGGCGGCCATCACCAGGTTGAGCATGAAGTGGTCGTTGCCGTCGATGAACCGGAACACGGCGGCCCGATCTTCGATGCCCGTGCGCCCCTCGAGGAGCGCCGCGCCGATCTGTCGCAGGAACAGCGAGGTCGCGGCCCGGTTCCGGTTGTGGCCGTCGTCTCCCATCTGGAGAGCCTGCGCGATCAGCACCTGGAGGTCGATTGCGCCCCGACGGCGGATCGCTGCCTGCAACGTGGGTGCCAACACCCGGTCCATCCATCGCAGGCGATCGACCACCTCGTCGTCGAACGCCCCGTAGCGGAGCACCTTGCCCAAGCCCTCGTTGAGCGTGGCGTAGGCCAGTCCGCTCCCGGCCGCATCCTCGATGACCGCGACGGGCATCGACGGGCTCACCACCCCCGCCATCGGCCCGACGGCGCCCTGGTGATGACACGGCGACAGCGACAGCAACCGTCCCTCAGTCGCCGCCTGTTCGGCATCGTCGGCGCGCCCCTCGTACAGCATCGCCCCGATCAGCGCACCCCTGAGCGGTCCACTGCAATCGTCCCACTCGATGGGGGGCCCGGCATGGAGGAACGTCCCCTCCGCCAGAGCGGGGATCACGTCGCGAGCGGTGACGATGTCGACCAGGTGCGGGCGGACCGAGAGCATGCGCTCGACGGCCTGCCGGTTCGCGCCGGACACGTCGTTCGTGACCAGCGTGTTCAGTGCCTCGACGGTGGCGGCCGGAGGCGGTCTCCAGTCGGCCCGCTGGACGTGTACGCCCTGTGCCTCCAGCGCCTCGGCCAGCAGCTCGACGCCGGCGGTGGCCACCACCGGCTCGGTGTCCAGCAACGTCATGAGACCGGTCACTGTGCCGCCTCCCTGATCAGGGCAGCCGCGCGGTGAGCAGCTGCGGCGTTCGAGAGGTACACCTCGGCGCCGGCCGCGCGCAGCGCTTCGGCTTGCCGCTCCCGGCCCTGCGGGTCGCGGCGCGTCCCGCACAACGAGACGACGACCGGAGGGCTTGCACCCATCACGACCGGCGCCAGTTCGGCGACCGGGTCGGGGTGGGCGCCATAGCCGAGCACGACGTCGAGCAGGACGGCGCCCGTCGCCGAGTCGGTCACCGCCGACGACAGCGCGTCCAAACGCAGGCTCTGATCGATCATCGGATGCGCACGACCCATCGTGAACTCGTCGGCTCCGTAGTCGACCATGCGGTGACCTTCGGCGGTCGGGTCCACGGCTACCGGTCCGAGGCCTGCGCTGGCGATGACGCGCGCCTCGTCCCGCAGCGTCCCACCCGAGAAGAACCCGCGCAGCGCCCCGTCGCGTGGCGTCAGCGGAGCATCCGGGCTCCAGACGGGCGTCTCGACCGCAGGGACTCCGAGCACCGTCAGTACTTCCGTGGCCGCAGTCTCCAGCGTCACATCGGCCTCGCCGAGGAGGGCAACGACGACCGGTGTTTTGCACGCGGCGACCGCCCGCTCGACCTGGAGCCCAACGTCGGGGTCGGGTGGCTTGGAGACGACCACGATCACCTCGACGGCCGGATCGGCGTCGAGCGCAGCCAGAGCTCTCAACGTCGAGGAACCGCCGACTTCAGCCGAGAGATCGCGGCTCCCGGTGCCGAGCGCATGCCGCACGCCGACGCCCGCCGCGTCGAGCAGGCAGCAGAGCTGCTGGATCCCGGTGCCCGAGGCACCGCAGATGCCGACCGGGCCGAGATCGACGGCGTTGGCGAAGCCGAGGCCGACGCCGTTGACGATCGCCGTCCCGCAGTCGGGACCCATGACGAGCAGCCCGCGTGCCGCCGCTTCGCGCTTCAGCTGCACTTCGTGTTCGATCCCGACGTTGTCGCTGAACACCATCACGTGCAGCCCGGCACGGAGCGCTTCCATCGCCTCGACGTAGGCGTTGGCGCCGGGCACCGAGATCAAGGCGAGGTTGGCCGCAGAGGCTTGACCGGCGGCGACGACCGTGTGGGGTGGGGGTGGGGCGGACAGCCCGCCCGCCGTCGATGCGCTCGGGCCGACCAGGCCGCGCTCGGCGGCCGCCCGCGCCGCGTCGGCCTCCGAGGCGCCGGTCGCCCGAATTGCGATGATGAGGTCGTCGGGACCGGCAGCGGTCACCGCTGACCGGTCGAATCCCATCTCGTCGAGCAAGCGGAGGTTCAGATCGGTCGCCATGGCCACCAGTGACGCGTCCACCCCCGCGACCGCGGTCACGTCGCGTGTCACCTGCATCAAGCGCACCGAATCGAAGTAACGGCCGTGCAGGAGCTCGACGCGGTCGATCACAGCCGGTCTCCACATCCGGCCGCGACGCCGGCCACGACGCCCCGCGCGAGCGCGGGACCCGAACGGTGCCCGATGGCGACCGTCGCCTCCACCGCGGTCGGGAGGTCACCACGCCCGGTGAGCGCCCGCAGCAACTGACCCACCGGAGCCGCGACCTCGCCGGCGAAGGCATGGCGCAGAAGTGAGAACGAGAGAAGGGTCGTCGATGTCCGTGCCAGGGCCAGCACCGATGGGCCCACCCGCTCGAGCACGGTGGACACGGCCGGGTTGCCGATCGAGGCGCCGATGTGCCGGTAAGCCGCGACGACCCCGCTGAGGACATCGTCGCCCTCCGGCGTGAGCCCGACCCCCCTGCCGATCAGCCGACCCGCCTCCGCAACGACTCGCTCACCGTTGCCCCTGCGCAGCGCGGCGGTCACTGGAGCCTCGCCATCGATCGGCGAGGGAATCGACAACAGATCGGCCGCCGCGCGGGCCAGACCCATCACCTCGCCCGGGTCGGCTTGGACGGGTGCGACCTGCGCGTCCCACCATCGGACCACCCGCCAGGATGCTGTTCGTGTCACGACCGCACCGCCGCCCACGAGGATGTGGTCGCCGGGCGGCGACAACGGTGCCGGAAGGGTGTGGCCCGGATGGACGACCACGGCGTTGGGCAGACGCACGACGCGATCGTCGGTGATGACGAGGACTGCATCGTCAGCCGAGCACCACCACACGTGGGTCGACACGCCCAGCACCTGCCATGACCGCGGTGGGCCCAGACAGGCGGTTGTCATCGCCGTGCTCGCCACCGCGGGTCGGTACCTCACTCCTGGGTCCTCTCACTCGGCGCGGACGATGGCGGCCACTGTTCCACCACCCGATGGGCCCTGGTGGAGCGCGCCGACCGACACGAAGACCGCGGGGTCGCCGGTGGCGGCAGCCACGACACCGCCGACCGCGCCCTTGATCTGACGATGGTGGTGGACATCGGAATCGTTGAGCATCACCTGGCGGCGTCCCCGCAGGCGGCTGGTCGGCACGGCCTCGCACTTGACGAACACGTTCACCACGCGATCGCCCAGGTCGTCGGCCCTGGCGCGGTCATCGAGGTCGACACCGGCAGAACGGATCGCGGCGTACACACCGTCGATGTCGAGTGCGTCGGCCATCACACTGTGCCCAGCCCGGTAGCGACCCCCGACGGGAGCGTTGCCGACGACCACGGTCTGGGCCTGGTCCAACTCGACGCCGGAGGAACACGAGGCCACCGATGAGAACAGCGACACGTCATGGCAGATCTGGTCGGCGGTCGGCATCTCGATCTCGCCGAGCGCGACGGCGATTCCCAATGCCGTGGTGCCGTTCGAGATGTCCATCGATTCGAGGGTCTGCTCGGTGATGACATCTTCGCCTCGCGCCTTGGCCTCGGCGATCGTCTCCATCGTGAGCAAGGGGGTCTTGGTCTGCACGTAGTGGACGTCGGCCGGGTCGGTGATCCCCGCGTTCGTCATCGCCCGGCGCACGCCCTCGGCCACCTTTTCCACCATCGCGGGCCGGCCGATCTGCTCCGGGAGGATCGTGTCGCTCATCGCGATTCCAACGGTCAACCGCGGCTCGGGGCCCGGCTCACCAGGCACGCGGGCGAAGACGGTTGCGTGCGGACAGAGCACCCCGTCCACCCCACCCGACCACACCATCGGGATCTGCTTGACCTCGGCCTCCGGACGGCTGCCGTGCTTCATGAGCACGTCACGGAAGGCGCGGTCGGCGAGGATCCGGGTGAAGTCGTTTACCCCGCCGTTGCCCTCCGTCTTGCCGATGACGGCAATCACCTCGTCGGCGGAGAAGACGTTGGCGTCGATGAGCGCCTCGAGCCCGGACGCGTCCGACACGTTCTCCAGGATCACCTTCGCGACTTCGATCGCCATGTCACCCTCCTTGCTCGTACAGCTGCAGACTTCACTGTGCAGGTGGCCAGGCCCCGGCCGCTAGGGCACAACGGCACAGTGTCGGCCCGCCGGCGAAGACTCACCTCGACGTGGTCACCGGCGATGTCGGTTCAGCAGGCGGTGGCGGCCAGGTCGAGCACCTCGAGCGCGCACCCCCAGGACAGGATGAAGCCGGCCCCTCCGTGCCCGTAGTTGTGGACGACCGGCCGTCCATCCGACACCAGCTCCCGTTCCACCCGCACTGTTGGCCGCCCAGGACGGAGGCCCACCCGCACGTCGAGCACCTCGAGCCCGCCCACCCGCGAGTCGAGTTGGGCGCAGCGGTCGAGGATCTGCTGCGTGATGATCTGATCCGGCTCGGGATCCACGCTCCCGACGTGGCGGGTCCCTCCGAGGACCACCTCCTGCGACCGTGGGTAGACGTAGGCGATCCGATCGATGTCGGATTCGTCGGCAACGGCATCACGAATCCCGGGATTGGCGACCGCAACCACCTGGCCGCGGATCGGCGAGACGCTCTCGTCGCCAACGAGCACCGTCGCGCCGAGACCCGAGCAGTTCACGACCACGTCACCATCGAGGTCGGCGAACCCGACGACCTCGGCGATGGTGACCGTTCCCCCCAGTGCGGTCAGCCGCTCGGTGAGCCATCGCAAGTAGATGAGGGGCTCGATCATGAACCCGTCGACCTCGAACCCGGCGCCATAGCCCGGCGGGAGCTCATCGGTCGCCATTCGCCGCGCGTAGGGGGTCGTCTCCCACCACGTCGGTCCGGGGTCGGTCCGCTCCAGCTCACGTTGGCGCAGCGGCACCACGCCGCTCTCGGGATCCGCTGCGATCTCGGCGAACCGATGCCACCCGACGATCGCCCAGCGCCTCGTCGACTCGAGTGGCTCGGCCACCGTTGTCGTCCACACCGCTGCCGCCACCACCGAGACCGTTGACTCGTGCGTCTCCCGGGCCACCACGGCCACATCCCAACCTGCTTCGAGCAGCGCCACCGCCGTGGTCAACCCCGAGACACCGGCACCGACGATCGTGGCTCGCATCACGCGAGCGTAGACGGGGGGTGGGCCCCCCGAGTCTGCTCGGTCCCCGGACGACCCGGGCGCCGGTGTCCTCGGTTGCGGCCGTTGGCCGTGCGCCGCGGGTCGTCGGTGCCGTTCTCGCCGCGGCGGCCAGTCGTTCTTGGGCCAGACTCCCAACGGATCCTCTCACCGACGATCCGGCACGGAGGGCCACTCGGAACGCCGTTCGTTCCTTTCGACGTGCGAGGCAGCTCGTGTTCGGCGATGGCTTCGAGGAATGTGCGGAGCTGCCACGGGGGTGGTGTCGGGTCGACGGCCATGACGGCCGCCACGTTTCCATGCAATGCCGCTGGCGGCACGTGCTCATATCCGCAAGTCTGTGGCAACAACCAGAGCGAGGAGGAAACGGTATGGGCTACCGACGGATCGGGCGATCCTTGCTTGTGTGGATGCTGGCGGCGACGTCGGTGATGGCGGTAACGACGCCATCGGCCCATGCGGTGGCGAACGTCGTGGTGACGACGACGGCCGACGTCACGAATGGAGCCGATGGGTTGATCTCGCTCCGCGAGGCCATCGACATGGCCAACTCCGACGCCGACGACACGGTCATCCAGCTGGGTACGGGGCTCACCTACCAGCTCACCGATTGCGTCGCCAAGGAGCCGATCGACCTCGGAGGCGGCTTTCTCTCGCCTCCGGCCGAAGACGATGCCAATCTCGACGGCGACCTCGATCACACCGAGGCCAACGACCTCACCATCAACGGCGACGGCTCGACCATCGAGAACACGTGCCTCTACGACCGGGTGCTCCACAGCCAGCACGCGGACTCCATGGTCGTGCTCGACGACGTCACGATCACTGGTGGCATCAGCCCACCGGGGTCGGGCACCAACATCTGGGTGCTCGGCTCCATGACGATGACCGATGTCACCGTGACCGATGGCGTCAGCGACATCGGCAGCCAGGCGGCCGGTGTCGTGGTCGGGCTCAGTGCGCCCGACAACCTCGGCCTGCTCCTGACCATGACCGACTCCACCATCCTCGGCAACGGTCAGGGTGGCGTGCGGGTGAACACAGGCGACGCCAACGTGACCGGCTCGACCATCAACGACAACGACGGCCCTGGCTTCACGAACACGTTCGGCACGCTCACGATGGACACGACGACGCTCGTCGACAACAACGGCAACGGCGTCAGTGGCATCGACTCCGCGCTCGACATCACCAACTCGTCGGCCGGCAACAACAACGGCTGGGGTTTCCGCGGAACGGGCAACGCCGACTCGGGCCAGGACGTGAGCCTCACCAACATCAACTCGATCGACAACAGCGTCGGCGGGGTGTCGTGCTCGTTCTGCACCAACCTGAACTTGTTGAACTCGACCGTCTACTCGAACGACGGCGTCGGCGTCTCGATGCTCGCCAACCTGTTGGGCCCCACGATGACGATCACGAACTCGACCATCGAAGGGAACACCGGCGTCACCGAATTCGACTTCGAGGCCGGTGGGGTCGACATGAACGTCGACCCTGGTCTCAACCCGGTCGTCACCATCAGCCGCTCGACGATCGCCGGCAACACGTCGGGCCCTGGCGGCAACGGCGGCGGCATTCGCGCGGTGAACGCCGGACTCGACATCGGCCAGAGCACCATCACCGACAACGAGGCGCTCGGCGAGGGTGGCGGGATCGCCAGTATCGGCTCGCAGCCGATAGCGCTCGACTTCGTGACGTTGGTCGAGAACACGACCTCGTCCGGCGGGGCCAACCTGCAACGTGAGACCGGGTTGCTCGATACGACCGCGACGGTGATCGGCCTGCCGATCGGAGGCCTGAACTGCGGGGCGAGCGGGGGCTCGATGACCTCCGGCGGATTCATGCAGATCACCGACACCAGCTGCATGCTGGCGAGTGCGCCCGGCGACGTCATCCCCTCTGCCAATCCGATGCTCGGGCCGCTGTCGCCGAACGGCGGCCCGACCGACACGCGTCTCCCGCTCATGGGCAGCCCGCTGCTCGGTCATGTCACCGGCGCGGTCTGCACGAATGCCGACGACGACCAGCGCGGCATAAGCCGACCTCAAGGGGCGGCGTGCGAAGTGGGTTCGGTCGAGGAGAACGAGGTGCTCGCTGCGCTGATGCTGGTGGGTCGAGAGCAGCTGCTGAAGCCTGACCGAGTGCTGCGCGAGTGGCTCGAGAGCCTCCACTACGAGGTCGTGCCCGTCGACGACGACGCTCTCGGACCCGCCGCGCTCGCGGCGTTGGCCGATGCTGATCTGGTCGTGATCTCGTCGTCGGTCAAGCTCGACAAGGTCACCCCCCACATCGGCGACATCCGCGATCTCACCGTTCCGGTGCTGAACACCGAGGGCTATCTGAGTGACGACCTCGGCATGGCGACGCAGTCCGGCGAGACGAAGAAGAAGACGCCGCAGGTCGACATCGTCGACGCTTCGTCGGGTCTGAACGGCCGCGTGACCGTGCTGAAGAAGAAGCACAAGATGGCCTTCGGGCTCGTCGGCGGCGACGCCAACGTCGTGGCCACCGCGCAGACTCCAGGGAGCCCACCGGTGGTGTTCGATTACGGTGCCGGCGACGAGTTGGCCGACGGCTCAGCAGCCGCTGGTGCCCGCGGTGCCTTCCTCTTCGACTACCGCGCACCGGTCGACGCCCGCAATGAGGTGTTCACTCTGCTCGACTACCTCCACGACCGACTCGTGTCGTGACGAAAGGGAGCTGGTCCGACGGGCCAGTGATGGCGGCCACGAGCCGGTCGACTGCGGCGTCGGCCAGCGCGGCCATCTCGTCGTCGGTGCGATCCTGGATCGGGTGGGCGACGCACACCCGCGCCGCGTCGAGACCGAGCGGCGCAGCCTGAGCGGCCGCGGCATCGCGGAACGGGTCGGACGCGACGAAGACCCTCGGGACGTCCGGCGGTAGATCGCGGGTTCGGTGGGCCCGGACTTCACGTCGGGCCCTGGTTGCGGCCCAACTGACCCGGGCGCCGGTGTCCTCGGTTGCGGCCGTTGGCCGTGCGCCGCGCGTCGTCGGTGCCGTTCTCGCCGCGGCGGCCAGGCTGGTCCTCGGCGGTTTCGGGTGCGTCCTGTCCAGACTCACCAGCATCGAGTGATTGCTGATCTCCCGTTGAGCTCTCGACCCCATCGGCGGTCTGGGCGTCGGCCAGCAGGAACGCGTTTGCCGGGAGGTCGGTGACTTCGACGTCGGTGTTCTCGGCGATCACCTGGGTGAGCGTGCGTCGGTAGTCGATGCCGTAGGCGTCGGCGATGGCGTCGAGAACGGGGTCGTTGCCGTAGAAGAAGCGATCCCCGTCTCGCAACGCCTGGAACTGGACCTTCCACATGGCGAGCTGGAGCTCACCGAACTCGGTACCGGGAACGTGGGGTTCGGAGATCATGCCGGTGAAGGCGTCGACGTCGTCGACGTCGCCGAAGATCGCGGCGAGGCGGGCGGCGGCGGTTGTCCGTCGCTCGGCCACGACGGTCTCGGTGTCGGCAGCCTCGGACCCGAGCTCGAGCACGTTGCCTTCTCCGTCTTCGAGGTACACGAACTCGAGGATTGCGGGGTCATCGATGCTGAGACCGCCGAGGTCATCGGTGGCCTCACCGGTCAGCTCGGCGAAGGAGGTGACCGGTGCGAGCCCGTAGGCGACGCGAAGCTCGTTGTAGCCGGGCATGCCGTGGTCGGACGCCCGGGCCACGTCGAGTGCTCCGAGGTCGTTGACACCGCTGAAGCACTCGGCGATGGCTTCGCCGTCGAGACAGTCGAGGGGGTCGTCGGTGTCGGGCCCGGGGATCTGGAAGAGCACGCTGCGGAGCTGGTTGTCGATCTGGCCGTCGTTGGCGTAGGCGGCTTCGGAGGTCAGACCGGCAAGGAGGTTGCCGAGGCCGATGTCCTCGAGGAGGGCGGGGTTGCCGAAGGCGACGTTGAGCGGAACGGCGACCTCTGCGACGCCAGCGCCCTGATCCACGACGACCTCCACACCTCGGGCTTCGAGCGTTTCGCGGGTGGCGTCGTCGAGTTGGCCGAGCGGGATCTCGGCTTCGAGCTCGCCGTGGACCTGGGAATGGGCCCGGTAGCCAACGGTTGCGAACTCGTTGGTGATGGATGGATCGACGGTCGGGTCGTAGCCGCTGTAGGTGTCGAGCTCGACGCCCATGGCCGGGAGGAATTCGTTGTAGGTGATGTACTGCTGTTCGGCGGCCACGACGCGTCGGGCGATCTGGAACTTGGTTTCTTCGTCGAGGTCCTCGGGCAGGGCGTCGACGATGCGGTTGTGTTCGCGAAGGAACAGCGTGTGGGCTGCGGTGAGCCCGATGTTCTCGTTGACTCGCACGTCACCGGCGATGACCGCAGCGTCGGGGTCGGCGAACAGGCGTCCCATCAAGTCGGTTTCGGGGGCGTCGACGCCCGCACGTGTCGCTGCGGTGGGAAGGTAGCCGTCGTCGTTGAGCAAGGTGGCGTCGTTGTTCGTCGGGTCGCCATCGACGCTGCCGTCACGCAGCCAGTCGAGACGCTCGGCGGTTCCCCCGTAGACGGCCCACGCGTCGATGTAGGAGCTGACCGTGTTGACCTGTTCGCGGGGTGTGCCGTCGATGCCGGTTCCGTCGGCCGCGGCCGATCTGGTGGTGGCGATGCTGCCGAGGTCGTTGGTGAACTCCTCGAGGGGGTCCGCGGGGTCGAAGCCGATGAGCAGCTCCTCCTCGCCGACTTCGCGCAGGCCGATGGTGTGGTCGATGAACTGGCCCCACACGAAGCCCCAGTGGGTGACACCGTTCTCGGAGAAGATGTTCTGGTTCGTGTCGTTGAAGATCCGGTTGCTCAGGTACCGCGCTTGGGGCCCTTCGACCATTTCTCCGAGACCGTCGGCGTAGTTGGCCTCTGCCACCCGCACGTAGGTCTCGCCGGCTCGACCGAGGGCGGGGATGTCGATGTTGTTGCCCGAGCCATCCAGCGATCGCAGATCATCCAGGACCGCGGCGGCGACATCCTCGGTGTCGACAGGTGTCGCCGAGGTCTCCGGGGCGGTGGTGCCGGCGACCGAACCGATTCCTGCGGCGACGATCGGGAAGGCCAACAGCGCCGATCGGGTTCGTCGCTTCGACGGTGCCGCCGAGGACGCTGCGTCGGTGGGGTCGGTCGAGGCCGTGTCGTCGCCGCGGGGTTCGTTGCCGGGTTCCATGTTCTTCTCCTTCGAGGGGATGTGGGTTTCCAACGAACCACTGGTGTTGCAAGGAGTCCGCAGCCCTCCGGCAAGGTTCCGGCAAAGGGAAGCGAGGCGAGTGGCCAGAACGTCGTCGCAGACGCTGGTGCGCGTCGAACCAACGACGGCACCGGGCTGTGAGGTGGGTGGTCGGAGGTGGCTGCGAAACGCCTCCGAGAACGGTGTCGCAACTTGTCAGTATCTTGCCGCTCACCTGTCGAGTCGTTGAGGGAGGCCTTCCAGGGTGGACGTCAACACCAACCACCCCTCCCAAGGAGAACCATCATGAAGAACCAGAAGCTCCTCACCGTTGCGACACTCGCCGGTCTGACGCTCGGCGGGCTGTCCGTCTCTGCGGCGACGGCTCAGAGCTACGGCGAGGACCCTTCGGCCCCGGCGGTCGAAACCACCGAGACCACCGTCGCACCCGATGCCGAAGACATCGTCCTGGTCCAGGACACCGGCGAGCCCGACACCCAAGAGGGCGATGTCGACGGCGAACGCGACGGCCGCCGTGGCCATCGTGGCGGGTGTGACCTCGACGAGGCTGCTGCGGCGATCGGCATCGATGTGGCCGACCTGAGGGTGGCCATCGACAGCGGTGACACGATCGCCGACGTTGCCGAGGCCAACGGTGTCGAGGTCGAAGTCGTGATCGACGCGATGGTCGATGCCAAGGCCGAGCGCATCAGCGAGAAGGTTGCCGAAGGTGGCATCACCCAGCAGGAGGCCGACGAGAAGCTGGCCGAGCTCGAGGCTCGCATCACCGACCGGGTGAACGGCGAGCAGGAGGCACCGCAGGCCTGACTCGGAGCGCGGCCCTGCGCCCTCGCGCCCCCTCCCGCGATGGGCGCAGGATGCCCCCCTGTTCCGGATCACCGCTTGGTGGTCCGGAACAGGGCCGCTTCGCGCAACAATCAACACTCAGGGATCGTCGATCCCCCTGGAGCTACCCGTGGCACTTCCCCAACCGAAGCAGTGCGTCCTCGTGGCCGAAGACGACGCCGAGATTCGTCAGGCCCTCGATCGCATCTTGACCTATGAGGGCTACGAGGTGATCACCGCGAACGACGGAGCAGCCGCGCTCGAAGTGATCAAAGACCATGAACCCAAGGCGGTCCTGCTCGACGTGATGATGCCCTTCGTCGACGGACTCGCGGTGTGCCGCAAGCTGCGAGCGAGCGGCGACCGGACGCCGGTGTTGATGCTGACGGCCCGCCATGAGGTCAGTGACCGTGTCGCCGGCCTGGATGCAGGCGCCGATGACTACCTCACCAAACCGTTCGAGCTCGACGAACTGCTGGCCAGAGTGCGCGCGCTCCTGCGCCGCGTTGACGACGATGGCGGCGACCAGCTGAGGGCCGGCCCGTTCACGCTGGATGTCCCGCGCCGGCTGGTGACGGGTCCGGGCGGCGACATCGACCTCACCCGCACCGAATTCGCCATTCTCGAGCTGCTGATGCGCAACCAGGGGATCGTGCTCGACCGGTCGGTGATGTACGACCGGATCTGGGGCTACGACTTCGGGGACTCGTCGAGATCGCTCGACGTCCACGTCGGCTACCTGCGGCGCAAGCTCGAAGCAGACGGGACCCCCCGCGTCATCGAAACCGTGCGTGGCATCGGGTTCGTCCTGCGGGACAAGGCCTGAGATGGGTCTCGGAGCGAGACTGGCCATGGGATTCGCCGTCGTCGGTGTCGCGACGGCGCTCTTCGTGGGCGGTGCCTCCTATGTCACCACCGATCGACAAGTCACCGCCGAGATCGACCAGTTCCTCGTGCAGCGCGCCAACGAGATCTCCGACGGGCGCCGCGACGAGCCCCGCGACCGCCGCGACCGTCAGTCGAACGAAGCAGTCATCGTCGCCGTGGGCCCCGACGCCGAGGTCCAGATCCTCGACCGCGAAGGCGACGTCGTCTCCAACACCGGGCTGCTCCTGCCCGTCGACCAAACCGACCGCGACCTCGCCGACCACAAACAGCGAGCCGTGCTGCGGACGATCTCGGTCGACGGGACCGAGTATCGCATGATCACCGACCACCTCGATGGTGGTGGAGCGATTCAAGTAGCTCGCTCACTCGAGGAGTCGGCGAGTCTCCTGAACGTGCTCCAGACCCGGACACTGATCATCGCCGGAGCAGTCGCCATGTTGGCTGCGGGCGCGGGGTGGGTCCTCGCACAACGCACGACCCGCCCGTTGCGGGCACTGACCGACACGGTCGACGAGGTCGCGGAAACCCGCGACTTCGCGGTTCCGGTGCCTACGTCGGGCCGAGACGAGGTGGGGCGGCTCGCCGACGGCTTCAACCGGATGCTCGAGACGCTCCAACGATCACAACAGCAACAACGACGGCTCGTTCAAGACGCCGCGCACGAGCTCCGAACCCCCCTCACCAGCGTGACCGCCAACGTCGACTGGCTGATGCGGGCTTCCGACGCCGATCCCGAGGCGAGAAACGAAACCCTTGCCGGCGTTCGCCGCGAGCTCGGCGAACTGAACAACGTGATGGCAGAGATCATCGAGCTTGCGACCGACTCCCATGAGCCGCCTCCGACGGTCCCGGTCGATCTGGCCGCAGTCGTCGACACGGCGGTCGACCGGTTCGTTCGGCGATCGGGCCGGGACGTGACCACGCACGCATCGCCGGCAACGGTGATGGGAGACCCCGATGGGCTCGCACGGGCCGTCACCAACCTGTTGGCCAATGCCGACAAGTACAGCCCCGCCGACAGCCCCATCGCCATCGATGTCGGCCCAGACGGCGTGTTCGTCGACGACGCCGGACCGGGCATCCCAGCAGCCGAGCGGGACCTGGTGTTCGACCGGTTCTACCGCCGAGACCAAGACCGCTCCATGCCCGGATCTGGCCTCGGGCTCTCGATCGTCGCGAGCATCGTCGAACAACACGGCGGCAACGTCGTCGTCACCGAATCCGACCTCGGCGGCGCCCGAGTCGGCTTCCGCCTTCCCCTCGCCGACGACGACCAACGATGACCCGTCCCGCACAGGAGAAGCAGATGAAGATCCGCACCCGATTGGCGCTGAGCACGCTCATCCCGTTCGCGTTGGTCGTCTCGGCCTGCGCTTCGTCCTCGAGCGATGCCGGTACCGACGTGCCCAGCGGCGAAGAGGCCAGCAGTGACGAGGCCAGCAGTGACGAGGACGTCGCCGACACCACGAGCGATGTCGAACCCGAACCCACCACTTCCGACGACCCTGACGCCGTCGACTCCGGAACACCCGACGTCTCCCGCGGCGTACCGTCGCTGTTCGTCGACGGTGCCCTCACCGCTGACGCCGTTGTCGTGGAGTGCGTCCTCGAGAACGGCACCGAGACCACCTGTTACCAACTCGAGGTCGCCAGCCTGGCGTCGACGGTGGACACCGACGGGCCGTTCTGTCCGGCGACGACGAGCGACGTGGGTGGCATCTGGGTGTGGGATGGCGACGAGCCGGGCTTGTATGCCCTCGATGGCGAGTTCTGGGCGCTGATGACCGAACAGGGCTACGAGTTTGCCGACGCAGAGGGCAACATCACGATCGTCGACCCGGCGGGTGGGGCCCCGTCGTCAGCGGCGACCGAGAACTCCTGCCTGCAAGCGACCGCCGACGGCTCCTTCCACCTCCAGGTGTTGCTTCCTGTCGCCCCGGAGAACCTCGACAGCGCGACCGATCTGTCGACGGTGGCCCAGATCGGCTTGGCCCTCGACGGGGTGACCATTTTCGGGGATGCCCCGTCGGTGGGCGACACCGGCGGGCTGCCGGCGCTCGACGCCTGTGGCGGCCACATCGACCCGTCGGGCTACTACCACTGGCATTTCGGAGCAGAATCGATTCAGAGCAACCTCGACGACGCCGGTGCCGACGTCTCGTGCTCGGTCGAACAGGATCACGAGGCGCTGGTCGGATTCGCGTTCGACGGGTACGGGATCTACGGCCCCGAGGAGAATGGCGCCATCCCCACGGACCTCGACGACTGCTCGGGCCACGTCTCCGACACCGCCGAGCTCGGCGAGAGCTACCACTATCACCTCTCCTTCGACTCCCCGAACCTGCCCACCTGCCGCGTCGGAGCCACAGCGACCGGGAAGCTGACCAGCCCCGACAACGGCTCGGCAACATTGCCCGACGGAGGCGCTGGGCCCGGCAGCGGAGGTCCTCCGGGCGGTGGCCCGCCCGGTGGATGATCGCGGCGTTGCGGTCGCTCTCCGGTCGTGGTCCACATCTGCTTGTGCCCAACGGCCCGGCCGGCCCGGGAGAGAACCCGGCGCACGTCGCTGTCGACCGTAGCGTGGTGACCAGAACGGACCCCAGGTTCATCCCATCAGATCGGTTGTCATGGCCCACAAGGAGACTCATCGCACGCATCGGATCGGCTGGTTGCGCGCGGCAGTGCTGGGTGCGAACGACGGGATCGTGTCGACGGCGAGTCTGATCATCGGGGTGGCTGCTTCTAGCGCGTCGCGTAGTGAGGTGCTGGTGGCGGGGATGGCTGGGTTGGTGGCCGGGGCGATGTCGATGGCGGCCGGTGAGTACGTGTCGGTCAGCTCGCAGGCCGATACCGAAGCGGCCGATCTGGTGCGAGAGCGCAGGGAGTTGCGTGAGGATCCCGAACGTGAGCTCGAAGAGCTGAGCCTGGTTTACGAGGGGCGGGGGCTCGATACCGAGCTCGCCCGACGGGTTGCCGAGGGTCTCACCGCCCACGATGCGCTCGGCGCTCACGCCCGCGAGGAGTTGGGGATCTCCGACACCACAACGGCTCGTCCGGTGCAGGCAGCATTCACTTCAGCGGCGATGTTCGCGGCCGGCGCCGCACTGCCGTTGTCGGCCGCGGCGGTCGCGACCGGGGCGGCGCAGATCGCCGTGGTGGCGGTGACCGCGCTGGTCTTCCTCGCGCTGCTGGGGGCGGTAGGAGCACGGGCCGGTGGCGCACCCGTTCGCGCCGCGGCCGTGCGCGTCACGTTCTGGGGAGCGTTGGCGATGGCGGTCACTGCGTTGATCGGCACCGCGTTCGGTGCGGTCGTCTGACCGATCGACGCGACGACGAGATGAGCCCCGACTCGCTTCCCGCCATCGGCGACCTCGCGGCGATGGACCTCGACTCGGCCCGCGCGGCGATGGAGACGTCGAGAGACGGCCTCGCAACCGATGAGGCCAATCGACGTCTGGGTGTCTTCGGGTCGAACGCAGTTCGCTCCCACCGGGTCCAACCGTTGGTGATTCTGGCGCATCAGTTCGCCAACCCGATCCAATTGCTCCTGTTGGTGGCGGCGGGTGTGTCCGTGGCCGTTGGTGAGCGGGCGGACGCGGTGATCGTGACGGTGATCGTGTTGTTGAGCGTCGTGTTGGGTTTTGTCAACGAGTTGCGGTCGGAGCGGGCGGTCGAGGCGCTGCACGAGCGTGTTCGACATCGGTGCACCGTTCGCCGCGATGGAGCCGATGTCGAGATCGATGTGACCGACCTGGTGCCCGGCGATCTCGTCCGGCTCGAGCTGGGGCAGATCGTGCCGGCCGACGTCCGCTTGGTCGAGGTCACCGGTCTCGAGTGTGACGAGGCGGTGTTGACCGGCGAGACGCTGCCGGTGGCCAAGCGCGCCGAGCCGTTGCCGGCGGGTGACTCGCCGCTCGATCTCCCCTCGTGCGCGCTGATGGGCACGATCGTGCGAGCCGGGTCCGGGTTCGGTGTCGTGGCCGCAACCGGTGGTGCGTCGGCGTTCGGCCGGATCGCGGTGCAGCTCGGAGAGCGCCACGAGCGCACCGCGTTCGAACGCGGCATCCGGTCGTTCACCAACCTGCTGGTGCGGATCACCGGCGGGCTGATCGTGGTGATCGTGGCCATCAACCTCGCTCGCGGTCAGGGGGTTCTGAACACGGCGCTCTTCGCGCTCGCGGTCGCGGTCGGCCTGACGCCGCAGTTGCTCCCCGCCCTCGTGTCGCTGTCGCTCGCCCGGGGATCGGCGGAGCTGGCCGAGCGTGAGGTGGTGGTCAAGCGCCTGGTCGCGATCGAGGATCTCGGCAACATCGACGTCTTGTTCACCGACAAGACCGGCACGCTCACCGCCGGTCGGATCACCCTCGAGCGATCGACCGACCCGACCGGTGGCGACGATCTCGGCGTCTGGCGGCTCGCCCGCCTGTGCAGCGACGTCGCCCACGACGGCGACGTCGTCAGCGGGGGCAACCCGCTCGACCGGGCGCTCTGGGACGACCCGGCGGGCCCCGATACCACCGAATCGACGCGCCTCGCACTGCTCCCCTTCGATCACGACCGGCGGTTGACCTCCGTTCTCGTCGATGACCCGGTGTCGGGCCGCACCCAGATCACCAAGGGCGCCCCGGAAGCGGTGCTCGGCCGCTGCAACTCGATTCCGGATGGCAGCCGCGCGTTCCTCGACGGTGTCTTCGCCGCCGGGCTGCGGGTGATCGCCGTCGCGACACGAACATTCCCAGACCCGGATCGGACCGGGCTCGAGCTCGCCGACGAGGCCGATCTCGAGCTCGCAGGTTTCGTCACGTTCCTCGATCCACCGAAACCCGACGTCGCCGCCTCCCTCGAACGGCTCCGCCGGCTGGGCATCCGGGTCAAGATCGTCACGGGCGACAATGCGGCCGTCGCCGGCCACCTCGGCGAACAGATCGGGCTCCCCATGTCCGGCGTGCTCACCGGCACCGAGATCGCTGCCCTCGACGACGCAGCACTGGCAGCCGCGCTCGCCGACACGACCGTGTTCGGGCGGGTGACACCGGATCAGAAGGCACGCATCATCCGCACCCAACGTTCACTCGGTTCGACGGTTGCGTTCCTCGGCGACGGTGTCAACGACGCCGTGGCCCTGCACCACGCCGACGTCGGCATCTCGGTCGACACGGCCACCGACGTCGCCAAGGACGCCGCCAGCATCGTGATGATGCGCAAGGACCTCGGCGTGCTCGCCGACGGGGTGGTCGAAGGGCGGCGGATCTTCGCCAACACGATGAAGTACGTCCTGATGGCGACCTCGTCGAACTTCGGCAACATGTTCAGCCTCGTCGGCGCCTCGCTCATCGTCCCGTTCCTGCCGTTGCTGCCCACCCAGGTGCTGCTCAACAACCTGCTCTACGACATCAGTCAAACCACCATTCCGTCCGACCACGTCGACCCCGAACAGCTCCGCCGGCCCGCGCACTGGGACATCGGGTTCATCCGCCGTTTCATGACCGTTTTCGGGCCGCTCAGCTCGATCTTCGACTTCACGACGTTCGCCATCCTGATCGTCGCCTTCGGCGCCCGCAGCAACCCCGAGCTGTTCCGCTCCGGCTGGTTCGTCGAGTCGCTCCTCACCCAGACCCTCGTCGTGTTCGTCATCCGAACCCGACGCTCACCGTTCTGGACCAGTCGCCCGGCACTGCCACTGCTCGCGTCGACCCTCGGGTGCGCGGCGGTCGCCGTCGCGTTCCCGTACAGCCCCCTCGCCGGCACCTTCGGGTTCACCGCACCATCACCGGCGTTGCTCGGCACCATCGTGCTGCTCGCCGCCGCCTACCTCGTCCTGGTCGACACCACGAAACGATGGTTCTATCAACGCCTCCCCGAGCCCACCGCCCCGCTCGCCATCGCTCACTCCCGCCGGCGACGGCGCACCGAACGGCGAGCGTCACGCTTCACCCGTTGACGGTCGCCGCCCCTGGAGCACTTGGCCACCATCGAGGTCTTCGTGTCCCGAGCGGGTTGTGTCGCTTTTCGGACGATGTGTTGTCAGGCGGGTGTGGCAGCGGCGAGCACTCGAGCGACGGCGGCTCGGGCCTGGGAGATGATGGCCGGGTCATCGTGGAGGATGAAGCCGGTGTTCGCCGCTACCACCAGGGCATTGAGCTCGAACACGAGGACTGCCACGTCGGTGTCGGCACGGAGCTGTCCGTTCGACTTCGCAGCTTCGGCGGCGTCGGTGAGAACGCCGATCCAATCCCGCTGGTTCTCTGCGACGCGCTCTTTCAGTGGGCCTGGCCGCCCGCCAAGTTCGGCAGCGGCGGCGGCGAAGAAACAGCCGCCCGGGAGCGTGCGGTGCTCGACGTAGGAGAGAAACGACTCGCACAGTGCGCAGAGGCGGTCGAGTCCCTCCGCTTCGAAGGCAGGAGCCACCACGACATCGACGAAGAGGGCGCGTGCGGTGTCCACTGTGGCCAGTTGCAGGCCTTCCTTGGAGTCGAAGTGGGCATAGACGCCGCTCTTGCTGACGTCGGTGGCGCTCGCGAGCTTGCCGATGCTGAGTCCGTCGAGTCCTTCGATGGTCGCCAGACGAACGGCGGTGTCGAGGATCAGCTGTTTCGTGCGTTCGCCGTCGGCTCTGGTCCGTCGCTGGGGCATCGGTTGACAAGATAGCACGATCGGTCGTACTGTCTAAGTAGCACGACCGATCGTGCTATCTAAAGGGGGGATCCGATGATCGTCAGCACTCTGGCCACATCGACCGGTGAGGCGCGGCGCAGCGCTTGGATGGAAGCGGGACGCGGCTGGGGAGCGCGGGCCAAGGAGTGGGCCTACCAGTTCGAGCCCTATGCCCTGCCGGCGAACCACCTGCTGTTCGATCAGCTGGGTGTGGGCCAGGGAACGTCCTGCTTGGATGTCGCCTGTGGCTCGGGGTTGGCCGCAAACGTCGCAGCCCGCCGTGGGGCCTCGGTCAGCGGGCTCGATGCGTCGACCACCCTGATCGACATCGCGCGGGCCCGCACCCCGGAGGGCGACTTCCGGGTCGGCGACATGTTCGCCCTGCCGTTCGAAGACGGTCGCTTCGACGTGGTGACGAGCTTCAATGGGATCTGGAACGGATGCGACGACGCGCTCACCGAGGCCCGCCGGGTGCTCACTACCGACGGACAGCTGGGGATGACGTTCTGGGGTTCGTTCGACCGCATGGGGCTGCTGCCGTACTTCATGAAGATCATCGAGCTGTCGCCGGTGAGTCACCAGTCGGCGACGATGGAACTGGGCGAGACCGGCGACGTCGTCGAAGCCATGCTCGGGCGGACCCGATTCGAGGTCCAAGCGCGGGGAACCGTCGAAGTGACGAACGAGTGGCCCGACATCGAAACGGCCATCCGCTCGCTCGCGGCAGCCGGGCCTGCGATCCCCGCCATCGAGGCAGTCGGCTATGACACGTTCTGTGGAGCCCTGCGCGAGTTCGTCACCCCGCTGCACGATCCACGCACCGGAGTGCGAATCTCGTCCGACCTCGGATGGGTTACCGCCCGACCGAGGTGATCGGCGAGGTCCTTGGCCTCTACGACCGTCTGACCGCGGCGGGTACCTTGCGAGCAGGCTGGAGAACCGCAGAAGGGGGCGGCATGGGTGCCCACAAAGGCGCAGCGAGCCGCATCGGGCTCATCGAGGAGTCGCCGTGGCGGTGGCGCATCGAGCGTACGGGTGCGATGCGCGTGCCCGGCATCGTGTTCGCGTCGGCCGAGCTGTTGCCCGATGTCGCCGGCGATCGGACGCTCCAACAGGTGGCCGATGTCGCAACATTGCCGGGCATCGTCGGTGCGTCGTATGCGATGCCCGACGTGCACTGGGGCTACGGCTTCCCCATCGGTGGAGTGGCGGCCACCGATGTCGACGCCGGTGGCGTGGTGTCGCCCGGTGGCGTCGGGTTCGACATCTCCTGCGGCGTGCGGCTGCTGACCTCGAATGCCACCAGCGGCGACGTGACAACGCACCTGGCGGCGCTGATGGACGAGCTCAGCCGCT
Source organism: Acidimicrobiales bacterium (assembly GCA_024638845.1). Taxonomy (GTDB): domain Bacteria; phylum Actinomycetota; class Acidimicrobiia; order Acidimicrobiales; family JAHEJN01; genus JAHEJN01. The sequence continues at coordinate 16,182 of JAHEJN010000014.1, read as the reverse complement.
CGGTGCCGAAGGGAATGGGGCCGGGGGCGATGTGGGAGCTGTCCGATCGCCGACTCGGGCTGGTGCTCACCGGCGGCGCGGTGTATGCGGTCGAACAGGGCCATGGTGTGGCTCGCGATCTCGAGCGGTGCGAGGACGGTGGCGTGCTCGCCGGGGCCGATCCGAATGTGGTGAGTGAGCGGGCACGGTCTCGTGGCCTCCACCAGGTCGGCAGTCTCGGCTCGGGCAACCACTTCCTGGAAGTGCAGGTTGTCGACCGCATCCTCGATCCGTCGGTGGCCCAGGCGTTCGGCCTGCGCGTGGGCCAGGTGTGCGTGATGATCCACTCCGGTTCTCGTGGGCTCGGCCACCAGATCTGCACCGACCAGGTGCGCCAGATGGAGGGTGCCATGGGCCGCTATGGCATCGAGGTGCCCGATCGGCAGCTCGCGTGCGTCCCCGTGCACTCACCCGAAGGCACGGCGTACATGGCGGCGATGGCCGCGGCGGCCAACTACGGCCGGGCCAACCGCCAGCTGCTGTCGCAGGCAGCGCGGGCTGCGTTCGCCGCAAGGTTGCCGGGCGCTCCCGGCCTCGACCTGCTCTACGACGTGTCGCACAACCTGGCCAAGCTCGAAGAGCACGAGATCGATGGGCGTCGGCGCACACTGTGCGTGCACCGCAAGGGCGCGACCCGGGCGCTCCCGCCCGGGCATGCTGATCTGCCCGCCGATCTCGCCGCGGTCGGGCAACCGGTGTTGGTCCCGGGTTCGATGGGAACGGCCTCGTACGTGTTGGTCGGCGAGCCCGGAGGCGAAGCCTTCCATTCGGCCTGCCACGGCGCGGGTCGCACGATGAGCCGCACCAAGGCGCGGAAGATGACGTCGGCGGCCGAACTGCGCAAGGAGCTCCGGGCCATGGGCATCGAGGTGCGCTCGGCGACCCGCCACGGCCTGACCGAAGAGGCGCCGTACGCCTACAAGGACGTCGACGCGGTGGTCGAGACCGTCGAACGAGCGGGCCTGGCCCGTCGGGTCGCTCGACTGGTGCCGCTGGGCGTGGTCAAGGGCTGACTCCGGTCACACGTCGACCAACACCGAACAGCGAAAGCCGGCGGCGTCGTGTTCCACGAGCAGGCCCGATCGCGAGATCGCCTTGGGAACCGACCCGGTCGGTTCGACCGATGCCACGTCGGCGAGGGCCACGTCGACGGCGAGCTCGTCGTCTCCCACCAGGCGGACGTCGGCGCCGACCGGTGCCCGCGGCGAGGTGTCGAGCACGAAGATGATCTCGTCGAGCAGGTCGACGAGAAGCGCTTCGGGCGATCCGGGGCCGACCACGACGGCGCGCCGCTCGACCGCAGCGTGAGGGACGACGGCGTCGAGGTAGGTGTCGACCAGCGCGGCCACGGCCTCTTCGCAGCACGCGGCCAGGTCGGGCCCCCATGCCTCGATGATCACATCGGCGGTGTGGGCGACACTGCGGTGGCCGCGATTGCTCACGCGCCGTCGTCGGTCGGTGGGTCGAAGTGCACCACCAGACGATCGTCGCGCGTCTCGACGGTGGTGCCCAGCGCAGCGCACGCGGTCGTGAACCGATCGGCGATCCACGCGGCCTCGTCGTCGTCGGCCAGGCGGGTGTGGCAGTAGTCGAGCGCGAGTGGCACGGCTTCGACTTCGACGGGCTGGCTTCCCTCGAAGGTCACCAGGAAGAACAAGCCGAGCTCGTTGTGCAGGATCGGGTGGCGGATGTAGTCGTCTATGAAGTCGCCGAGATCGAACAGCACGGCGTCGCCGACGCCGTGGAACACGTGGGCCGAGTGTCCGGCCACCAGCGTGGCACCGGCGTTGCGGAGCGCAGCCGCCGCCGAGCGGACGTGGGGGAGTGGCGCCGGCACCATGTTGGGCCCCCAGTGAGGGGTGACCAGGACGATTTCGGTGTCGAGCGCCTGCACCGTGTCGATGAGCCATGGCGGAGTACCGGTCCGGAGGTCGGCGAAGGCCACGCCGGGGTGATGTTCCCCTGCGGCGAATGATTCGGGGTGGTCGGTCACACCGACCACCCCCATGTGGAGCCCGTCGTGCTCGAGCACCGCCGGGCTTCGTGCGGTGGCCCGGTCGCGGCCCGCACCGACGACGGCGATGCCCGCCTCGGCGACCAGGTCGATCGTGTCCAGCAGCGCGGGGACGTCGTAGTCGAGCGCGTGGTTGTTGGCCAGCGTCACACAGTCGACGCCGAGCAGGATGAGGACCTCGACCGCCATCGGCGGCGCCCGGAAGAAGAACGGCTTGGATGGGTCGGCCCACCGCTCACCACGTTCGGAGACGGCGCACTCCAGGTTGGCGACGAACAGATCGGCCTCGTGGGCCACGGCCACCACTTCGTCCGCGAAGAGTGAGCCGGGCCCGTCACGGGCCAGGTGCTCGGCAACCGTCCGGCCGAGCATCGTGTCGCCGGCCAGACCGAGCTTCATCCGCGGCCGAGGACTGCCCGAACGCTCAGCCGGGTGATGGCCGGCTTCGACGCCGTCGGAGAACATGGCTCCAGGGTGTCAACGAGATCCCCTTGGGCCCAGAGCAGAAGGTCACCGCTGCCCGAGGTCGGTGGCCAGAGCGTCGACGACGGTCGGGGAGCCCGTGTTGTTCGAGTCGTACCATCCGTGTGAAAGGCGCGAGGCATGCGCCACTCCACTTCACGGAGCGATGTTCATGGGACGACGACTCGACAACGCCACCTCCCTCTACCTGGAGGCAATCCGCGACGGCAACTACGTCGAAGCCATCAACGCCTACGCCGGAGATCGGTACACCCAGCACTCCACACCGGTCCGCGACGGCAAGGAGGGCTTCATCGAGTTCTTCGCCGACTTCACCGAGCGCAACCCGGTACGCGACGTCGAGATCATCCGGGCGTTCGAGGACGGCCGCCATGTGTTCCTCCACGTCGTGCAGACCCTCAACGACGGTCGGTACCGGTACGTCACGGCCGACATCTTCGACACCGACGACCACGGCAACCTCATCGAGCACTGGGACATCATCGACGAGCTTCGCGACACTGCCACCGGCAGTCGCAGTCAGATCGACGGGCCCACCGAACCCACCGATCTCGACGACACCGAGGCCAACAAGCAGTTGGTCACCCGATTCGTCGACGAGGTCCTCGTTGCCGGTGACTTCGACCGCCTGTCCGACTTCGTGATCGACGACATCGCGCAACACAATCCCGAGATCGCAGACGGCATCGCCTCGCTCCGGGCCTTCGCGACCGGATCGGCGATGCGCTACATCGAGGTGCACAAGTTGGTCGGCTCCGGGAACTTCGTCGCCGTCCTCGCCGAGAGCGAGCTCGACGCCAAGCGTCACGCAGTCATCGACCTGTTCCGCGTCGAGCACGGCAAGATCGTCGAACATTGGGACGTCGTCGAGGAGATCACTGCCAGAGACAGCTGGGTCAACTCCGGGAAGTTCTGACCGAGTCCGACGCGGACTCGCAGTGCCGCGTCGAAGTGGTCTGGACGAGCAAGCGTGGTCAGATCCTCGCCAGAGGCGGACGACCTTGGTAGACCTGATCGATGCCGTCGGTCTACTTCGAGGACTTCACGCCGGGCCGGGTGTTCGAGCTCGGATCGGTCACCGTCACCCGGGAGGCCATCATCGAATTCGCCACCCAGTTCGATCCTCAACCGTTCCACACCGACGAGGTCGCCGCTGCTGCGTCGTCATTCGGTGGCCTGATCGCCAGCGGTTGGCACACCGGTTCGCTGTGGATGCGCATGTACGCCGATGTCATCCTGCCCGACACCGACGGTCGAGGATCGCCGGGCATCGACGAGCTGCGATGGCGGGCCCCCGTTCGACCGGGTGACACGCTCACCGGGATCACCACCGTCGTCGATGCCAGGCCATCGGAGCGTGACCCCACCCGCGGCACCGTGTTCACCGAATCGACGATGACCAATCAGGACGGAGTGGTCGTCATGACCCTGAAGGCTCGCGGCCTGTTCGGGCGCCGCCCGAGCCCGGGTGATGCAGGAGAGCCGTGAGTGGCTTCTGAAGGGTGAGGAACGGATGGCCGCGGTGGAGGTCGACCTCGTCTTGCGCGTACCACACCGCAACCTCGGTGAGCATGCGGAGCGCATGGAGCTCGGTGAACCAATCCAGCCTCTCCTCGTCGACCGGTCTGGGTGCGAGGTCGTCGTAGGTGCGCGTGAACCGGGCGGCGAGCGCTCTTCCGGCGAACGCAATGACTGGTTCGAGTGGGCGCGGTGCGCCAAGTGGGGGATGGCCGAGCAGGAGCCGGGTGAAGGCGACGTCGTAGGCCGGATCGGTGATCTGGGTGGCCGACCAGTCGAGGACGGTGTCGCCGCCCGGGTCGGTGAGGATGTTGAAGGGGTGGAGGTCGCCGTGGCAGATCACCGAACCGCCGAAGTCGGGTCGGTTGGCCTCGAGCCATTCGGCGCTCGCCGCGAGATCGTCCCGGCCGATTCCAGTTGCCTGATCGTGCAGTCTTCGGAGGCGGGCCGTGGCGCTCAGGTCCTGGTCGCGGAGCGGGCCGGGGTCGATGCGGTGGAGGGTGGCGGCGTGCCGGGCGAGCCGGTCGGGGAGGCTGCGGGCGAGTCGCGGGAGCCGGATCAGGGCCGAGAGCCCCGACAGGCCGGCAAGGAGGGGTTTGCCAGGGGCGAGGTCCATCAGCATCCACGCCCGGTCGAGGTCGGGCCCGGGTCCAGCGGCGAGGCGAACGTGGGGAGTCGGGTAGCCGTGATCGGCGAGATGGGCCTGAACGGCGGTCTCGCGGGCGGCGACCTCGGCGTTGGGCATGACTCGCGCGACGAGCTCGCCCTCGAGCCCTTCGCTGGTGTCGGAGAGACGGATGCGCCACATCTGGGCCCAGAAGCCTCCGCTGAGGCGCTGGGGTGGCCGGGCCCAGGCGAGCAACGGCGCGGCGGCGGCGCGCCGGATTGCGCGGAGCAGCTGCTCGAGAGTCGTCTCGTCTGGGTCCATGTCAACAGTATCGACCGGTCACGGGCGCGACCCGCACGGCTGTCATGCGTCAGTGAACGCGTGAGACGATCCTTCCATCGGCACCGGTTCAGGGGTCTACTGGTCGATGTGCAGTGCCGCATGCCGTGTGTCGGCTCGATTCTCCCCGTCCGGACGACGTCGTGATCGTCCTGATGGTTGCGCTGGCGGTCACGGTGGGTCTGTTGTCGTTGACGGGACTGCCGGTCGGGCCGGGCGCTGATGCGAATGGTCGTGGTGAGCGGGCCGCGTCGGATGATCAGATCCGCGAGTTGGCCGACGACCTGGGCCCGTTGCTCTACCGCGTTGCCTATGCCGTCACCCACGACAACGGCCTGGCCGAAGACGTGGTCCAGGATGCTCTGTTCCAGGCGTGGACGTCGATGCCGAGCTGGGACGACGACGTCCCGGTGCGCTGGCTTCGGCGGGTCACACGGAATCGTGCGATCTCGGTGATGCGCAAGGAGAATCGCTCCTTTGCCCGCGACGAGTGGGGCGAGGTGGCGTCGGATGCTCCTGATGTCGAACGCGTTGTCGAGGGCCGGGAGCGGGTCGATGCGGTTCGAGCGGCACTGTCGCATCTCGACGAGCCGTCTCGTCTCCTGATCGTGCTGCGGGAGAGCGAGAACCTCTCGTACGCGGAGATCGCCGAGATCACGGAGCTCACGCCGTCGGCGGTCAAGGCCAAGCTCTACCGATCCCGGCACGCCCTGAAGAAGGAGCTCGAAGCATGGGAGGCGCAATGAGACGCAAGGTCACCGACCGCTCGTTGCGTCGGTGGCTCGACACCGGTCGGCCCGCCCGCGTGGGAGACGCCATCGAGACCGATCCGTCGGTGGCAGAACGACTCGAAGCCATGACGGCACTCGAGAGGGTTCACACCGAAGCGATAGATCGCCTGGTCACGCCGCAACCGGATTTCACCGACCGGGTCGCCCAAGGAGTGCGGACTCGGATCGACAACTACGGAACAGTGTCGCTCATGGCCGACCTGCTGGGTCTGGGCTTCCATGTGGGCCAGGCCATGCTGGTCACCGACGAGAACCTCGATGGCTCTCGGCCTGACTCGGACGACTCCTGACCCAGCTTCTTCCGAGATTCTCCTCCGACGGGCGCGACCGGGCTCTTCCCCGTGCGTTACCCCACTGAAGCATTCACCACTGCTCCTCAGGAGGAACTCACATGGCAACCAACACCGACGTCGTCGACGTGACGGCGAAAACCCAGGGAACCGAGACCGGTCTGACGCTTTTGACCGAGCGCGGCATCACCACGATCTCCGATGAGGTCGTCGCCAAGCTCGCCGGCCACGCCGCCCGCGAGATCGAAGGCGTCGCCGGTATGGGCGCGACCTTCCGTCGCCTTCTCGGGCGCGTGAAGCCGGGACAGGAATCGCTCACCCAGGGTGTGAACGTCGAGGTCGGCAAGAAGGAAGCGGCCATCGACATAGTGATTCTCGTCCGCTACGGCTATCCGATCCCCTCGTTGGCCCAAGAGGTTCGCGAGAACGTCATCACCCGAATCGAGACCGACACCGGCCTCATCGTCAAAGAGGTCAACATCGAGGTCGACGACCTCCAATTCGAAGAGGACAAGACCCAGAGCCGCGTCGAGTAGCGGCCCGAACCGAAACCGGACCGCGTCGTCACGTGCTGCTTCGTCGAACCGCCTTGCGGGTCGTTGGTATCGGGGTGGCCGCCCTCATTCTGGTGGCGGCCACCCAGTTGCTCCTGCTCAGCTTCGAAACCGATCCGTTGATCAGCCGAGGTCGCCTAGGCGACATGGTCGACTGGATAGAGACTCGACCGAGCCCGGGGGCCGCAGTGCTCGTCGGCGGGGCCCTGGTGATCATCGCGTTGGTGCTGCTGGTGGCCGCGCTTCGGTCGGTCGGGCCCGACCGTCGGGTCATCACGACCCGTCGCCGGCACGGCTGGACCAAGCTGGACCGCGCCACCCTCGAAGACGCCTTCGAGCGGCAGCTCGAACACATCGATCGACGCAACGACGTGGACGTACGCGTCCGGCGAAACGGCCGCGTCGACCTGAACATCATCACGCCCGACCCGACGGTGATGGGGTCGGTCAAGGAGCTCCGCGACGGCGTCGACGAAATCACTGAGGCTCGTTCGTTGCCGTGCCGGTCGGGTCGAATCGTCAGCTCGATTCCCCGACGGATGACCGCGAGGCGGCGGGTCCGATGACCGCCCTGCGCCGAGCCACCCAACTCGTCGGCATCGGCGTCATCGCGACAGTCGGCGTCTTCCTGATCCTCGAGGCAACCGAGATCATCAGCGGTGAGTGGCGACGGGACCTCGGCGATCTGCTCGACACGGCTCTCTTCCCCACCTGGGGGCTCTGGCTCTCCGGCGTGGTCGGCGCTGCTCTGGCCGTCGTCGGAGTCGCGATGATCGCGGCTCAACTGGCTCCTCCGAAGAAGGGACTCAACACCGTGCACGAGGTCAACAGCGCCCACGACGGCGATACGAGTATCCGGGGTCGCGCGGCGATCGGGGCGGTTCGACACGAGCTGAGCGGCATCGACGGCATCGTCGACGTCGACGCACGCATCGGTCGCAAGACCACCCACGTCACGATCGAGATCGACGATCGGGCCAACCTCACCGACATCGAGAACCAAGCCCGAGCCCGACTCGGCCACGAGTTCTGGATCAACCTCGGCCTCGCCGACTTCGGCGTGAACCTCCTGGTCGTCCATCACCCCAAACCGCCACGAGTGCGCTAACCAGTGGAGAAAGAGATGTCCATGACCAACAAAGCAACCCTCGGGGCGCTTGCCGGCGCACTTGTCGCGGTGATCTGGGTCGCGTGGGACGGCGTCGCCGTCCTCGTGGTGCTCGGCTTCGCCGCGATCGGCTGGCTGATCGGCATGATCTTCCAGCGCCCCGACATCTTCATAGGCCTCCTGCAACGGTTGCAGGACCGCTGATTGACCCCGCGATCGAGGTCAGTCCTCTGCGGCCTCGATGATCAGGAGCGGCTGGCCGGCGATCAGGCTGTACGGCATGTGCATCACGCCCGCACCCGTGTCGAGCACCAGATGCGAGATGCCCAGCTCGGCGATGGTGCCCGTGATCGAACCGGTTTCGATCCGTGAACCCACGCTAAGGGTCCGCTGAAGATTTCGGCCCGCCGCGACATCGGGCGCGACCGAGCGGGCGCCGACGATGGCGATCCCGGCCAGGGCCGCCGCCAATCCGAACGCCGCAGCCGCGATCAGGATGTTCAGCGTCGTGGTGTCGACGTCGAGCTGCCCGAGAGCGAGAACGACGGCACCGGCGAACACCGCCGTGCGTGTGGCCCGCTCGAGCCCCCGATGCCTGGTGCCGGATGCTCGAGTCACCATTCGACCGACCGCGGTGGCCACCATCAGGCCGAGCGCATAGCCGCCGAGCAACAGCAGGCCGGCAATCGCAACGTTCGGCAGCCAGGCGAGAACGTCGGCCGGGATGGGTCGGAGGGTGTCGGGGCTCGAGACGGCAATGGCGACCAGCGCACCCGCCGCGGTGAGCACCCAGAACACGAAGATGCTGGCCGGTGCCGCGACTTGCTGGAGCGCAGGCCGGCGGCCCGGACGTCCGAGCAGCCGGCGAACCAGTAATCCGCAGACCGAACCGAGGGTCAGACCGGCGACGACAGCGATCGATGCCCAGATCCACTTCTCATCCATTGGTGTGCGGACTCCTTTGCTCCAGCATCGGTGAAGTCCTCTCGCAGTGTCTGCGCCGAGTCGTTGCCTGTCGGGACACCCTTTCCTACACGGGCGGCGGAATCAAAGCGAAGGCCCAGGTCAGCGACCTGGGCCTCGACCCGAGGTCTACGAAGGCCGACCTCAGCTGTTGTCGCGCCGGGCGGCGATGGCTGCGTCCCAGTGGTAGATGACCGCAGTGTCGGCGATGAGGTCGTGGAGCTCTCGGCGGTCGGGCCGGAACAGGCCGATGATCAAGCCGATGCCGAAGAGGAGGAAGCTGATCGGGAAGACGAGTGTTCGCACCACCGCGGTCTTTGCGGTCAGCCGCTGGCCGGTGCCGTCGACGACGAGGAGGCCCAGGATCGCCTTGCCGATGGTTCTTCCCGTCGCCGCGGTCGACCCGGCGTAGTAGACGAAAGCCCAGCAGGCGTAGGCGATCACGATCAGGAGTCGATCCGCCGACAGCGTCAGGTCGGTGCCGATGACAACGGTGAGGGCCGCCGAGACAAGGAGTGAGCCAAGGGCGAATAGAGCACCCATGGTGAACTGGTCGACGACGAAGGCGAGAAAGCGAGACACCGAACCGGCATAGCGACCCTGGAAGGCGACCGCCCGTTCCTCCGATGTCAGGACCCTGTCGGGCGGAACCTCGACCGGGCTCGGGGCGGGCCCGGGGACTTCCGGAATCTCGCGACGGGTACCGCGGAGGAGACGGGCCGGGACCGACTGCACCACCTGGTCGACGCCCATCACCTGTGTCCTGGCCACGTCGAGTAGCTGGCCGAACACGCCAGTGGTCGACCGGGCGATGATCGCACCGAGCTCGGTTCGTTCGACTACTGCATTGACGTCGACCCGGTCGACGGCGCGATTGAGGTCGACCCGATCGACCGCGGCGTCGAGATCGACACGACCGATCACGCGATCGAGGTCGACCCGGTCGACGGCGCGATTGAGGTCGACTCGGTCGACCGCGGCGTCGAGATCGACACGGCCGATGACGCGATCGAGGTCGACTCCGTCGATGGCCGCATCGAGGTCGACCCGTTGCACGAGCGCGTTCATGTCGACCCGTCCGATCAGGCGATCGACGTCGAGCCGGTCGAGCAGCCGGTTCAGATCGAGCCGGTCGAGGAGCCGGTCGGGATCGAGCCGGTCGAGCAGCCGGTTCAGATCGAGCCGGTCGAGGAGCCGGTCGGGATCGATCTGGTCGAGCATGGCGTTGAGGTCGAGATCTGAGATGACCGCATCGAGGTCGACCCGACTGACCACGTCGTTCACGTCGATCCGCTCGACGATGTGGTCGACATCGACCGAGTCGACCACCGGCGAGACGACCGATCCGACGAGGCGACTGAACGGCCCGGGCCGCCTCTGGGAATCCTCACTCATCAGATGGACCTCCCGGCCGGTCTGTCGATGGATCCCTCAGACTAGTCATCCGATGAGTGCTGCGATCAGGCCACGGCCCTCCGCGAACTGACGCCCACGAGCCGTCCGTCGCCGTCTCGCCCCACAACGAACCAGGTGACGCCTGGTCCGGCCCGGGGACCACCCAGATCGACCTCGGTACGAAGCCCGCCCAGCGGTACCGAGGTCTCCGGCCCGGACCAGGCCCACCATGGCCGCCCATCGGCGGTGAACACGGTGACGGTGTACTCGCTCGCCGCGTCGAGGCCCACCCACTCGAGCATGGCGTAGGCGTCGTTGCCCTCGACCCCGGTGAGGAGCTCGATCTCGTCGATTCCGTCGGCATTCACGAGGAGAGCGGGTGTCGCCGTGGGCGTCGGCGCAGGCGTTGCCGTCGGCACCGGCGTCGGTGCCGAGTCCTCCTCGGAGGACTCGGCTGCGGACTCCGACGGCGCCGCCGACGCAGGTTCGGATGGGGTCGACTGGGCATCGGATTCGGCCGAGCTCGAACATCCGACCACCAGGAGCAGTGCCGTCAGACCGACCGCGAGGCGGCGCCACGTCAGCATGCCGAGACCTCGAGGCCGAGGGCCAGACACACATCCGGTGCGGTCACTTCCGACGTGGACGCGGGGTCGTCGAGGGTCATCCCGAGCTGCTCGGCGACGAGGACGACCTCGATCACCCGGTCGGGGTCGCTGCCGGTTCCGAGCAGGTCGTCTCCGACCGCGTCGTCGAACTCACGTTGCAGGATGTCCTCCGCCTGTAACTGCAGGAACAACGACCCCGCCGGGTCGGGCCCGCCGCCACCGATGGCACCCGAACGCAAACCCAGTGTGATCGCCTGACGAAAGTCGGCCAGGTCGATTCCAGGTCCCTGTCCGAGCCAGTGGACGAGGTACGAGTTGAGGATGTCCTGCACCCGTCCGGTGATGATGCGCATGAACTTCTCACCCGGGTCGCACTCGGTGAAGTCGAACCCGAGATCGGCGATGAGGCCCTCGGCCTGGGCCACGATCTGCGTGAGCCTCGAGAGCGACGGTCCCGGGTTCGAGAAGTCGGGCTGTACGAGATTGGCGGAGGCAACGAGCTCGGTGAGCTCAGCCACCTCGGTGTCCAACGGATCGTCGCTGTCGATCTGGATCGCCGACAGGTACGTCGTGATCGAGTGCTGGATGCCGCTGCCGGCGAAGGCCTCGTCGAAGCGTTGCTGCCAGCTCCCGTTGACCTGACCGCACACCACCAGCAGGTGGTCGAGCTGGCCGGCACCGGAGAACGAGTAGCTCTCGGTCCGAGTCTGGGGGCCGAGACCGGGCGCCACGACGGTCGCACTCGATGTGCCCGAGCCGGACCCGTCAGTGGTGTAGGGCCCACTCCCGCTGATCGTGCCGGTGGCCGACCAGAGCGTCGATCCCTCGGCCGCGACCGGAACCCCGCGCGTCGTGGTGATGGCGGCGCCCTCCATCGACCATTCGCCCTCGAGGGCGTCGTCCTCGACGCTGAAGTCGATGGGTCCCGATGCCTCACCGGTCCAGACGAGAGTGAACCCCGCCGTGCCCAACCACCACGAGCCGCCGAGACCCCATGCGCCCACGTAGTCGCCGTCGGGGATGGTCGGGGGTTCCCCTTCCGGCTCGGGGAGCGGCGCAACGGGATCGGGCGGCTCATCGCCGGGAGCGGGCAGGAGCCCGGGCTCGAATGCGTCCGGTGGAATCGGGAGCAGGCCGTCGTCGTCCTGCGCGACCGCCGGCTGCGATGCCAGTGCGGCCAGGGTGATCGCCGCGATGGCCGGCACCGAGAGACGTCGGCGCCCGTTCACACTCCGCACTCCACCGAGAAGGTGAGCGGCGTCGATCGAGCATCGGGCCCGGCTTGGAGATCCCGGCCCGACCCGACGATCGAGAAGCCCGTGCTCCAGATGTCGACCTGAATCGGCTCGTCGCCCACGACGAACCAGTCCTCGAGCGCGTCGCCGCCGTCGAGCAGGATGCCCGCGGCCTGCAACCTGGGCGGAGGGCCCACTTCGACGATCAGGCCCATGGCTACGTCGCCGGTGCTCGTGAAGCGGTAGCCGGTGTCGGTCAACTCGCAGTCGCCGTCGGTCACGTCGAACTGACGGTCGCCGATCGTGGCCGATCCGATGCCGGTGCCCGTCGCCGTTCTGGCGGCGTCGGGTGCAGCGGTACCGACACCGTCGACGAAGGTGGCGACGTACCCGAGACCGCCGTTCAGCTCGGAGATCAGGAATTGTGCAGTCGGGACGTCGTCGCGGGACGCGACGACGACACCCTGTTCGGTGCTCACCGCCTCGACCTCGAAACCTGCCGCGCCCAATGCACCGGCGTACTCGTTGACAGCCGACGCCGGATCGTCCCCCGGGAATGATCCGGTCAGTTCCCGGTAGACGCTCTCGACATCATCGGCAACGAGCGACTCGATCGAGAGGCCTTCGGGTACCGGCATGTCGCTGGGCCACCATGCGGGCAGCCGGAGGGCCACCTGGGATGCGTCAGCCGACTCGACGTCGGACTCGGCGGTCTCCGAGCTGGCCGACGACGAGGCGGCGTCGTCAGCTGGCCCGTTCGCGGCCTCGTCGTCTCCGCCGCCGCATGCGGCGATCAAGACGAGCAACACGAGCAAGACGATGAGCCACTTGCTGCGCACGGAAGACACCTCCATCGGTCGTTCGACATCCCGATCGTGCGGGTGCCGCGGTGACGGCGAAACCCCCAACCGGTACGAACCACCCCCCAAAGCGGGCTCGTCGAGTACCCACAGCCACGGGCTGGGCCATACTCTGCGGGCATGGTGGAATGGCCGACCGAAGGACGAGAATCTGAGGTCGCGGCCGGATTGGCGCTGGTGGAGTCGGGTGTCAGCGCCCTCTATGTCGGCGAAGCGGGCGTGGGCAAGAGCCGCATCGTGGCCGAGATCGCCCACCGCACATCGGTGTCCGGACGCGCTGTCCACTCCATCACCGGCTCGCCGGCTCTGCGCTCGATCGCCTTCGGGGCGGTTGCCCATCTGCTCGGCGATGTCCGCGCCGTCGATCGAGCGCTGCTGGTGCACGAGCTCTGTGATCGACTCGTCGCCGCCCCTGGTTCGCCGCCGCTGGTCACCGTCGACGACGTCGACCTGCTCGACGACGCTTCGCTCGCCGCCGTGGCGGCGCTGGCTGCCGGCAGCGAGGCGGTGGTCTTGGCCACCACCCGCAGCGACAGCGCAAGTGACCCGGCCGTACTGGCCCTCTGGAAGGATCAGTCTCTTCGCCGGATCGATGTCGGCCCCCTCGATCGCGGCGGCTCCGACGCCGTGGCCTCGGGCATGCTCGACGGCCCCATCTCAGTTGCGTTGGCCAGCCGGCTGTGGGAGATCACCAGGGGAAACCCGCTGTTCCTCCGTGAGGTCCTGTGGACGTCCCGAATCGACGGAGCGGTGGTTCGCGGCCCCCACTACTGGGATCTGAAGGGCGTGATCGCGGCCTCGGGCCGGGTGCAGGACCTCGTGCAGCGGCGGCTCGCGGATCTCGATCCGACCGCGCGACGCGGCCTCGCCGCTGTCGCCATAGCCGACCCGATCGATGCCGAGACGCTGACGGCGGTGGCGAAGCCTGATGTGCTCACCACCCTCGAGCACCAACAGCTGATCGAGATCGACGACCAGACGGGCACGGTGGTCGTGCGTATGGCGCACCCGTTGCTTGGCGAAGTCATGCGCGAGGAGGTCGGGCGCCTCGACCGGCACGACATCCTGAAAGCCATCGCGGCCCGCCTCGGTGCCAGCGACCCGAGTCCCGTCGATGCCCTGAGGGTGTCCACCTGGATGCTCGACGTGGGCGACACCCCGCCCCCCGAGCTCGCGACTCTCGGGGCCCTCGCCGCGGTCGATCGCTTCGATCCGGGTGCCGCCGAGCGTCTCGGACGCGCGGCGATCGAGGCCGGGGAGACCTCGACCGCGCTGGCCGTGCTCGGACGGGCGTTGACCATGCAGGGCCGCCACGACGAGTCGGTCGGTGTTCTCGAACGGGCGCTCGACTCGGCCGGCTCCGACGAGCAGGTTGCCATGGTGGTCGGCGCGCTCACCGACACCGTGCTCTTCGGCCTGGGCGACCCCGCCCGTGCGGCCGGTCACCTCGCGGCAGCGCAAGCGCGAGTCACCGATCCCGCCGTTCGGGCCGAGCTGGCGGCTCGGTCGCTTCTGGTCGCCGGTGTCGCCGGCGACTTCGGGACCGCGCTGGAGCTCGGAGGCACATTGGTCGATGCCGATCTCCCACCGTTTGCCGCCGGTCCGGTTCTGATGGCCTACACGCTGGCCCTGAGCATGACGGGGAAGGTCGACGGGGCCATCGAGCTGCTCGACCGCGGCGACGACCTCGCCGATGTCGTGCGGTTGCAGCACCCGTTGTTGCGGGATCAGCTCGGGCTCAACCGGGTGCTCGTGCTCCATTCGGCGGCGCGGCTGAACGAAGGCATCGAGCTGTCCGAGCAGGTCATGATCAGCGACGGCGGCAGTGAGCGCCTCCTTTCACCCTGGCTGTACATCTCCACGCCGGCCCGCTGGCTCGTCGGTGACCTCGAACGTGCCGTCGTCCATACCGCCGAGGCCGTCGAGCGACAGCGCGGCTCGGATCCGATCGGCACGCTCGTTCTCTCGACCGCATTCTGTGCCGGCACCCACGCGATCCTCGGCCACGTTGCGCGGGCCCGGGAGCTCCTCGACCTGGCGAGCGCCGACCCGCGCCGTGGTGAGGCTCGCAACCTGGTGTGGTTGGCCCAGGCCGAGGCGTGGATCGCCGCCCGGTCCGGCCAACCGAGCGACGGCGCCGAGCTCGTCGTCGAGGCCGGAGCGCAGGCCGCCGAGCGCTGGCACGTGGTCTGGGGCGCTCAGGCACTTCACACGGCCGTGCGGTTCGGGTTTCCGGAGGACGCGGCATCGGAGCTGGCCGCACTGGCGGCTCGCGACTCGGGTCCCCTCGTCGAGCTCCTGGCCCGGCATGCCGCCGCGGCTGCCGCCGCCGAGCCGCTCCTCTTGGCCAAGGTGGCGGCCGAGTTCGTGGAGCTCGGCGCCTGGGCCGCGGCCGCTGATGCTCTCGCGGCCGAGGCCCTCGCTCACGACGACTCCGCTGCGGCAGCCCGAGCGGCATTGGCCGCGTACGAGATCTCCGGTCGATGCCCGGCGTATGAGGCTCCACTGCTGGCTGCGTGCGAACACCCGCTGTCGGACCGTCAGCTCGAAGTTGCGCGCCTCGCTGCGTCGGGCTGGTCGACCCGCGACATCGGCCGTCGTCTCGATGTGACACCCAAGACGGTCGAGAACCATCTCCAGCGCATCTATGTGATGCTGGGCATGAACGGTCGCGCCGAGCTGGCCCCACTGATGATGGGCCCTCCCGATCGCGGGTCGTGACGTGGCCGACGAGGTGGTCCCGATCTTCCGGGTATCCGACGGAAACGAGACGGCCAAGTGGTACGCGCGTATGGGATTCGTCGTCGTCGGTGAGCATCGCTTCGCCCCGAGCTTGCCGCTGTACCTGTTCCTGGAGCGCAACGGTGCTCAACTGCATCTGTCCGAGCACACCGGTGACGCCACGCCCGACTCGCTCGTCTACCTCTGGGTCGACGATGTCGATGCCATCGCGTCCGAGTTCGGCGCGGCCGTCAGCGAGCAGCCGTGGGCACGTGAGGTGGAGCTGACCGACCCCGACGGGAACCGCCTGCGGATCGGAGCCCGCCGCGGCGACTGACGCGACTGGGCCGGGTCATTCTCGTCGGCCGCGGTCGAGCAGCCTGGTCCGCAGCCCGGCGGTCATGGCCCGCTAGCGTTTCGCCCATGAGCGACACGCCCGAGACACCCCAGACCCCGCCCACCGACCCAGCCGCAGGGGCTCCTGGAAGTCCCATGCCCGACGTCGCCCCGGGTGCCGGAGCCGGTGGCCCGGGCGCCGGTGGCCCAGGCGCCGGCGGCCCAGGAGGTTCTGCGCCAGAGGCGGGGAAGCCGTGGTACCAGCAGCCCCTGTTCTGGGTCGCGTCGGTGGCCGGCCTCGTGATCCTCGTGCTGATCATT
>JAHEJN010000064.1 GCA_024638845.1 Acidimicrobiales bacterium | reverse complement strand
CTGTTCGGGCGTGCGGGCCTCGAGCGCGTAACGGTTCACGATGTCGTCGGGCTCGATGTACGGGGCCATCTTGTTGCGGAACCACGCCATCTTCTCGTCACCGGCGGCCGCATCGGGCACGCACAGCGTCGTGAGGTTCATCGACCGCGTGATGTCGGCGAAGTCACGTCCGACTGCGTCGCAGTGACCGCGGAGCACCTCGGACTTGCGGGTCCATTCCTCGACGGAACCACCCCAATTCGAGTACTGCGCATACTTCGCCACGACCCGGAGGGTGAGCTGCTCGCCACCACCCGCGACCCACGTCGGAATCGACGGTTCCTGAACCGGCTTCGGTTGACAAATGGCGCCTGCGAGCTGGTAGTACCGGCCGTCGTAGTGCACCTCGGGGTCGCGCCACATGGCCTGCATGATCTCGACGCCCTCACGGAGCATGCCGATTCGCTCGGAGGGTTTGCGGAAGGTGTACCCGTAGCCGTCGAACTCGTGCTCGTACCAGCCGGCGCCGATGCCCATCTCCACTCGGCCGCCCGAGATCGCGTCGATCGACGACGCGACCTTGGCCAGGTATGCGGGGTTCCGATACGGCGTACACGTGCACATCTGGCCGAGGCGGACCGTGCTTGTGGTGGCGGCGAGGGCGGCCATGAGCGTCCATGCCTCGTAGGTGGCCTCCTGGGTGGGAACGGGAACCGTGTGGAAGTGATCGAACACCCACAGGCTCTCGTACCCTGACGCTTCGATGGTGTGGGCCACCGACAACATGGTGTTCCATTGTTCCTCGACGGGGATGTCCACGAGGTCGAGTCGCCAGCCCTGAGGTACGAACGCTCCGAAGTCCATGCCCGAGACGGTAGTCGTCGGGGCCGCCCCGAACCCTCTGGGCTGATCGGACAGGGCTCACCCGAACGGTCCCAACCACCCGCTAGCGTGCGCGACATGGCTATCCCGAAGGTGTGCGGCATCGAGACGGAGTACGGCATCGTGCACCGCGGCACGCCCGACTCGAACCCGATCGAGGCGTCCTCGCTGCTCATTCGGGCCTACCTGCATGCCGTTGATCGCGAATCGACTGCCGGTCCGGCACCGAAGGTCGCGTGGGATTTCATCGACGAGATGCCCGGCAACGACATCCGGGGTGACGGCGCGGTCGGCTCGCTCGCGCCCGAGGTCGAGACCCATCTGGTGAATGCGGTACTCACGAATGGCGCGCGGTACTACGTCGATCACGCCCATCCCGAGCTGTCGACGCCCGAATGTCGCGATGCCCGGTCGGTGGTGCTGTTCGACCGCGCGGCCGAGCTCATCGCCATCGACTCCATGCGCGCGGCCGACCAGTTGTTGCCCGACGGCGAGAGCCTCGTGGTGTACAAGAACAACTCCGACGGGAAGGGCAACAGCTACGGCTGTCACGAGAACTACCTCCTCGACCGTTCCACTCCCTTCGGTCGTATCGTCGCTCATGCGACCGCGCACTTCGTCACCCGTTCGCTGTTCACCGGTGCCGGCAAGGTCGGGTGTGAGATTCCCGGCGTGCCCTCCCGCGAGGTGCCGTTCCAGCTCACGCAGCGGGCCGACTTCTTCGAGGAGGAGGTCGGGCTCGAGACGACGTTGAAGCGCCCGATCATCAACACCCGCGACGAACCCCACGCCGACGCAGCCAAGTACCGGCGCCTCCACGTGATCGTCGGTGACGCCAACATGTCGCAGCTGGCCACCTATCTGAAGATCGGCACCACCGCCATAGTGCTGGCCATGGTCGAAGACGACGCCATCCCTCAGCGCGTCGTGTTCGCCGATCCGGTGCGGGCTCTGCAGCAGGTATCGGTCGATCTCACACTCTCCTCACCCATCGAGATGGACGACGGCAGCAAGCAGTCGGCTCTCGATGTCCAGTGGCAGCTGTACGAGGCGGCGCGGGCCTACCAGCAGAGCCATGGTCTCGAGGCCGTCGACGAAGCGGTCGGCGCCGATGTCCTCGACCGGTGGGAGCAGGTGTTGGGCGCGCTCGAGACCGATCCGATGAGCCTGGCCGATCAGCTCGACTGGGTAGCCAAGTACCGACTCATCGAGGGCTACAGAGAACGACACGGGCTGCGCATCGGCAACGCGAAGCTGGCCGCGGTGGGCTTGCAGTACCACGATCTCCGACCCGAGACGTCGCTGTTCGAGCGCCTCGGGATGCAGACGCTGGTGAACGACGCCGACGCCGCCGTGGCCTCCGGCACCCCGCCGACCGATACCCGCGCCTACTTTCGCGGCACGTGTCTGGCGCGATTCGCCGATCAGATCGTCGCCGCCAACTGGGACTCACTGGTCTTCGACATCGACGACGGGGCCTTGCGCCGAGTGCCGATGATCGAACCGCTACGTGGTACGAGGGCCCATGTGGGTACCTTGTTGGACGAGTGTGAAACCGCAGCAGACCTGCTGGCCAAGCTCGACAGCTGATCACTCCCGAAGGAGACACCATGGCCGAACGTGAACAGAAACAGCGCTCAACCAGCCGAGAAGAAGAGACCGTCGAGGTCGACGATGCCCCCGCCAGCTCCGAGTCGGGCGACAAGCTGAAGGCCGAGCTCGACGATCTCCTCGACGAGATCGACGGCGTGCTCGAGACCAACGCGGAGGACTTCGTCAAGTCCTACATCCAGAAGGGCGGCCAGTGAGCCTGCCGCTCTATGACCCCTCGAATGACCCCGGCCCCAGCTTCGTGGGACTGCTCCGTCGGGCGGGGCTGGAGATGGCCGTGCCCACCGAGAACGTGAGCGACCGCCTTCCGGTCACCCATGGCACCACCGTTCTGGCCATCCGCTCGAATTCCGGAGTCGTCATGGCCGGCGATCGCCGAGCCACGTCGGGCAATCTCATCAGTCATCGCCACATCGAGAAGGTCTTTCCCGCCGATCGTCACTCCGGCATCGCCATCGCCGGAGCGGCCGGGCCCGCCGTCGAGATGGTCAAGTTGTTCCAGCTCCAGCTCGAGCACTACGAGAAGGTCGAAGGCAATGCGCTGAGCCTCGAGGGCAAGGCCAATCAGCTCGGACAGATGATTCGCAACCATCTCGGCATGGCCATGCAGGGGCTGGCGGTGGTACCCCTGTTCGCCGGGTACGACCATCGACGCGAGCAGGGACGTCTCTTCCAGTACGACATCACCGGCGGGCGCTACGAGGAGCACAACCACGCGAGCACCGGTTCGGGCAGCCTGCATGCCGGCCAGGTGTTGAAGCTGGGCTGGACGCCCGACATGACCGCCGAGGCCGCCATCGATCTCGCGATGTCGGCGCTCGAGCAGGCGGCCGACTCCGACAGCGCCACCGGCGGCCCCGATCTGGTACGCCGCATCTTCCCCATCGTGGCCACCATCGACGCCGACGGGTTCACGGCCCTCGAAGACGACGACGTCGAGGACCGCTTCCAGGCCATCCTCCAAGAACGAACGGAGCAGACCCAATGACCACTCCGTTCTACGTCGCTCCCGAACAGCTCATGAAGGACCGCGCCGACTACGCGCGCAAGGGCATCGCCCGGGGCCGCAGTCTGGTGGCATTGTCCTACGACAACGGGATCCTCATCGTGGCCGAGAACCGCTCGAACACGTTGCGGAAGGTGAGCGAGATCTATGATCGCATCGCCTTCGGCGGGGTGGGCAAGTACAACGAATTCGATCAGCTCCGCATCGCCGGAGTACGTCACGCCGACCTCAAGGGCTACGCCTACAGCCGCGAGGACGTCGACGCTCAGAGCCTGGCCAACCAGTACGCCCAGATCCTCGGCCAGACCTTCACTCACGAGATGAAGCCCATGGAGGTCGAGATCCTGGTGGCCGAGATCGGCGAGGGCCCAGAACACGATCAGATGTTCCACATCCGCTACGACGGCACCGTCGACGACGAAACGGCCCACGTCGTGCTCGGCGGCGAAGCCGAGGCGATCAGCGAACGGGTGGCTGCCGCCTACGAGCCCGGCCTTTCGCTCGAGGCCGCACTCAACGCGGCCGTCAACGCCCTGGCCGGGCCCGAGGGAACGCTGCGGGCCCCCGATCTCGAGGTCGCGGTGCTGGCCCGCGGCAACGGTCGCCGCTCGTTCTCGCGCATCGAAGGCGACGAACTGGCGGCTCTGCTCGGCTGAGTGGTGGCGGTTTCCGTCGGTCGAAGCCGGTACCGTGACCGGAGCATGCAGCGACGGATCTTCGGAATCGAGAACGAGTACGGCGTCACCTGCACCCAACGCGGCCAGCGCCGCCTCAGCCCCGACGAGGTCGCCCGCTACCTCTTCCGCCGGGTGGTGTCATGGGGCCGCAGCAGCAACGTGTTCCTGGCCAACGGCGCCCGCTTGTACCTCGACGTCGGCTCCCACCCCGAGTATGCGACGCCCGAGTGCGACTCGATCTATGACCTCGTGGTGCACGACAAGGCGGGGGAGCGCATCCTCGAGCAGCTGCTCGGAAGCGCCGAACAACGGTTGCACGAAGAGGGCATCGACGGCGACATCTACCTCTTCAAGAACAACACCGACTCGGCCGGCAACAGCTACGGCTGTCACGAGAACTACATGACCAACCGGCGCGACGACCTGTCGAGCTACTCCGAAGTGCTCATTCCGTTCCTCGTCAGCCGGCAGATCTACGCCGGCGCAGGCAAGGTGCTCCAGACCGCCAGAGGGGCGCTCTACTGCATCAGCCAACGGGCCGAGCACATCTGGGAGGGGGTGTCGAGCGCAACCACCCGGTCGCGTCCGATCATCAACACCCGCGATGAGCCCCACGCCGATGCCGAGCGCTATCGCCGCCTCCATGTGATCGTGGGCGACTCGAACATGAGCGAGTACACGACGTTTCTCAAGGTCGGCGCGGCGAGCCTCATGCTGCGCATGCTCGAGGAACCAACCGTGGTCCTGCGAGACATGACGCTCGAGAACCCCATTCGGGCCATCCGCGAGATCAGCCACGACATGACCTGCACGCGTCGCGTTCGCCTCGCCAACGGGCGCGAGGTGTCGGCACTGGAGATCCAGAGCGAGTACCTCGAGCGAGCGCTGAAGTTCGCGACCCGGCACGAGCTGAACCCGATCGAGAAGCAGGCCCTCACGATGTGGGAGCACTGTCTCACCGCGCTGGCCGACGACCCGCTCAGTCTCGACCGTGAGATCGACTGGGTCATCAAACACAAGCTGATCGAGGGGTACCGATCGCGCCACGGCCTCGAGCTCGGTGATGCTCGGGTTTCGCTCGTCGACCTCCAGTACCACGACATCGATCGCGATCGCGGGTTGTACTACCGGATGCAGAACCGTGGGTTGGTCGAACGAGTCTGCGACGACCACGACATCACCCACGCCATGGAGTACGCGCCGAGCACCACGCGTGCTCGGCTGCGCGGTGAGTTCATCCGGCGGGCCAAGGAGCGCCGCCGCGACTACACCGTCGACTGGGTGCACCTGAAGCTGAACGACCAGGCGCAGCGCACCGTGTTGTGCAAGGACCCGTTCAAAGCCCACGACGAGCGCGTCGACAAGCTCATCGAGTCGCTCTGAGGACGTTCTCGTGGCGGTGAACAAGCTCGAACGGCTGATGAACCTGACGGCGGCGCTGCTGGCCACCGAGCGACCGCTCTCGCGTGAGGAGCTGCACACCCGTGTCCCGGGCTACCCCGAGGAGACCAGCTCGTTCCGGCGAGCCTTCGAGCGTGACAAGAACGAGCTCCGTCAGATGGCGGTGCCGTTGTCGGTCGAGCCGGTACCGGGAACCGACCCTGCGGTCGAGGGCTACCGGATCCCTCCCGACGAGTACTACCTGCGTGATCCCGGGCTCGAAGCCGACGAGCTGGCGGCGCTGCACCTGGCCGCACGGGCGGTACGCAGCAGCGACGGAACGAGCACCGGAGCGCTGCGCAAACTGGGTGGCACCGTGGCTCGCGACGAGCCGGCTCTCGAGTCGATCGGAGAGGTTCCCGTGTCACCCGAGGTGAACACAGTGTTCGCGGCCATCAGCGAGCGTCGACTGCTCTCCTTCGTCTACCGGGGTGAACGGCGGACGGTCGAACCCCGGCGTCTCGACCTCCAGCGTGGGCGCTGGTACCTGACCGGCCACGACCGGCTTCGTGACGGTGAGAGGAACTTCCGTCTCGATCGCATCGAGGGCAAGGTTTCGATCGACGACATCGGTTCGTCGCCGGTTCAGCCGCCGGGTCGACCCGCTTGGCGGCACCCGTGGGAGCTGGGCGACGGCCCGCCCGTGCCGGTCCGGCTGCTCGTCGATGCCGACCACGTCGGCTGGGTGCGGCGAGAGCTCGGCCGATCGGTCGTCATCGAGGATCGCGCCAACGGAGACGCCGTCTTCGAACTGTTGGTGGTCGACGGCGTCGCCTTCCGTTCGTTCGTGATGACACTGCTCGATCACGGAGAAGTCCTGAGCCCACCCGAAATACGCGACGACATCATCGCGTGGGTCGACATGCTGGCCGGCCGGTGAGCGCGACCCGTCTCACTGCCGGCGAGCGGCTCGAGCGCCTGCTGTCGATCATTCCCACGGTGGCAGCCTCGCCCGAGGGCGCGGCGCTCGACGAGCTGGCGGAGCGGTTCGACTACCCGCCCGACGACCTGCTCTCCGACCTCAACGAGGTGGTCTTCCTCGTCGGGCTGTACCCGTTCTCCCCCGACCAGCTCATCGAGGTGATGGTCGAGGACGGCAGGGTGTGGATCCGGTACGCCGAGTACTTCGAGCATTCGCTGCGTCTGTCGGCGGGTGAGGCACTGGCGCTGGTTGCCGCAGGACAGAGTCTGCTGGCGGCACCCGGTGCCGAAGAGGACGGTCCGCTCGGCCGTGGACTCCGCAAGCTGGCGGTGTCGCTCGGGCTGGGTGACGACAGCCCCGTCGAGGTGACCCTCGGCGGTGCCGACGCCGAGGTGCTCGACGCCCTCCGCACAGGAGTGGCCGAAGCTCGCGAGGTCGAGATCGACTACTACTCGTTCGGGCGCGATCGCCGGAGCCGCCGGGTGATCGAGCCCCAGCGAGTGGGGATCGTCGATGGCAACTGGTATGTGCTCGGCCACTGCCACCAGGCGGGAGCCGACCGACTCTTCCGTGTCGATCGGATCGACGAAGCAGTTGTCCGCGACGCGATCTTCGAGCCTCCCGACGAGCCGCCCGACATCGCCGTTTTCGCGACGACTGTGGCCGATCCCCGGGTCACGCTGGAGCTCGCGCCCGAGGCCGGCTGGGTCGGCGACTACTACCCCCACGATCGCATCGACGAGGTCGGCGACGGCTCGGTTCGGGTGACCCTGCCGGTGAGCGCCGTCCCCTGGCTCGAGCGGCTTCTGTTGCGCCTCGGCCCGTCGGCGTCGATCGTCGACGCCGACGCCTCGCTGCCCGGCGACGCGGCCGCCGCTGCCGCGAGGAGGATCCGTGATCGATATCATCGTCAGTGAGGGGGTAGACGCCGGTCATGGGGTAGCGTCGCTCAGGCAATGAGTAACCAGTCCAACCCCGACGGTGATCCGCCGGCCTCGCTCGACGATCCCGATTGGGTCGACCGAATCGTCGCCAAGGCGATGGAGAGCGCCGAGAAGTCGTCCGACACGAGCGACGTGCCGGGTCCTCCCTCCGCGCCCCCTCGGCGGCCACGCGACGAGAGCCGTCCGCCCCCCGAACGACCCCGCAACGAGCAGCCTGCGGACCGGGTCGAGCCGACATCGCGCCCGAGGCCGCAGCGGGGACCCCATGTGTCTTCGGCCGAATCGGCACCACCGCCACGCCGCCCTCGAACAGACGAGGTTCCGATCGGCGGCAGGTCAGAGCCCGACGATCTCGGCTCGGCGACGGCCTCCGGTGTTGTCGTGGCGGGCCAACGCCCGTCGTCGGTCTTCGACGAACCCGACGTCGATCTCGGTGTTCCGCTTCCGATCGAACCCGACGAAACCGACGACGGCAAGACGGCTCGCAATCGTGCGCTCATCGAGTGGATCGCGGTGATCGTCGGTGCGATCGCGGTCGCGTTCCTGGTCAAGACCTTCCTGATCCAAGCCTTCTACATCCCGTCGTCGTCGATGGAACCGACGCTGCAGATCAACGACCGGGTGTTGGTGAACAAGCTCTCGTACGACTTCGGCGATGTGAATCGCGGTGATCTGGTCGTGTTCGAACGACCCGAGAACCTGGTGAGCAACACCGAGGACCTCATCAAGCGGGTCATCGGCCTCCCAGGCGAGACCATCGAGCTGATCGACGGCCGTGTCTATGTCACGGGTCGAGGCCTGAGCGAACCCTACGTCGACGACGTGGCGACCAACTGGCTCGGATTCGACGAAACCGCCCGTGAGCTGTGCGGTGGAGACGACATCTGCACCATTCCCGACGGCTATTACTTCGTGATGGGAGACAACCGCACGGGTTCCACCGACAGCCGCCGTTTCGGTCCCATCGAAGAAGAGGCGATCGTCGGTCGCGCCTTCCTGAGGATCTGGCCCCTCAACGACATCGGCTGGCTCTAGGTCGCCGCGCTGCGGTCGGTCACCGCGACCATTCGGTCGACGTGATCGCTGTACAGGGCATCGATGCCGATGTCGACGAGCTCTTCTATGACCCGCTCGTGCTGGGCATCCCAACCGAAGGCCAGGATGTCGAAACGGTGGAACAAGGTGGTCAGTCCGCCCGTCCAGTCGGAGTAGTGCATGTTGATGGCGTCGACACTGGCAGCGGCCAATGAGGCGGCGTGTTGCTCGGCGCTCGTCGTGAGCCGCGGAAACCGCTGGGAGTGCACATAGCGCAGCTCGGGCCAGCGCTCACGCCACGAAGTCAGTCGATCGAGGTCGGGGTGGCACAGCCACACACGACGGGCGAGGTCGGCATCGGACGCTGCGACAGTGCGTACCGAACGGACAACGGGTTCCGCCGCGCTGACGTCCTTGAGATCGATGCTGAGCTCGAAGTCGGATCCGAGGGCTTCGAAGAACTCGTCGATCGTCGGGATGTGGTCGGGGAGCGCGGACCGCTCGATCGCACTGATCGGGCGGCGACGTCCGAACCGACCGATGACGCCGTCGTGATCGAGCACGGCGACGCCATCGGCGGTGAGCCACGCGTCGGTCTCGATCCCCTTGGCACCGAGGCGTAGTGCCAGCTCGAAAGCCTCGATCGTGTTCTCGCGGGCATGGGCCTTGGCGCCTCGATGGGCGAAAGTGATGAGCGAGTCGCGCAGTCGATCGATCCGAGGGGCCACGGCCCCATCGTCGTTCACCCGGCGGATACTCCGCCACTCGGGACGAGATTCTGCTCAAGTCGGGCCCGATGACGGCCGATCGTTCCCTGTGGAGGATCTCGCATCATGACCACCATTCGGGCGAGCTGCACCATCTGCGGCGATGTCGAACTCACTGTTCACGACGTCGAAGTCCGTGTCTGTGACACGACCGACGCCGGCGAGTACAGCTTCGACTGCCCTCGATGCGCCTACGCCGTCCGTCGATCGGCGGATCCGCACATCATCGACCTGCTGGTCGCATCGGGTGTGCGTCTGGTGAACTGGTCGCTGCCGCTCGAGCTCTTCGAGGAGCACTCCGGCGCGCCGATCAGCCACGACGACCTCCTCGAATTCCACCTCCGGCTCGACGACGACGAGGCCATAGACGTCGCCATCGAGTCGCTTCGCCGACGCCTCGACCTGTTGTAGGTTGCCAGGTATGTCGGTTGCATGGATCGTGGCGGCCTTGGTCGTGTTGACTTCGACGGTCGGGCTCGCGTGGCTGACCCTGGGGCTCATGAAGGCGGTCATCCAGCTCGAGTACCGCACCCGTTCGTTGTCGAGCCGCTGCGAAGCGGTCCGCGATGCTCCGCAATTGGCTGCCACTCAGCACACGCTGCGTCGTTTCTGAGCGTCACGTGCGCCCCGGGTGCCGGCAGTAGGCTCGCACCATGTTCAACGTCGGAGGGGGTGAGATCCTCGTCATCCTTCTGGTGGCCCTGATCGTGCTCGGGCCGACCAAGCTGCCTGGAGCGGCGCGTCAGATCGGGAGTTTCCTCACCGAGGTCCGGCGGATGTCGAGCCAGTTCAAGACCGAGCTCAAGGAGGCCATGCCCGAGGAGATGGTCGACCTCAAGCGCGATCTCGACGACACTCGTCGCTCGTTGCGGTCGATGAGCGTCGATGAGCGCATCGAGGCTCAGGCCCGTGAACGGGGCCGGGCGATGGTCGCCGGCGAGGACGAGCCCGGAACCGAGAAGCCCGAGGTCTCGACTGCCGAGGCGGCCGGCATGTTCAGCGGCATCAACACGCTGGGGCCGCGGGATCCGAAGCCGGCCGATGAGCAGAAGGACGAGGCCGCTCCGCTCGGTGATGTCGACGGCCCGGTCGATGGCGAAACCGACGGCGCGGCCGACGAGGAGTCATCCAGCAGCGGCGACGGTTCGTCGGCGTGAGCACGAGCCAGCACGAGCGCGAGCTCGAGAGTGGGCGGATGAGCCTCGTCGAGCACCTCGGTGAGCTGCGATCGCGCCTCATCAAGTGCGTGGTGGCCATCACCGTGGGTGCGGTCATCGGTTGGTTCCTCTACGACACGACGCTCGACTTCCTCATCGAGCCGTACCAGGACGTCTGCGATGTGAATCTCACCGACGCGGTCGACGAGAACGGCGACCCGGCCTGTCAGCTGTTGGTCACCGATCCGCTCGAGCCGTTCTCGGTCCGGCTCACCGTGGCCGGGTACACCGGCCTGGCCCTGGCCATGCCGGTGTTGTTGTGGCAGCTGTGGCGATTCGTCAGCCCGGGCCTGTACGCACGCGAGCGGAAGTGGGGTGCGCTCTTCGTGTTGTCGGGCGTCGTCCTGTTCTTCTTCGGCGCCGGCCTCGCGTACTGGAGTCTGCCCCGCGCCCTGGCATTCCTCGACACTATCGGCGGTGAGAACCTCGTCAGCTTCTTCTCGCCCGATCGCTATCTGAAGTTCGTGGTGAAGATGATGGCCGCCTTCGGCATCGGCTTCCAGTTCCCGATCGTGTTGATCTTCCTCCAGTTGGCCGGTCTGCTCGACAATCGCACTCTGCGGGCCGGGCGTCAGTACGCGATCGTCGGCATCGTGGTGCTCACCGCAGTCATCACGCCGAGCGGTGACCCGTTCACGCTCATGGTCCTCGCCGTTCCGATGTACATCTTCTATGAGATCTCGATCGTCTTCGGCCGGCTGCGAAACCGACGTTTGGCCCGCGCCGCAAGCTCTTGAGCGGTCCCGACATCAGCCCGTTCCCCCTGGACCGCTTCCAACTCGAGGCCATCGCGGCGATCGATCTCGGCCAGTCGGTACTTGTTGCCGCTCCGACCGGATCGGGCAAGACGGTCGTGGCCGAGCATGCGCTGCGGCGCGCACTCGGAGACGGCGACAAGGCGTTCTACACGACGCCGGTCAAGGCATTGTCGAATCAGAAGTACCACGATCTGGTCGCCGAGCACGGTGAGGCGAAGGTGGGACTGCTCACCGGCGACCGCTCGATCAACTCCGAGGCGCCGTTGGTGGTCATGACGACCGAGGTACTCCGCAACATGCTCTACGCGCACTCCGACACCCTCGACGGCCTGCGCTGGGTCGTCCTCGACGAGGTGCACTACCTGCGTGATCGCGCGCGTGGGGCGGTGTGGGAAGAAGTCATCATTCACGCACCACCGCACATCCAGATGGTCGCGCTGTCGGCCACGGTGTCCAATGTCGAGGAGTTCGCCGACTGGATTCGTCACGTCCGCGGACCGACCACCCTCGTCACCGAGACCCATCGGCCGGTGGATCTCACCCACCTCGAGATGGTCGACGTCGGACCGCACCGCCCGCCGTTGTTGTTGCCGGTCTTCGTCGACGGGGTGCCCAATCCCGACGGCGCGTGGTACGACAAGCGTCGGGGGAGAGGCAACGGTGGAGATCGACGGCGATCCGAGCGACGGAGGCCGACGGAGCCCCGCACGCCCCGGCGCACTGCCGTGGTGGCCGAGCTGGCTCGGCTCGAGCTCGTGCCCGCGATCTACTTCCTCTTCAGTCGAGCCGGATGCGACGATGCCAGCCGGGTCGTCGGTGCGGCTGGGCTGGGCCTCACCTCACCGGCCGACCAGGCTCGCATCGCCGCCATCGCCCGACGTCACGTTGCGACGCTCACGGTCGACGAACGACGGGTGCTGGGGTGGTCGGCGTTTCGTGACTCGCTCGTCCAAGGAGTGGCCGCGCACCATGCCGGCCTGGTTCCGGCGTTCAAGGAGCTCGTCGAGGAGTGCTTTCTCGAAGGCCTGGTGAAGGTCGTGTTCGCCACCGAGACGTTGGCGCTCGGCATCAACATGCCGGCTCGTACGGTCGTGATCGAGCGCCTCACCAAGTTCACGGGCCAAACGCACGAGACGCTCACTCCGTTGGAGTACACCCAACTCACCGGCCGCGCCGGCCGCCGCGGCCTCGACACGACTGGTACCGCCATCGTCTTGTGGTCGCCGTGGGTGGGCTTCGACGAACTGTCGATGCTGGCCGGCAGCACCGACTACCCGCTGCGCTCTGCCTTTCGACCCTCGTACAACATGGCCGCCAACCTCGTTGCCGGGTTCGAGAGGGACGAAGCCCACCGCCTGCTCCGGCTGTCGTTCGCGCAGTTCCAGTTCGATCGATCGGTGGTCGACATCGAGCGCCGCCGCGGTCAACTCATCGAGCGAGCCGAAGCGCTCGAGCCCGACGCAGTATGCGAGCTCGGCTCGGTGGCCGAAGTCGCACGGCGTCGGGCCGACCTAGCCGACATGTCGCGCGGGCGGGTTCGGGGCGCACTCGCACAGCTGCGACCCGGGGCCGCGATCATCGGCCCCGGCGACGACGGTGACGCGGTGGTGGTCGTGAGCGTCGCCCATCGCCGAAACGGGGTGATACGGCTCCGCGCCGTCGACGAGCGCGGACGTGATCTGCGGTTCTCGGTCGACGATTTCGCGGTCGAGCCCGTCGCCTTCGGTCATGTCGAGCTGCCGCGCCCCTTCGACCCGGCTTCGGTCCGGTTCCGTTCGGCGGTGGCGAAACGGTTGCGGATGCTCGATCGCCGGAGGAAGCCGCAGGTCGCCCCTACGCGTGGCGGGCTTTCCCCGGGCGCCGAAGGCTGCCCCGATCTGCCCCGGCACCTCGATGCCCATCGAGAGCTCCTGCGGGTGAGAAAGAAGCTCCGTCGAATCGAACGCCGACTCACCGAGAACGCCGACTCGATCGACCGGAAGTTCGAGGAGCTGTGTGCACTGCTCGAGGATCGCCGCTGCCTTCGCGACTGGGACCTCACCGAGAAGGGTCGGCTGCTTCTCGGGGTGTTCCACAGCAGCGACCTGCTGGTGGTCGAGGCGCTGTGGGACGGGCTCTTCGACGACCTCGACGCGCCGTCGCTGGCCGCGCTCGTGAGCTGCATCACCTTCGAGTCGCGTACCGATGAACGCACCCCTCGCCAGCGAGTTCCCTCGAGCACCCTCCGCGAACGCATCGATCGGCTCGATGGCATCGCCGCCGAACTGATCGCACAGGAAACCGAGGTCGGCCAGCCGTTGACCGCTCGAACCGACGAGGGCTTCGTGGCCACGGCCCATCAGTGGGCCGACGGGGGAGGGCTGTCGGCGGTGATCGACGAGGACCTGACCGGCGGTGACTTCGTTCGTCAGATGAAGCAGCTCATCGATCTACTACGTCAGATCGGGTTGGTTGCACCCCGTCCGCTCACCGCAAGCGTGGCCCGACAGGCCGCTGCGGCCATCGATCGCGGCGTCGTTGCCGCCGAGAGCGCGTGATCTCGAAGGGGCAGGACTGGGGCCGGCGAGCGATCGTGCCCGCGGACGTCGTCGTCTGCGCCGACGACGCGGCCGCGGCCGCAGTGGTCATCGCGGCGCGCGGGCGCCCACAGGACATGCCGCCGGTCCTGCTCACCGGCGGGGACCTGCATCGCACGCTCGGTGGTGGGACCCGACCGACCATCGGCGTCGGAGACGAGGCCACCCGGGTCAGCTGCGACGTCGGTGAGGTATTGCTCGACGGCAAGCTCCGCTGGTTCGTCGCCCATCTCGTGATCGGTGGGCCCTGGTGGGCTCGGCGGACGACCGTCGTGGCCAATGCCGCCTTCCGGAGATCGGCCAACGTGGCCCCACGGGCCCATCCGGGCGACGGCAAGCTCGACATGATCGAGGCGCGGCTCGTGCTGCGTCAGCGGCTGCTGTCGCTACCACGATTGCGGTCGGGGACCCACATACCGCACCCCGACATCAACACGAGCCGGTGGGAGAACCATCAGCTCGACCTCGGCCCACGCGGCGACCGGGTGTCACTCGACGGCGTGCGCATGGGCCGTGTGCACCGAGTAGTCGTGCGGGTCGAGCCGTCGGCACTGGTCGTGTACATCGGCTGAGGTGGGTCAGAGGTCGAGCGACCCCCGAAAGACGCTGTTGCCCGAGTGGGCAGGCGAGCCGTCGAAGGGTTCGACCGACACGTCGACGACCGGTACCTCGGCAGGGTTCAGTCCGTCGGGGAGGACGTAGCGGCCGTCGGAGCGCACCGGACCGAGCGACACCAGCTGGGTGATACCGGGATCCACCAACCACACCTCGAGATAGCCGTCACCCGGCGAGACGCCGTCGATGGCCACTTCGAGCACGAGCTCTCCGTCGCTGTCCAGGAGCTCGGCGGTTGCCGACCCCTCGGTGGTCAGGGCTTCGAGGTCGGCCGAGGCCACGGAGGTGCCGGTGGGCGTGTCGGCTCGCCCGATCCACCAACCGGTGATGCCGGCAAGAAGCGCCACGACCGCCGCCGCCGCCAGCCACGGCACGACCTGCGTGGACCGGCGGCCGAACGTCGGTGTAGCCACCGCGGAAGCAGACGACGGATCGAGGCCGTCGGCGACGTCGGTCCACAGATCGTCGGGCACCTCGATGTCGGCATAGTCGGCGGCGTTGTAGGCCCGCGCCGTTGCGCCGAGAGCCGCCAACGCATCGAGCTCTTCGGCGTCCGCCTCGTCGATCGACTCGACGGGGTGTCCGCGTAGAGCGTCGAGGAGTCGGTCGTCAGAATCCTGAGACGGCATCGAGGCCCTCCAATTCCCGGCGCAGGCGGCCCAAGCCCCTGCGGATGTCGGACTTCACGGTTCCGAGCGGCACCGAGGTCTTGGCCGCGATCTGCGCGTGGGTCAGGTCGCTGTAGAAGGCCAGTTCGACGATGCTGCGCATGCGTTCGGGCAGGCGTGCGAGCGCGCCGCCCACCAGCATCTGCTGCGCGAGGTCTTCGACCCTCGGGTCGTGAGCACCATGCTCGTCACCCATCTCGTCGGTGGGGTACTCGGGTTTGTTGCGGCGCAGTTGTTCGATGGCCTTGAACCGGGCGATACCCATGATCCACCCGGCGAGGCTGCCCTTGGTCGGGTCGAAGCGGTCTCGGCTGCGCCAGGCCGCCAGGAAGACCTCCTGGGTCACGTCGCGGGCGCGGTCGGCGCCGACGGTGCGTGCAACGAATCGGTACACGTCGTCGGCGAGATCGCGGTGCAGGGTTTCGAGCGCGTCGGGGTCACCGGAGGCAAAGGATGCTTCGAGGAGGTCGCCTTCGTCCGCAGCGCGCACGTACTGACGATACCGACCCGGGGCCGGGGCGTCGCTCAGCGGTCGTTCCATGACGCTCATCACGCGGCTTCTCCCTGGCTTTCGAGAGGGACGGCGTAGGCCACGATGTTGTCCTGGTACGAGCTGAGGGATCCCTGGAAGTCTCCGCCACAGCTGATCAGGGTGACCACGGGAGCGCCGCTGCGGGCGAACACCCGGTCGAAGGGAAGAGCGGCCTTGTCGTACTGGGCCCGTTCGACGACGAGGTGGTCGCGTTCCGATCCATCGTCGAACACGACGGTGAAGATGTCGCCGACCTCGGAGCCGACGAGGTCTCGGAAGACGCCATCGACGCCGTTGTAGGCGATGTGGGCCGCCAGAACGGCCGAACCGGTCTCGCCGGGACTGGGCCCGAACTCGTACCAACCGACGGCGTCGGCGCCGGGGATCTCCATCTCGCCGGTGGGTTCGACCCCCACGGCGTCGATCGGAGCCAGCTCGATTCCGAGGGCGGGGTACCGGAAACCGACGGGCAGGGCGACGTCGCGAGTGGCGCTGGGGATGTCGGTCGCGGTTCCGATGGGGGTCCCGAACTGCAAAGCGGGCACGGAGGGCTCTGCTCGAGCGGTGTCGGTCGAAGGCTCTGCGTCGTCGAGTGGAGCGGCAGTGGCCGGGGGCCGCGGACCGAGCGCGCCGGCCTTCTCCGAGTCAGATCGTTGACCACCGCAGGCGGTGGCGGCGAACGCTGCCACCGCCAGGGCGATCACGAACACCCGCGGGCTGGGGTGCTTCGACATTGCAGGAGCCTTTCCGAGGTGGCTCGGATCAGGCCTCGACCCGACGCCGCACCATGACGCCACCCGAGACGGCGACGACCGCACCAGCGGTGATCAGAGCCGCGAGGGGCAGCTCGGAGCCGTCGTCGGAGATCGGGCTGTTACCGGTGTTGACGGCGGTCGGCGCGCTGCCGAGGCCGGAGATGCTCTCGGTCAGGACCGTGAGGGTGTCGTCGTCGAGCGAGCCCACGGCATAGACGGTGAGGGACACACCGTCGGCGACGGGGAGATCGGTCGGGCCGATCACCGGATCGGAGCCGCCTGCGGCCTCGACCGATGCGCTGATCGTGCCGACCGGGAGGTCCGCTGAACCCTCTTGGCCATTCTCCACGCCGGCAAAGGCAACCGTGTCATTGGCGAGGACATCGACAGCCGGTGCGGCGGCTGCGTGGCGGACGACGAGGCGTCCTTCGCCGGCGGCGATGGTGCTGGTGTCGTTCTGGAACACGGCGATCGCGGGCACGCCGTCGGCGTCGAGGTGGGCGATGATCGTGTAGTTACCCGAAGCGGGCAGCGCAACGTCACCAGCGTCGATGGCGACGGTGTCGGTGCCGGCTGCCAGCACCTGCACGGACGGGAGGGTGGTTCCGGCGAGGGCGGAAAGGTCCTGGGTGTCACCGAATGCGAAGTTCTCGAACACGACTGCACCGTCGGAGGCGACGTCGACGTCGACGCCGGGAATTCCGTGGATCAGATGGATGCGAGCGTCGTCCTGAGCTCCGGAGGGCGCGGCGAAGAGCGCCAGGCCGAGCGAGAGGGCGGCAACAGCCACCAGTATCTTGCCGAGGGTGTGCATGTGAGGAACCTTTCGGGGGGTTGTCGTGCTTTCTGTTGATTCCTTCGCGTCGTCGACGCGCACTGGATGCAGATTCCGCAAAGAGTCCGCGACCCAGTCGCTACTCTGACCGGGTGACCGACACAGCCGACATCGCCACCCTGAAGGATCGGGCCTGCGCTCACATCGACGCTCTCGCCCCACAGCTCATCGCCGTCTCGCACTCCATCCACGACCAGCCGGAGCTGGGCTTCGAGGAGCGCCATGCTCACCGGATCCTCACCGAGGCCATCGCTCACCATGCGCCCGACGCCGTCCTCGAGCCGCAGGCCTGCGGGCTCGAGACGGCATTCGTGGCCCAAGCTGGACCGGCAGGTCCGACGGTCGGGATCGTATGCGAGTACGACGCGCTGCCGGGCCTCGGCCATGCGTGCGGGCACAACATCATTGCCGCGGCGGGGCTCGGCGCCGGACTGGC
>JAHEJN010000063.1 GCA_024638845.1 Acidimicrobiales bacterium | reverse complement strand
CGTAGCCGTGCCACGGGCACCGCAACAGGCCCTTCTCGATCGATCCCTCGCCCAGGGGCCCGCCCTGGTGGGGGCACGAGTTGTCGAGGCAGCCGTAGCGGCCCTGGTGACGGGTGACCGCAAGTGAGTGCTTCCCCACGTTCACGGTGGTCACCCGTCCCTCGGGCAGCTCGTCGTGATCGAGGATCTTGTGGAAGGTGACGGGGGTCTCTCTCTCGGGTTCCACAGCACCCTTTCTTGTCGATCTGATCGGGTTTGTCCACTGAGCGGCCATCGTGGTCGCGCTCGTTGCACGTGGAGAGCTCAGCAGCCGCGTTGGACAACCCGCGCCTCGACATGGCCGAACAGCTCGTGGATGAGCTTGCCCATCCGCTCCCCCCCGCCGAGATCGGAATCGGCAGCCACCGCTTCCACCTTGCCGTCGAAGCAGCGCCCGAGACGAAGACGGGCCCGCTCGACGTGGTAGTCGGAGGTCACGAGCACGAGGCGCCGCCAGCCGTTCTCGGTCGCGATTCGACCGATCAATCGGGCTTCCGATCGGGTGTCGCCGTCGGGAAGCTCAGGACAGAACACCTCGGCGCGGGCCTCGTCGAGGCACAGCCGGTTAGCTTCGGCCGACCCGGGTGACAGTCCGTTGGGTATCACCACGTTCGGGGCGACACCGGCGTCGAGCAGTCGCTGCACCACCTCGAGACGCTCGCCCTTCCCCCCGACGAACACCACGATCGCATCGCTCGACGCCACGTCGCCGATCGAAGCGGCCGACGGGGCCGACGTGAATCGCCAGGTTGCCGTGCCGACCGTTGCGAGGCCGACCGCCACGACCACACCCGCGATCGTGAGCTGGCTGCGTCGCGTCCTGGCCATCAGCGCAGGCCAGTGATCGCCGCGTCGCGCTGGCTCACCTCGGCCAGCTCGCCCTGGCGCACCTCGTACGACACGACACGCTCCACCGAGTGAGCGCCGGCACGAGCGCGCCCGCGTACGACGTCGAGCTCGGTGCCGTCGACGAGGGCCACCAGAGCCACGGCGCGAAAGCCGTTGTCGGTGCCGCACGCCGCGCGTTTGTCCTCCCTCACCAGGAGTGGTGACTCCCAGACCCACACGTCGTCGATGCTCACGAAGCTGCAACGATGGCTCGCACGCGACGTCGACACCGTCCCGCCCGGACACACGACCAGGTCGCCGTGCACCCAGGGCAGCACGCCCAGACCGTCTCGCGCGAACCCGGCCTCGAACGCCTGGGCGATGATGGCATCGTGGTCGTCGTCGGCCAGAGCCCGTTCGAGCTGTACCTGGCGCAGAGCTTCGGCCAGGTGGTGCAGCTCGGCCGACGGGAGCGCACGTAGCGATTCGACGACGGTCTCGGGGTCTTCCACGCGACCAAGGATGGCAGGCCACTGCGACAAGCCAACCCGGGCGCGTGGCTCGAGGTGAACGAACTGGGGTCGAGCCCCTAAGGTCGCGGGAGGTCAGAAGCTGGGGAAGCGAAGGAACCACCGATGTCGAGCGACAAGAAGAACCCGGACAACTACACGAAGTCGGGGCGGGTCAAGCGGTCGGTATACGAGGCCGAACTGGCCCGACTACAGCAGGAATTCGTGATCCTCCAGCACTACGTGGCCAAACAAGGCCTGAAGGTCCTGGTGATCTTCGAGGGCCGCGGCTCGGCCGGCAAGGGCGGCGTGATCAAGCGCATCACCGAGCGCACCAGCCCTCGCATCGTGCGGGTGGCGGCGCTGCCCAAGCCCACCGAGCGCGAGCAGACGCAGTGGTATTTCCAGCGCTACGCCGAGCACCTCCCGGCCGGTGGCGAGATCGTGCTCTTCGATCGATCGTGGTACAACCGCTCGAACGTCGAACGGGTCATGGGCTTCTGCACCGAGGATGAACACCGCGAGTTCCTCCGCTCCTGTCCCGACTTCGAACGCATGCTGGTGCGATCGGGCATCATCCTCCTGAAGTACTGGTTCAGCGTCAGCTTCGAGGAACAGCGCCGTCGGTTCACGGCCCGCAACCAAGAGCCGGTGAAGCGCTGGAAGCTGAGCGACATCGACCTGGCCGAGCACCGCCTCTACATCGACTACTCCGAAGCCAAGGACACCACCTTCCAGTACACGGACATCAAACAGGCGCCGTGGTACGTGGTTCCCTCCGACCGCAAGCGGACGGCCAGGCTCAACTGCATGTCGCACATCCTCTCGATGATCCCGTACACCAACGAGGTTCCCGATCCAGTCGAGCTGCCCGACATGGACGACCGCTCCTACCTCCGGCCACCGATGGCCGAGCAGACCTTCGTGCCCCTCGTGTGGTGAGCGGTCGCCGCCGACCTCACACCAGCGCCACACCGTTCACCGGCAACAGCACTGCGTAGATCGAGGTCGTCGCCGTGATGAAGAGGCGGTTGCGCTTGGCGCCGCCGAAGGTCACGTTCGACACTCCCTCGGGAACGTTCACCCGGCCGAGCAGGGTGCCGTCGACATCGATGCAGCTCACGCCGTCGCCGTCGCTGGTCCAGATACGACCGGCCGTGTCGACCCGGAAGCCGTCGAAGGCCCCGACCGACGGCTCGGCGAACACGTCGCCGCCGCCGAGGCTGCCGTCGTCGTGCACGTCGAAGCGACGCATGTTCCGCTCGCCGCCGAGCTTTGGACCCGACGAGTCGACGATGTACAGGACACGCTCGTCGGGTGAGAAGGCGAGGCCGTTGGGGCGCACGAGGCGATCGGTCACCATCGTCACGGAACCGTCGGCGGGGTCGACGCGGTACACGTTGTCGCCGCCGATCTCGCTCTCGGCCGCGAACCCCTCGTAGTCGGAGTCGATGCCGTAGCTCGGGTCGGTGAACCAGATCGATCCGTCGGAGCGCACCACGACGTCGTTGGGCGAGTTGAGCCGTTTGCCGTCGAAGCGGTCGGCTACGACCGTGACCGAACCATCGTGTTCGATGCGGGTCACCCGGCGGCCACCGTGTTCACACGACACCAACCGGCCCAGTCGATCGATCGTATTGCCGTTGCAGTACCGCCCCTGGCCCTCTCGGAACACGCCGACCTGGCCGTTCGACTCGTCGAACCGCAGCAGACGATCGTTGGGGATGTCGCTGAAGAACAGGCTGCGGCCCGCCGGGAACCATGCCGGCCCCTCGGTCCAGCGCGCGCCGGTCCAGAGGTGGTCGACATGAGCGCTCTGTTTCACCAGATGTTCGAATCTCGGATCGAACACCTCGAAGTCGTCGGCGGGCATGTGTCGAGCTCCTCGTATCAGCCGGCGGCGGCGCGTACAGCAGGGACGGTATGGGTGAGATAGGCGTCGAGCACCTCGGGCTCGACCGGCATGCGGATGGCGATGTTGACGAGATCGGCACCGGCCTCGCGGTAGGCGAGGATCGACTCGACGGCCTGATCGGGTGTACCCAGCAGGGCCCCGTCCCGGATGCGGTCGGCCAGCGGGCCCCAGTCGGTCGCCAGTTGCGCAGCCGCTCGCGCGGCCGAGGCCTCGTCGACACCG
Source organism: Acidimicrobiales bacterium (assembly GCA_024638845.1). Lineage (GTDB taxonomy): Bacteria > Actinomycetota > Acidimicrobiia > Acidimicrobiales > JAHEJN01 > JAHEJN01. Next base: position 14,161 of record JAHEJN010000063.1, on the reverse strand, counting down.
AGATTGAACATGAGGTTCACCGACTTCTCGATGGTGGCGGGGTCGCGGCCGACCTCGTCGCAGCGCTGTTCGAGCACGCCCTGCAGCCGGATGAACTCATCGACCGAGAGGTAGGCGGAGTTCCATCCGTCGGCCTCGCGGGCCACCAGCCCCAAGGTTCGCTTCTCCCCGATACCGCCGATCCACAGCGGGATGTGGCCGCGAACGGGTCCGGGCACCATCGACGCGTTCTCGGCCCGGAAATGCGGTCCGTGATGGGTGGTGCGCTCTTCGGTGAACAGGCTCTTGATGAGCACGGTGGCGTCGTCGAGCATGTCGAACCGCGTGCCGAGCGAGGGGAAGTCGTAGCCGAACGCCTCGGCCTCCCACTCGTGCCAACCGGCGCCGAGCCCGATCTCGAACCGACCCCCCGATATGTGATCGATGGCTACCGCTGCCTTGGCCAACAGCCCTGGATTGCGGTAGCCGACGTAGAAGACCAGGCAGCCGAGCCGGGCGTTGTGGGTGTCGGCGGCCATGGCACCGAGGGTGGCGACCGCCTCGAAGTGGGGAATCGTGCCGCCCGCGGGTGGGGCCTCGTAGAGGTGATCCCACGCGGAGATCCATTCCATGCCGTTGGCGTCGAGCGTGCGCCACAGTGATCGCATCTCGTCCATGGTCATGTTCTGCTGGCCGACATGGGCGCCGAGCTGCAGGGCGGTGCGGGTCATGGCCGTGATCGTAAGCCACCCTCCAGGCGACCGCTGGCCGACCACAGCGCGGGCTCGGCGACGATGTGCAAGGCTTGGTCGCAGGAGTCGGAGGTCCAAGGTGCAATCGCGGACAAGTCGTCGGGGCTGGATCGTCGGCTCGACTTCGCTCGTGTGTGCCGTTGCGCTCGTCGCTGCCCTCCCCGGTGCGGCGGAGAGCCAGGACACCGGTGCCGTCCAGGGGGCAGCCGTTCCGGGCTGCGCCGCAACGGCATCGCCGAACACGTCGATTCCCACGGCTGTCGCCGCGCTGCCGTCCGGGGGGTTCGCAACCGTCGGCCCGTTTGGCGTTCACGTCTTCGATGCTGGCGGTTCGTGGCAAGCGAGCTTCCTCCAGAACTACTCACTCTTCCAGATCGACGTCGCCGACGACGGGCTTCTCGCGGTGACCGGAGGCTCTGCCAACCAGGCCGGGACCTGGATCGTCGACCCGACCGGCGGATCGGTGACGATGGTGCCGATCGCAAGGCCGTTCCGGCCCACTGCCTCGTTCTGGGCCGATGGCACGTCGCTGTACACCTACAACGTGAGCACCGGAATCTCCCTCGTGTCGATAACCGACGGATCGCTGACCCGACTGCTGCCATCGTTGCCCGAGTTCGCCGCACCGATCGCGAGCGACGCCGCCGGGCGCCTGTACCTGAACGTGCCCGTCGTGGCCACCCCCGAGCGCACCATCCGTCGGATCCTCCGCGATGGCACGGTCGAGCTGGAGTTCGACGGTGTTCCAGGAGTCGCAGGCTTCACCATCGACCCCGCGACCGACCTGCTGGTGCAGGTCGGCACAACCAAGACGGTGTACGCGGAGGACGGCACGATCACCGACTCCTACCCGTCGGTCTTCACCGAAGGTGCCAACGCAACCCAACCGGCGATTCTCACCGACGGCAGGCTGCTCGCCACCGACGGGTCCACGTTCTATTCGGCGCCATCGCTGGCCGCACCCGCGGCGGAGACGGCACTGCTGCGCCCGGGTTTCGTCACCGACGCGCCAGGACACGCCCTGGGTCGCGCCATCGGGGGTGGAATCGATGAGGTCGGCCGAAGCATCGTGTCGAGGATCGACTCGCAGAGTGGCGCCATCGTCACCGTTGCCGGCGATCTCGTCTACCGGATGTCGGCCTCGGATCTCGACGCGACGGTCATACGCAGCGTCGCCGGCGCAGACGGCGTCGTGCACGTACTGGTCGACTCGTCCTCCGGCCAGCGAGGTGTCGAGTTCGCGCCGAGCAGCCCCATCGAGCCGGTGAGCTCCGACGCGGTGGCCCTGGCCGACGCCACCGGCCCGATACGCACCGTCGACCTCGCCGGCAACCTTCGATCGGTCTATCCGCCGGCACGCTCCTTTCTGCCGGGGTCCGGTCGACCCATCGTGGCGGCGTACATCGCCGATGACGTCGGCATCGCCTACCGGCTCTACCCCGACGGAACGGTGACCGCCCAGTCGACCGGGGGCGGGACCGAGTTGACGATCGTGCCTGCTGCCGGCTACCCGAGCGCGCCGACGGTGCACGACGTGGCCATGGCCGACGGCCGTATCTGGGTGGCCGACAGCACCAACGGTTTCGTCGCCTTCTCGGCAACCGACGGCTCGTACCTCGGAGTCATCGACGCCATCGACGGATTCGGTGGTCTGCCGGTGATCGACGCGGTGGCCATCATGTACATGGACGGACTCGTCGTCGCTGATCGTGGCACGTTGGCCATCTCGCTCGTCGGTTGCTCGGTGCTGGCGGCCCCGATGCCTCCTTCCTCTGGTCCGATCGTCCAGCCCGAGTTCACCGGCTGAGCAACCCGGCCGTCCATTCGCACGAGCGACATCAGTGGTGCACTGATCGCTGTCACCACCGCCGCTCATCCGTTGCCGCGTCCGCATCTTTGGCATCGATGGACGGACGACAGCGCCGTGGCTCACACCCTGCGTCACCGATTCTTCGGTCGGCGAGGGATCAGCTCGGCGCGGCGAGCCCGAGCGGCGTCGCCAGCGGGGTGAAGTTCGGGAAGATCACTCCCAGGTTGGCCGCGTTGCCCAGCCGTTGTACGACGATCTCCGAGAGAACCTGGCGGAAGTCGTTGAGCACGATCAGATCACCTTCGGGTCCGTCGACGATCTCGGTCGGCAGGTCGCCGTAGACGCCACCGTTGATTCCGCCGCCGATGGCGAACATGGCCGAGCCGCGGCCGTGGTCGGTGCCACCGTTGCCGTTCACGTCGATCGTGCGACCGAACTCCGAGAGCACGACGATGGTCACCTCGGCGATGTCGGCACCCAGGTCCTGATAGAAGGCGCCCAGCGCCGAGGCCAGCGCGGAGATCCGGTCATACAGCCGATTGCCCGCCGTTGCGAGACCGTGATCGTCGTGGGTGTCCCAGCCCCCGGTGCGGGCGGTTACGGCCTGCAGCCCGACGTTGGCCCGAATGAGCTGGGCGACCTCTCGAAGATCACGAGCGAAGCCGCTGTTCGGGTACACCGCGCCGTTCTGTGGTTGGAGAGCCGGATCGTTCGTGTCGATCGAGCTCACCACGCTCACGGCGTTCAGCGCGCGGCTGCCGGTGGCCGCGAAGTTGCCACTCGCCGCGTTGTACATGGTCATGAGCGAGCTCTCGGCCGCACTGGTGTCGGAGTACCCGAACACGTCGAACCCGTTGATCGAGTTGATGGCCACGGCCGAGGTGCTGCCTCGCATGGCCACGTGAAGCGCCGAAGAAGCAGAGACCCCGGGGAGCGCTCCGCCCGAGTCATCCGACGTCTGGAGATGACGCCCCATCCAGCCGGTGGGGACCGCGGCAGGCAGACCACAACGCTGCCAGACCTCCTGGGCCTCGAAGTGGCTCCGAGTCGACGTGAGCGACGAGGGAGATCCCACGGCGTGAACGACGGCCAGGTTCGTGTCGGTGACCGCCTGCGTGAGGGGAGCCATTGCCGGATGCAGCCCGAGCGGCGAGCCGTAGAGCTGGATCGCATCGGCGGGGTCGATGGCGATGTCGAACACCCCGTCGTTGCGGAGGGCCTGATAGTCGGCGTTCAGATTCGCGTCGAAGACCGGCGGCACGAGGCTCAGCCCGTCGGCGCCGCCACTGAGGAACACCTGGACCACGACATCGCCGGTGGCGGTGTTGTTGGGCTCGCCGAAGGCCAACCGGGTCCCACCCGGAAGCACGCCCGTGGTGAAACCGGTGGCGGCCGCCGTGGCGCCGGCCGCCGCGATGAACTGCCGCCGGTTCGGTCGGCTCAGCGATGATGGAAGAGCGGAAGGCATAGCGTCAATCCAATGAGGTCGGCAACGAGGTCACCATCGGTGAGGTCGGCGGGGGCGAGGGTGTCGGCGGCGGCGTGACCGGCGCGGCTCAACAACGCGCTTTGGGCGCTGGGCTCGGGTGCACGCGACGTGAGGCGGGTGATCAGCGCGTCGACCAGTCCACCCCAGGTGGCCGGAACGGGCGACGGCAGGATGGCGCTCAGGTCGATCACGATGCCGTCGTCGAGGGTGTTGTGCGTGAGCAGCCCGGCGATCTCCCAGCGGCGGAGTAGCGAGTCCGCGCTGATCCAGTCGTCCGCGTCCTCGGGGTAGCCGTCGGGAGAGACATGGCCGAAGAGCTGCTGGCGAAGCTGCTCGAGGGTGCCGGCGTAGCCGGACAGGCTGTGGAGCCGTTCGGAGGTCTCGCCGATCGGGTCGTTGTCGACGGCTGCACCCAGGGTGCGCATGTAGGCGGTCAACAGCTCGAAACCGCGGCGGAGCTTGGTGCCGTCGGCTGCGGCCATCTCCGGGCTGACGAGCAGTTCCCTGACCCATGGCCCGATGGCCGTGTCGCTGGCCAGGTACACCCCGGCCAGCCGGGAGACCAGCGCCGCCGGCGGATCATCGGCGAACAGCCGTCGACAGAGCTTCCAGCTCAGGTACTCGGCGGTGCGGGGATGGTGAGCCAAGAAGGCGATCAAGTTCTCACCGTCGGCCAGCTTCTGGGCGGCGGAGGCTCCCGAGCGATCGGGGCGTGACCACTCGCCACCCAGCAGCGATACGGGACCGTCGAAGTGGTAGTTCTCCCGGAAGAGGAAGGTGTCGGCGTCGCCGTTCTGGTCGATGCTCCAACCCGAGAGCACCTGGGCGGCGGCCCGGACGTCGGCCTCCGTGTAGATCTGGAGGCCGTCGATGATCCCGAGCGTGTGGAGCTCGAGAAGCTCGCGCCCGTAGTTCTCGTTGACATCGCTGGTCGAGTTCGCGTTGGAACGGTAGTTGTGCAGGTAGGTCAGCATCGCCGGGCTCTTGGCACTGGCCAGCAGCATCTCGTCGAAGCGACCCAGCGCGTGTGCTCGGGTGACGATTCGATCGGCCTCGGTCGTGAGGTGACGGAACGCGGACCGGTCGGCGAGGTAGACGGTGAAATGATTCGTCCAGAAGTCACACATCACTTCGAACAGCTGGCGCTGCGAGTACAGGGCCCGCAGGAACGTGGCGTGGGAGAGCTCGCCGAAGATACGTCGACGACCGAGGCCGTCGACCTCTTCCCCCTGGAGCACCGCCCAGTTGGCGGCATTCGAGTTGGTGAGAGTCGAGTATCCGGCGAGCAGTGCCTCGACCGGTGAGTCGTCGATGGCGCTCGGGACGAGCTGGGCATCGACCCACGCGGCCACCCCCATCTGGTCGATCTGGGCGATTGCGCCGGGGGTCGCACCGAACGTCGCACGATTGGCGATGATGGTGGCCGAGGCAATCGGTGGCGGAGGAGGCGGCGGCGGTGTCGGGGCGGGAGTCGGGGCAGTCGGCGGACCTGCGGTGGGTGTTGGCGCGGGCGCGGTCGTCGGCGCGGGTGTCGGCGCCGGTGTGGTCGTCGGTGCGGGAGTCTTCACCAGTTGCGTGCCCACGGGCACGACGGGGCTGGCCGACGGCGCGTCAGGGTTCACGACGAGCCCGAGGTCCGACGGCTTCCCACCACCGAAGGGGCTCCAGTCCGACGGCAGCCCGAAGTCGTTCGGGCTGCCGGTTTCGGGCAGATCCGAGCCACTCCAGCCGTCGTCTCTCGACGGGACCTCGCCTGATCGCGAAGGTGCGGCCGAGGGCTCACTGACCTGCGGGGCGGTCTGCCCGTTCGACTCGACATCGGCGCCACCTGCTCCGGAACCGTCGACGTCTTCGATAGCAGCTTCGGGCTCGTTCGCCGTCTTGATCAGGCCGCACGCGCTGGCCAGGGAGGCCACGCCACCGGCGAGACCGAGAAGCCGGCGCTTGCGGGTGTCGATTCGGACCGGCGGGTCCTCGGAGTCGACCTCCGGTGCTTCGCGTTCCATCTGCTCCCGATCCACACACGCCTTTCGACCTCGGCAGGTGGCGACATGAGTAAAACCACCCGAATGGGCCGGGCGTACCAGTGAGACGGGCTCAGCGGGAGAGCCCGCCGGTGGCTCAGCGGGTCTTCGCCGGGCAGAGGTCGCGGACCTCGGGACCGATCATCCTCGGAACCTCGTCGCCGGCCGATCCTGTTGCGCCACGACAAGAACGGAACGTGGTCGCTATCAGGTGAACACCTGCGTCGCCCACCAGCCCGAGCTGTTTCGGAAGAAACCGATGCCGACGTGGGTGTAGCCGGCATTGACCATGTTTGCGTAGTGACCTGAGCTGTCCGCCCACATCTGGTGGAAGGTTGCAGCAACATCCTGGCCACTGGCGTCGGGTGATCCGATGTGGGCGATGTTCTCCGTGTAGGGGCCGCCGCTGTGGCCGAACCCGGTTGCCGCCATGCTCGCCGACCAGTTCCGTGCGAACTGCGCCATGGTCGGATCGAGGGTGAGGCCACTGCCTCCGACTGCGCCGCGTATCTGATTGAGCAGTGCGTGATTGTGTGCCTCGGCCGCTTGGATCTCGCCGGACGACGGCGTGGGCGTGGGCAGGCCGCTGACACCCGTGAGGGCGCGGCGAACCGCGAAGGTATCGACCCCGTCGCCGTTCCAGTCGCCGGGGAAGAGCTCATCGGTGCTCGACCCGAACCCGAAGCTGAAGTGCGCGGCGGCGGTGCGGAAGTCGTTGCGCACGAAGATCTGGTTGGTCCGGCGCACGGCGAAGGTGTCGACCCTGGTCCCGTTCCAGTCGCCGACCAGGATCTGGTCGCCGGCCCTTCCGTAGCCGAACACGATGTCTGCGGCGCCCGTCGACACCGAGTTGCGGACATAGAAGACGTTGCCCCGCCGAACGGCGAATGTGTCGGTTCCGTTGCCGTCGAAGTCACCAACGAAGATCTGATCACCGGCTTTGCCGAACGCGATCTCGCTGTCGCGTCGACTCGAGCCGAGGTCGTTGCGGACGGTGAAGCGGTTGCCGCGTCGTAGCGCCAGGGTGTCGATGCCGTCGCCGTCGAAGTCGCCGACGAAGATCTCGTCATCGGCTCCGCCGAACGAAACCGTTCGAACGCTCGTGTCGACCAGGTCGAGAAGTTCGAATTCACTGCCATTTCGACGAGCAAGATCATCGAAGCCGTCGCCGTTCCAGTCGCCGACGTAGAAGTCCCGGTCGGCTGATGAGCCGAAGTCGCCTTCGGATTCCGCCACGCCGCCGATGAGACGGTTGGTGAAGTACCACCGACTCACGTTGGCCGCCGACGCAGGAGCGGCGGCGATCACGCCAAATGTCGAGGCGGCGAGGGCAAATGACAGAACGATTACGATTGCATGACGGCCCTTCATGTCGGTGACCGTAGCCGCTCACCACGCTGAGTGGGGTTTCACACCCGACATCGAGTCAGAAAGTGTTCAGATGGCGCGATCGACTCGGCCGCCAACCCAAGGCCCATATGCACCCCCGCATCCGGATCGCGTAGCATGGCGACCTGGCGAAACGAGGGGCCGAGACCGCGCACCATGACGATCGAATTCACTCGCAACGACTTCCCCACCGTGGGTGTCGAGGTCGAGTTCTACCTCGTCGACCGCGAGACCGGCGAGCTCGTGTCGGCGGCCAGCGAGGTGCTCGAGGAGATGGGGTTGGCCCATCCGGGCGGTGAGCACCCCCGCGCCAAGCACGAATTGTTCCAGAGCACGCTGGAAATCATCACCGACGTCTGCCGGACCCCGGCCGAAGCGCACCGCGATCTCCGAGCGACCCTCGACGAGCTCACCGAGGCGCTCGACCGTCGCGGGCTGATGGCCCTCAGCTCGGGCACGCACCCTTTCGGCATGGCCAGTGCGCAGCTCGTCAGCCCCTCGACCCGCTATCACCAGCTCGTCGAGGCCATGCAGTGGCCGGCTCGACGGTTGCTGATCTGTGGGATGCACGTACACGTCGGCGTCGTCGACGGCGAACGGGCCATCGCCGTGATCAACGAGCTGACTCGTCATCTTCCACTGTTCCTCGCGCTCTCGGCATCGAGCCCGTTCTTCGAGGGAGAGGACTCCGGTCTCGCCTCGGCGAGGTCGAAGGTGTTCGAGGCGCTCCCGACGGCCGGTCTCCCGCCCCAGATCTCCGGTTGGGTGGACTTCGAGGCCTTCATGTCGACGTTGCTCGACTCGGGGTGCATCTCGTCGATCCGAGAGGTGTGGTGGGACATCCGACCGCACCCCGACTTCGGAACCATCGAGTTCCGAATGTGCGACGCCACGCCGACCCTCACCGAGGCCTCTGCGCTCGCCGCGCTGGCCCAGGCGCTGGTGGTGTGGTGCAACCGCCGCATCGAGACCGACGATCTGCCGGTGCCCCCTCGCGATTGGACGGTCCGGGAGAATCGCTGGCTCGCCGGGCGCTACGGCATCGAGGCATCGCTCATCGTCGAAGATCTCGAGGTCGGCACCGTGCATCGGCGTCCGGTTCGCGACCTGGTGGTCGAGCTCGTCGACGAGCTCATGCCGATCGCCAAGGAACTGGGTTCCGAAGCCGAGCTCGGCGACGTCCTCGAGATCCTGGCGGGTGGTTCGGGCACCGAGCGGCAACGTCGGGTGATCGCTGGCGGCGGTAGCCTCGTCGACGTGGTGCATCACCTCGCCAAGGAACTCGCTGACGACCGTCCCCGGGCATGACGGCCACGCCCACGGCTCAGGCCGGCGAACGATCGATCGATGCCTGGCTGGCCGAGCACGGTGAAGGCCTCATCGCGCTGCGGCGCAACCTTCACGCCCACCCCGAGCTGAGCGGCCAGGAACACGCAACCACCGACCTCGTCCACCAACGACTCGAGCTGGCGGGCCTCTCCCCCCGACGACTGTCGAGCGGGACCGGGCTCTTGTGCGAGCTCGATGCCGGTCAGGTGGCCGGGCGCATCCTGGCCCTGCGGGCCGATCTCGACGCGCTCGGTATGCACGACGAGAAGGACGTCCCCTACCGGAGCCAGGTTCCCGGGGTCTCTCACGCCTGCGGTCACGACGTCCACACCGCGGTGATGCTCGGCGTGGCGCTGTACTTCGCCCACCATGCCGACGAGCTGCCGGGGCGGCTCCGCATGATCTTCCAGCCCGCTGAGGAACGGGTGCCCGGCGGCGCCCTCGACGCCCTCGCCGACAACGCCCTGCACGGCGTCGACGGCATCATCGGCGTCCATTGCGATCCCAAGGTCGACGTCGGACGCATCGGCCTGAAGGCCGGACCCATCACCAGTGCGGCCGACATCGCTCGAATCCTCCTGTCCGGACCCGGGGGTCACACGGCCCGGCCCGAGGAAACCGTCGACATGGTCACGCTCGCTGCGAAGGTCGTGTCCGAGCTGCCTCACCGCGTGGCGTCGGCCCTCGGCGGCCCCGAGAGCGTCAAGTTGGTCTTCGGCGCGATCCATGCCGGCGACGCGGCCAATGTCGTACCGACCTACTGCGAGCTCCGTGCGTCGGTGCGCACACCATCGGTCGACGTCTGGGAGCGCATGTCCGACGTGGTGCGTGATGAGCTCGAGAAGCTGCTGGCCGGCACCGATGCCGGCTGGGAGCTCGACTACACCCACGGCGTGCCCCCGCTCGTCAACGCCGAGGTGGTCACCGACATCGTTCGTCGAGCCGCCACCGCCGAGTTCGGGGGCGACGCCGTCACGCCGGCCGTGCAGAGCTGGGGCGGTGACGACTTCGCGTGGTTCACCCGCGAGGTGCCCGGCACCTACATCCGGCTCGGCGTTCACAACGTCGACGCCGGCGGACCACGACTCGACCTCCACGCCGGCCGCTTCGACGTCGACGAGCGCGCCATCGCCGTCGGCGTCCGTGCGGTGGTCGCCTCGGTCCACGAGTTCTTCGCCAGCCCAGGCCCCGGTGGCAACTGACTCGCTCCGGGGCTCCCGGCGGCGCCAGGGCAGCGACGTCGGGCACAATGGACACATGGCTGCTGCCGACCTGATCGCCACCGTCCGCGAAGCAGTCATCGGACGTGACGACACGGTGATCACCCCGTTCGGATCCCGACCCGTGGTGTACGCCGACTACACCGCATCCGGTCGTTCGCTGTCGTTCATCGAGGACTACCTCCGCGACATCGTGTTGCCGCTGTACGCCAACACCCACACCGAGTCATCGGGTACTGGGCTCCAGACCACCCGGTTCCGGGAAGAGGCAAGGGAGCTGATCCGGCGGTGTACCGGGGCCGGCGACGAGCACGTGGTCGTGTTCTGCGGCAGTGGCGCCACCCATGCCATCGACAAGCTGATCGGGGTGATGGGCCTGCGCGTGCCGTCGGTCCTCGACGATCGCTACGGATTCGTGGCCACGATTCCCCCGGCAGAGCGCCCGGTCGTGTTCATCGGTCCCTTCGAGCACCACTCCAACGAATTGCCGTGGCGGGAATCGATCGCCGATGTCGTGACCATCGACGAGGACGCCGACGGTCACATCAGTCTCGAACACCTCCGATCCGAGCTCGAGCGCCACGCCGATCGACCGCTGAAGATCGGTTCGTTCTCCGCGGCATCGAACGTGACGGGAATCCTCACCGACACTGCCGCCGTCGCGCGTCTGCTGCACGACCACGGGGCGCTGTCGTTCTGGGATTTCGCGGCCGCCGCGCCCTACGTGTCGATCGAGATGCATTCAGCCACCGAGATCGACGACACCGGACGGCCGAATCTGGCCTACAAGGACGCCGTCTTCATCTCCCCCCACAAGCTCATCGGCGGCCCGGGTACGCCGGGAGTTCTCGTGGCCCGCAAAGAGCTGTTCGCCAACCGGGTGCCCAACGTGCCCGGGGGCGGAACAGTGGCCTACGTGAACCCCACCCACCACGACTACCTGCCCGATGTGCAGCATCGTGAAGAAGGGGGCACCCCCGACATCGTCGGCGCCATCCGAGCCGGGCTCATCTTCCAGCTCAAGGAGGCCGTCGGCGTCGACGAGATCCGCCGGCGCGAGGACGACTTCGTTCATCGCGCGATCACGTCGTGGTCGGCCAACCCCAACCTCCGCATTCTCGGCAGCCACGAAGCCGAGCGGCTGTCGATCGTCTCCTTCATCGTCCGCCACGGGGCAGGAATGCTGCACCACAACTACGTGGTGGCGCTGCTCAACGATCTCTTCGGCATCCAGTCGCGGGGCGGGTGTTCGTGTGCGGGACCCTACGGGCACCGACTGCTCGGCATCGATCTCGACCGGTCGCGTGAGTTCGAGCGCGAGATCAATCGCGGCTGCGAGGGCATCAAGCCAGGGTGGGTGCGGCTGAGCTTCAACTACTTCATCGACGAGTCGACGTTCCGGTACCTCCTGGAGGCGGTGCATCTCATCGCCGACCAGGGAGCGGCGCTCATGCCCTACTACCGGTTCGAGCCCGACTCGGGTCTGTGGCATCACCGCAACGGTCAGGCCGAGCCGCCGATGAGCCTCCTCGACATCAGCTATGCGTCCGGCGAGATGCGCTTCGAGAATCGCCGACACCGTGAGCGTTCGGTCGACTTCGATGGCCTCATCGGAACGGCGCGCGATCTCTGTGACCGAGCCGACCGGGCTCTGCCCGAACCGATCGGCCCGCCCGACACCAACACCGATTTCGAGCACCTGCGGTGGTTCCCGTACCCCGACGAGCTCCGCACCTGACCCGTATCGTCGATTCTCCGCGTGTGCTCGGCGCGGTCACGACGAGGCGAAGTAGCGCACCAGCATGGCGACCGACATCGCAACCACCATCGGACGGATCAGACGGGTTCCGCCTCGCACCATGGTGTGCGCCCCGGCGAAGGCGCCCATGGCCTGACCGCCCATCATGGCCAGCGCCGCCTTCCACACCACCTCGCCACCCACGATGAAGACAGCCAGCGCCGCCGCATTCGAGGCGAAGTTCAGAGTCTTGGCGACGGCCGTGGCCTTCACCAAGTGGAGGCCTCGGAGCGCCACTCCCGACGCGGCGAAGAACGAACCGGTTCCCGGGCCGAGCAGCCCGTCGTAGGCACCGATGGCCGGCACCACGGTGTTGCGGTACACAGGCACCGACAGCCGGGGTGTGCGCTCGAGCTCCCCGGCCGACGGCACGAACAGGAAGTACCCGCCGATGAGCACCAGAACGACAGGGATGACGATGTCGAGCGCGTCGGTGTCGAACTGGCGCACCACCATGGCCCCGATGGCCGAACCGACCGCGGCTCGGAGGAAGGGCGGCGCCACTTCTCGTTTCGAGACGACCTTCTTGCGAATCAGGGTGGTCGCGGCCGTGGCCGAGCCGAACACCGACTGGGCCTTGTTGGTACCGAGTGCGCCGAGTGGAGTGACGCCGGCCACGAGCAGGGCGGGGATGGTGATGAGGCCTCCTCCCCCGGCGATGGCGTCGACGAAACCGGCGAGGGTTGCTGCACCGAACAACAGCAGGAGGGTCGATGGATCGGCGGCGAAGTCCACGGGCCGCCAAGACTAGGGCGGCCCGGGCTCGCGTCGGTGCTCAGCCGCAGCAGGTGTCGGCGCCGCCGGCGAGGACGACGTTGGCGAGCTGCTCACTGTCGCCGGTGCGGACGTACCACTCCCACCGGTGACCTTCGGGGCCCTCGACCCAGGTCTCGGTCTTGGTGGCATAGCAGCACGCGGTGTCGTCGACACCGGTGGTCGACAGGCCCTCACCGGACAGCCGGGCTTCGGCGTCGGCGACCTCGTCGGCCGTCTCGGTCTCGACACCGAGATGGTTCACCGACCCGGCGGGGAGGTCGGGGCGTTCGAAGAGCACGAGCTTCATGGGTGGATCGGCAATGGCGAAGTTGGCGTATCCGGGCCGCTCGCGAGCGGGCTCGGCACCGAACATCTTCGAGTAGAAGTCGACCGCCTCATCGAGGTCGGCCACGTTGAGGGCGAGTTGGACGCGCATGGGAGCTCCCTGACAGATAGACCAGTGTCGAATCGATGAATATCGATGTGATGAGAGGTAGTGTACAGTCACTTCGAAGGATGTCAATATGTTCACCGTGATCGAATCACCCACAATCGCCGGCTGCTGTGCCCCGCTCACCGACGCCCCTCTCGACGAGGCCCAGGCCCTAGAGCTGGCCGTGGTGCTGAAAGCGCTCGCCGACCCCATCCGACTTCGCATCGTCTCGCTCGTGGCCACCGCGCCCGACCGCGAGATCTGCGCCTGCGACCTTCCCGCCGCCCTCGACCGGTCCCAGCCCACCGTCAGCCATCACCTGACCCAGCTGGTCAGAGCCGGCATCCTCGTCCGCGAACAACGGGGCAAGTGGGCGTGGTTCCGCATCGCGCAGCCCCAGCTCGACGCGCTGGGCCAGATCCTGGGCTCGTGACCCGTGTCCGTTGACGTCGACGACGTGACGGAACCATCGTTTCCTGCTCGGTTCGCCGAGCTCGCCGGTGCTCACGGCGACCGCCCCGCCCTCACGCTGGGCGACACCACGCTGAGCTTCGACGAGCTGCGGGAACGGGCCACCGCCCTCGCCCACCACCTCGACGCCCTGGGAGTCGGCCTCGACGACTTCGTGACCGTGGCCGAGCCGAACTCCATCGAGTTCGTGGTCACCTGCGTGGCGGTGTGGCAGGTGGGTGCCATTCCGCAACCCGTGTCGTCACGACTGCCACACCACGAGCTCGAGGCCGTGATCGAGCTCGCCGATCCGGCAATCGTGGTCGGTGTCGAGGTCGACGATCGCCCGTTCCTGCCCCGTGCCTTTCGGCCCCCGCGAACGCCGGTCGGCGCCGTCGGCCTCGATGACCGGATCGCGTCGGCGTGGAAGGCACCGACGTCGGGTGGGTCGACCGGCCGGCCGAAGCTCATCGTGTCGGGAGACCCTGCAGCCTGGACCGAGCCCATGGCCGCCATGGCGACCATCTTGGGTGCCCGCAACCACAACACGATGATCATGCCCGGACCGCTGTATCACAACGGCCCCTTCGTCTGGACGTTCTACAGCCTGTTGGCCGGCAGCCATGTGGTGTTGCTCCCTCGATTCGAGCCCGAAGCCACTCTGCGCGCCATCGAAGAGCACCGTGCCGAGGCGATGTATCTCGTGCCCACCATGATGCAACGCATCTGGAA
>JAHEJN010000062.1:9033-17681 GCA_024638845.1 Acidimicrobiales bacterium | reverse complement strand
GGCACCGACTCGCTGATCGAGCTCGGCGAGTCGACGATCACCCTCGAGTCGTCGGCCGACGATCGGGTCACAGCCCTCAAGCAGGTGCTCGAGGAGAAGCTCGTGAAGCGCAAGGTGTCGCTCAAGGGCGTCGACTTCGGCGCCCTCACCCCGGCAGCGGGCGGGCGGTCCCGGCTGGTGGCCACCCTTGCCGCCGGCATCTCCTCCGACAAGGCCCGGGAGCTGAACAAGTTCATCAAGGGCCTCGGAAGGAAGGGCGTCCAGTCCCAGACCCAGGGCGACGAGCTACGCGTCACCGCCAAGAAGCGCGACGACCTGCAGTCGGTGATCGCGGCGCTCAAGGACGACGACTTCGGCATACCCCTGCAATTCGGGAACTTCCGCGACTGACCGACCGTCGACGGGAGCGGAGAATTGCGGTGCGGTGAAACCCGCCGCCGATCCGAAAATCCGGGGTTTTCGGCCAGGATCCATCAATATCGGGCCCCAACGGACGACTAGTCGTTCCATATGAACCGAACCACCTGGCGCTGCGCAGGCAGCACGGTCATCCTCGTCGCGCTGCTCGCGTCCATCCTGGTCGCCGTGCCTGCCACCACGGCCGCCGCCGTGAACCCCGACCGCGATCTCTCGGTGCGGATCCTGGCCGCTCCCAACTTCGTCGTCGACTCCAACGTCGAATCACCCTCGAGCTATGGCCCCGAAGCCGCCTACCTCGCCGCCGAGGTCTGTAACACGGGTGGCGACGCTCTCACCGACGTGACCGTCAACTTCGGCGACTTCGACCCCAACAACGACACCGATCCGGCTGACAGCACCGCCGGCATCTATCCCTCGCGCGTCCACACCGGACTCACCGGAACCTTCTCGCTCACCCACGAGGGCGGCGCGGCCGACGCCACCCGGTACATGGGGACCCTGGCGGCCGGCGAGTGCAGAACGCAGTACTTCCTCGTCTCGTACCCGAGGCTCGACGACCTCGGCAACAGCGTTACCGGAGGCATCAAGCCCGACGACGACCTGTGGCTCGAGTACGACGTGTGGGCGTCGGCCATCGATCCCGTCGACGGCGTGTTGCTCGCCGACCAGACCGCGGTGGCGACGATGCGCAACGAGATCTCGGCCATGGCCAACAAGATCTGGCCGAACACCGACTCGAAGGTTCCCCCCGAGTACCTCGACGCCTTCGTCGAGCAGCTCGGCTGGTCGCCGTCGCCCTCGCCCGACTCCACCGCCGGCGAGGTCATCTCGCTCCAAGGCGTCTGGTACGACTTCGGCAACGTCAACAAGGGGTTCGACAACGACGGCGACCTCGTGCCCGACTACAACGCCTGGATGCAGCCCGTGGGCGACCCGGGTCTCTTCGATGCCAGCTGCTTTCGCCTGGTGCGCACCTACGGCGTGGTGATCGTGAAGCTCAAGGGAGGCGGCGAGAAGATCATCGCCTTCGAGGATCAGCTCTACTTCCAGAACCTGCCCCCGAACACGGGCGCGGTCGGCCTGGTCTTCTACGAGTTCGCGTCTGTCGGTGCCGGGTGCAGCTCGACGACCACCCCGTATCAGGAAGTCGCCTCGGGGGCCGACAACGAGAAGTTCAACGGCGACTACGGCACGAGCCCCGGCACCTTCACGTCGTCGGCGCCCAGTGCAACGTTCGACAAGATCGCGAGCGCGACCGAGGTCGCGCCGGGCGCGACCGTCACCTACGACCTGTCGCTCACCAACGACTCGACCACGTCCTCGCTCGGGCTCACCGCCAGCGGTCTGCCCCCCGTGATAACCGAGACGATTCCGTCCGGGTCCACCTATGTCCTGGGTAGTGCGGCCACGATCACCCAGCCGACCGGTACCACGACGAAGATCCTCTACTTCGACGCCAGCACCGGAACCTGGACCCAGACCCAGCCGGCCACCGCATCCGACGTCACACAGATCCAGTGGTGGCTCGACGCCGACGTTCCCGCCACCGAGACGTTCGCCACCCGGTTCCAGGTCACCGCCACGCCGGCCGGCGGACAAACCTCCATCACCAACAGCGCCGGAGGCGCATTCGGCGGCGCTGAACCGTTCCTCGAGGACACCACCACCACCTTCATCACTGGTACGAACACGATCGGCGACACGGTCTTCGCCGACGACGGCGGAACCACCGGCACATCGGGCAACGGCATCCAGGACGGCGACGAGGCCGGCCTCGATCTCATCACCGTCACGTTGTACCTCGACGTCGACGGTGACGGGACGCTCGACTCCGGCGACGTGCTCCGAGCCACGACGGCGACCTCGGGGGGCGGCAGCTTCAGCTTCCCCAACCTGGCCGACGGCGACTACCTGGTCGTCGTCGACGACGACGATGCCGACATTCCCACGGGCTGGGGACCCAGCACCGAACCCACCCTGGCGCTCACTCTTGCCGGCGCGAGCGATCTCACCGCCGACTTCGGTTTCGCGCCGGTTCCCGTGATCGACAAGGCGCTCGTCGGTGCGGGCCCGGTCGCGGAGGGCGACCAGATCAGCTACACCATCGATCTGACCAACCGGCTGGTCCGAAGCGACAACGATCCGTGTACCCCCGACTGCACTCTGTGGGCCCAGGCCTTGGGTTCCACGGCTTCGGACTTCACCAACCCTTCGCTGGCCCTGGGCGTCGACGGACCCGATGGAACCTCAGCAGTAGCCGACTACGGCACCGGCACATCGAAGGGGCTGTGGCTCACCGACTTCACGTCGCCGGTCGGGCTGGGAACGATCACCACGGTCGATCTGGTCCTCCACGCCGGGCTGACCGGCACCGTGCTCGGCAACGACTCCCTCGTCGTCGAGGTCTACGACACCGACCCTCCGGGCACACTCCTGTCCACGACGACCCTCACCGGCACGCAGCTGAACCCGCTGTTCAACGCGCCGGGCGAGGTCTCGATCACGCTGGCCGGCGGGTGGAACTGGGCCGACTTCGCCACGAACGCTCCGTCCGTCCACATCTTCACCCAGAAGATCGCGGGTCCCGACAGCACCGTGATCGAGCTCGACGCAGTCGGCTTCCGGCTGAGCACATTCCTGTCGGGCACCGTGTTCAACCCAGAGACGACCCTCAGTCCGATACCACTCACCGACACCTACGACCCGGCGGTGCTCGACTTCGTCTCCGCGAGCGTGACACCGACGAGCGTCGACGAGTCGACCGGCACCATCACCTGGGCCGATGTCGGTCCGCTCAACGCCTCCGAGACCACCCAGATCGAAGTGACCTTCGAGGTGATCAGCAGCGCCTCTGCGAGCGCCGACTACACGACCGACAACACGGCGAGCTCGACGACCGCGACGTTCGCCGACGGCAGCCCCGCGAGCTCGGCGACCGACGTCGAGACCGTCACGGTCCAGCCCCGAGGCACCATCGCCGGCACGATCTGGAGCGAATCGTCGGCCGGCACCAACGGGTGGGTCGGCACGACCGGCGTCGAGGCCGGGATCGACTTCACGATTCCCGGCGTGACGGTGCAGCTCTACGCCTGCGTCGTCACCGCCACCGGAGTCCCTGTGGCGCCCGGAGTGCTCGGCACCAACGCGTGCGGCGACGGTGGCACCGGGACGAGCTGGACCGTGTACAGCACGACCACGACCGGCAGCGATGGCACCTACCTGTTCGAGGGCCTCGTGAACGGTTTGTACTACGTCGACGTCGACGAGACGACATTGCCGGCGGGCGCGACCGCCACGGCCGAGGCCGACGCCGGACCCGGCGCAGCTGGCGATCAGAACAATGCCGGCGCCACCTGCGGTACGTGTGATGGCATCTGGGGAACCCCCACCGCAACGGAGAGCTCGGCTCTGTTCGACCCGATCAACACGGCCGGCGAGGACATCACCGGCATCAGCTTCGGTTACACGACCGACCCGGCGGTGTTCGGCACGCTGTGGGAAGACGTCGACGGCGACGGCACTCGGGACACCGGCGAGGGTCCGTTGGTGGGATGGACGGTCACCGCCGACGACGGAACCACGGTCTACAGCACCACCACCGACGCCGACGGCAACTACGTGATCGACGGGCTCACGGCCGGAGTGCCCTACACGATCTCGGTGACCAGCCCCGCAGGCCAGACCTGGACCGAGACCTTCGAGACCGACACCACGCTCGACAACTCGGCCTCTGTCACCCTCGCCGGCGGCGAGATCAACGGATCGTGGGACTTCGCGTTCACCCAGAGCGACGCGAGCACGATCGGCGACTCGATCTACTGGGACTGGAACGGCAACGGCACCCAGGACGCCAGCGACGAGGGCGTCGGCGGCGTCACCGTCGATCTCTACCGCGATGACAATGCCGACGGCATCGCCGACGTGTTCGTCGCCACCACGACCACGGCCGCCAACGGCACCTACTCGTTCACCCTGTTGCCGGCCGACGACTACATCGTCATTGTCGACGAGTCGGGCCCGTTGTTGACCGCCGGCGCTTCGGGTGATCCCGATGAGGTCGGCCAGTGCGTCACATGTGACGGCCAGAGCACCGTCACCGTCGACGGCACCGCGTCCGACCTCGGGCAGGATTTCGGCTACACGCCTCAGGGCAGCGCCTCGATCGGTGACACCGTCTACTTCGACGCCAACGGCGACACCGTGCAGGGTGCCACCGAGCTCGGTCTGTCCGCCATAACTGTCGAGCTCTATGCCGATCTGAACGGCGACGGAACCTACGTGCTGGTCGCCACCACCGTGACCAACGGGTCCGGCAACTACAGCTTCACCGGTCTGCCCGACGGCAACTACCGAGTCGTGGTCGACTCGAACGACACCGATCTGCCCGATGACGGTGTCGGCAACCTCGCGGTCCCGGTCTCGTCCGACACCGTCGACGTCACGCTCGCCGGTGGTGTCTCGATCGACACCGTCGATGTGGGCTACGCCACCCTCGGCTCGATCGGTGACACCGTCTTCGCCGACGCCAACGGCAACGGCAGCCAGGACTGGAACGAGTCGGGGTGGGCCGACATCACCGTCGAGCTGTGGGAGGACACCACCAACGACGGCAACTACGACACCTTGGTCGCCACGACCACCACCACGCTCGACGGAACGTACAGCTTCAGCAGCCTCCCACCGGGCACCTACCAGGCGCGAGTCGACACCACCGACCCCGAGCTCGGCGGTGCAGCCCAGACCGCCGACCCCGATCGCGACGGCGAGACCTGCCTCGACGAGACCTTCATCACCCTGGCCGCCGTCCCCTGCGACAGCGCCGACTCGGGCATCATCATCAACTACGGCACGAACTACCTCGGCGCCGACTTCGGCTACCAGCCGACGGGTGTCGTCGGTGACTACCTCTGGTTCGACTTCGACGGCGACGGCGTGCAGGACATCGGCGAGGCCGGCCTCGCCGATGTCACCGTCACGATATTCGACGGGGTCGACACCTTTGTGACCACGACCGACCCCGATGGGTTCTATTCGTTCTCCGGGTTGGCCGATGGCGCCTGGACCGTATCGGTCACCGTGCCGGCAGGAATGACGTTCATCACCGGTGCCGACAGCGTCGGTACCGAATCGGGCGGCACGGTCACCAGCGCCGTCGTGGTTTCCGGCGGAGTGATCACCAGCATCGACGGCACCGCGTGCACCGGTTGCGATCTCGCCGTCGACATGGCTTTCGACCTCGCAGGCAGCTCGTCGCTGTCGGGCACCGTCTGTTATGACACCAGCGCCCTCCCGACCGGCGATTGCAGCGTTTCGACCGACGGCGCCCAGGGTGTCGACGTGTACATCTACCAGGACACCGATGCCAACGGCGTCGGCGACCTGTTGGTCGGCGTCACCACGACCGACGCCAACGGCGACTATTCGTTCCCTGGCCTTCCCGACGGTGACTTCTCCGTTGCCATCGCGACCAACGTGGCACCGTTGGACTCGGCCGTTCTCCTCACCACCACCGGTGACACGCCGGCGACCTCGGTCGTCGAGTACACGTCGTCGGTGGTGCAGCACGTCACCCTGGTCGGAACCGCCACCGGAATCGACTTCTCCTTCGACCCGCCGAATCTCGACTTCGGCGACCTTCCCCTCACCTATCCGACTCAGCTCCTCGCCGGCGCCTACCACGAGATCACCAGCCTGTACCTCGGCACCAGCATCGACAGCGAGACCGACGGACAGCCGAGTATCGACGCCGACGCCGACGACCTCACCGCGGCCGCCGATGAGGACGGCGTCGTCTTCGACGCATCGACCTGGACGGTCGGCACCGTCGGTGCCGGCGACGGCGGCTCGGTCGACGTGACCTCGAGCGGCAGCGGGTACCTCGTCGGCTACCTCGACCTGAACGGCGACGGTGACTTCACCGATGCCGGCGAGCTGATCATCTCGCAGGCCGTCACCGCCGGAGTCACCACCATCGACTTCGACCTCGCCACCGTCGTTCGGACCGGCGCATTGCACTACGCCCGGTTCCGACTCTTCGCCGACGCGCCGCAGTTCGAGTCGATCGCCTATCAGGGCAGCGCCGTCGGCGGCGAGGTCGAGGACTACGCACTCGACCTCGAGTTCTTGCCCGTCACCCTCACGCAGTTCAGCTCGGAGAAGACCCGTAGCTCTCTGGAGGTCGAATGGACGACCGCTACCGAGGTCGGCAACGTCGGCTTCAACGTACTCGGCGAGATCGATGGCCACCGGGTCGTCCTCAACAACCGGATCATCACCAACGGGGTGCCGGACTCGCTCGAGTCGCAGGACTACACCTTCTCCACCAAAGCATCGGTGTCGACGCTGTGGCTCGAAGACATCGACATCGAGGGCCACACGCTCCTGCACGGGCCGTTCGAGGTCGGCACCACCTGGGCGCCCGCGACCGGCCCGAGCGAGGAGCCCGACTGGGCCTCCATCGGCGACGAACGCTACGCCGAGCAGGGCCGAACCGACGCCGTGAAGTCCCGCAAGTCGGCCAGAAAGCACTACCGCAAGACAACGGGGGCCGTGGCTGACTTCCTCGTCGAGGAGACCTCCAGATACCTCGTGACCTACGAGGATCTCAAGGCCAAGGGCATCGATCTGCGTGGCATTCGAACCGAGGTGCTGTCGATCACCGTCGACGACCAACCGATCCCGGTTCGAGTCCAGGGCCCGAAGAACCGCTTCGGCCCGGGAGCGACGATCGAGTTCGACGGCGAGGCCATCTCGACGCTGTACACCGACACGAACGTCTACCGACTGCAACTCGACAAGGTGCTCGCCGGCCGGGCGCCCCGCGAGCTGGCGACGCCTGACCAGGATCCGCGCACCACGGTCGAGGTGAACGTCGACCAGAACTACTCGCTGACCACGCCATCGGACGATCCATGGTACGACGCGGCGTTCATCTCCTTCGGGCCCGCCCGAGGCATCGAGCGCATCATCAACCTCCCCGAGCTTCGCGCCGGCACCGAACCGGAGACCTTGTCGGTCGAAGTGTGGGGCGTGACCTCCGATGGGAACGTGAATCCCGACCACCACGTGGAGATCAGCCTCAACGGAACCTCGGTCGCCGACGAGTACTTCGACGGCGCCAACGTTCACCAACTCGAGATCGACCTCCCGCCGGGCGTTGCGGTGGCCGGCGAGAACGTTCTCACCGTCAACGCCGTCGCCGACACCGGAGCGCGCTTCGACTACCAGGCCCTCAACCGGTTCTCGATCTCGTACACGGGGTCGGATCCGGGTGAACCGTCACCGCCGTCGGTGCCGGAAATACGTGTTGTCGGCTCGACCCCTCAGCTCATCGAAGCTCCGGTCGACTACCTCATGATCTCGCACCCTGACTTCATCGCGTCACTCGCGCTGCTGACGAAGTTCCACCGCAGCCGTGGCCTGTCGGTCAAGGTGGTCGACGTCAACGACATCTACTCGCAGTACAGCGGTGGCATCGTCGACGCCCAGGCGATCGACGACTACATCGCCGACGCCCACCGGGTCGCCGGCATGCGCTACGTGTTGCTCGTGGGGGGCGACACCATCGACTACCACGACGTACTGGGGCTCGGCTCCATCAGCTTCGTTCCGAGCCTGTACGGCAGCACGGGCGGCGGAATCCATCACGCCCCCATCGACCCGGCCTACGCCGACACCGACGACGACGGCGTACCCGACCTCGCACTCGGACGGTTCCCCGTCCGAACCAATGCCGAGCTCGAGACGCTGATAGCCAAGACCCTCACCTACGCCACCTCCGCTCGCGACTACGGCGACACGATGATCGTCGCGGCCGATGCCACGAGCACACGTGACTTCGGTCCGGCGGCCGACGACGCCCTCGAACCCCTCACCGACGACTGGGCGATCGAACGGGCCTACATCGGCACCGACGGCACCGACGCGGCCGGATCAGTCGTCGTCGACGCCATCGACGGCGGCGTGGCTTGGACCTCCTACATCGGGCACTCCGGACCGAGCAGCTGGTCGTCGAGTCAGCTCTTCACCACCCAGGACGCCGCGGCGCTCGACAATGCCGGTCGGCCGACCGTGATCGCCCAGTACGGCTGCTGGAACACGTACCACGTCGATCCACGCCAGACCGCGCTCGTGCACGAGCTCCTCACGCAGGATGTCGGCGCGGCGGCTGTCTTCGGGGCAACGACGCTCACGACCGCCCGCTCGGACCTGTTGCTTGCTCGGGCGAT
>JAHEJN010000062.1:0-8933 GCA_024638845.1 Acidimicrobiales bacterium | reverse complement strand
TTCCTCGTGGTACATCCCGATGTTGTCGATGTCGTCGTCGATGGCCAGTTCGAGGTCGAACCCGGCCTGTCGGAGCTCGCCGACGACGCGGCGCTTGAACGGGACCGAGCTCGTCCGCTCGTCGGCTCGGGCCCGGAGCACCAACAGATCCCAGCGGATGCCGTGGGCCCTGAGCCAGGTCTCGGTCTGGGCGGTGACGTAGTACGGACGGGCGGTGAGGAGCACGACGACGACGTCGGGGTCGAACAACGCGACCAGCCGGATCACCGAGTCGATGGGCGGGTCGTCGACGCACGCCTCGAAGAAGCCGCGCCAGTCGCGACGAGGACCGTCGAGGTGCCACTGGCGATGGCCGGCATCGGCGATCACGCCGTCGACATCGACGATGACCGCACGACCGCCGACGACAGAACCGTCGGCCCAGATCCAGTTCTCGGGCGAGCTCACTCGGCGCTGGCGCGCAGGGCATCGACCACCGACGGGTCGGCCAGAGTGGTCGTGTCGCCGATCTCCTCGCCCTGCGCGATCTGACGCAGCAGCCGACGCATGATCTTGCCCGAGCGCGTCTTGGGCAGATCGGGGGTCACGTTCACCGCTTTGGGCCGGGCGATCGGCCCGAGCTTGGTGGCGACGTGTTGGCGGATCTCCTCGCGCAGCTCGGGCGAGTCGTCGAAGCCACCGATGAGGATCACGTACCCGATGATGGCCTGGCCGGTGACCTCGTCGTTGGCGCCCACCACGGCGGCTTCGGCCACGGCCGCATGGTCGACGAGCGCCGACTCGATCTCGCTGGTGGAGATGCGGTGACCGGACACGTTCATGACGTCGTCGGTGCGGCCGAGAATCCAGATGTTGCCCTCTTCGTCGACCCGTGCGCCGTCGCCGGCGAAGTAGCGGCCGGGGTACTCGGACCAGTAGGTCTCGAAGTAGCGCTGGGGATCACCCCAGATGCCGCGCAGCATCGCCGGCCACGGTCGGGTGATGGTGAGGTAGCCGCCGCCGACGTCGACCGTGTTGCCTTGTTGGTCGACGACTTCGGCGAACACACCCGGGACGGGTGTGGTGGCGGTGCCCGGGATGGTCGTGGTGACCCCGGGCAGCGGACTGATCATGTGACTACCGGTCTCGGTCTGCCACCACGTGTCGACGATGGGGCAGCTCCGGCCGCCGATGTGCTCGTGGTACCACATCCATGCCTCGGGATTGATGGGCTCGCCCACCGTGCCGAGCACGCGCAGCGACGAGAGATCGTGACCGTCGGGCCACTGCACGCCCCACTTCATGAAGGTGCGGATGGCGGTGGGAGCGGTGTACAGCTGGGTGACCCCGTAGCGCTCGATGATGTCCCACAGGCGGTCCTTGGTCCACGCCGAACGGTCACCGTGGCGTTCGGTCTCCCGTGGCGTGTCGGGCGTGCCCTCGTACATCACCGACGTGGCGCCGTTGGCCAGGGGTCCGTAGACGATGTAGCTGTGACCGGTGACCCAGCCGATGTCGGCGGCACACCAGTACACGTCGGTGTCGGGCCGGAGATCGAAGACGTACTTGTGGGTGAATGCGACCTGGGTGAGGTAGCCGCCCGTGGTGTGCATGATTCCCTTGGGTTTGGCCGTGGTGCCCGAGGTGTAGAGCAGGTACAGGAGCTGCTCGCTGTCGAGGGGAACCGGGGGGCAGTGGTCATCGGCCCCGGCCATGAGGTCGTGCCACCAGTGGTCGCGGCCGTCGACCATGGTGGGATCGGTGTCACAGCGATTGACGACGATCACGTGCTCGACGGTGGGTGCGCCATCGGCCAGCGCCGTGTCGACCGCCGACTTCAGGCCCGAGGGAGCACCTCGTCGCCAGCCGGCGTCGGCGGTGATGATCAGCTTGGCCTCGGCATCGTCGCACCGATCCACGATCGAGGTGGGTGAGAACCCGCCGAAGATCACGGAGTGGGCCACACCTATGCGGGTGCAGGCCAGCATGGCCACGGGGAGCTCGGGAATCATCGGCAGGTAGATGGCGACGCGGTCGCCGGCGGCGAGCCCGAAGCCCTTGAGCACGTTGGCGAACTTCTCGACATCAGAGAGGAGCTGGCCGTAGGTGATCGTCCGGGTGTCGCCGGGCTCGCCCTCCCAGTGGTAGGCCACCTTGTCGGCGCGGCCGGCGGCCACATGGCGGTCGAGGCAGTTCTCCGACACGTTGAGCTTGCCGCCCACGAACCACTGGGCGAAGGGCAGGTCCCAGACCAAGGTGGTGTCGAAGTCCTGGTTCCAGGTGAGCAGCTCGCGGGCCTGGCGGGCCCAGAACGCCTCGTAGTCGGCCTCGGCTTCCTCGTAGAGCGATCGATCACTGACCAGGGCCCCGGCGGCGAACGCTTCGGGCGGCGGGAATCGACGCGCTTCGTTCTCGTACACCTCGATGGTGGCGTCGCTCATCTTCGTGCTCCTTCGCGCGGTGACCCGTCGCTGGCGAGACTAGTAGGGCAACGCCGAGGTCGGCGAAGACCGACACGGACACGATCCGGCACCTTCGCGGTCGCTGCAACTAGCTTTGAGCGGCAATCAGGGGACCACGACCGGAAAGAGAACGAGCAACATGGTTCAGGAATTCAAGGACTTCATCAGCAAGGGTGGCGTGTTCCAGGCCGCGGTCGGACTGATACTGGCTCTGGCTTTCGTGCCGGTCATCGACAGCATCGTCGAGCACATCCTCATGCCGATCGTTGCGGCCATCGTCGGAGAGCCCAACTTCAACACCATCGGCTTCGACCTCGGCGATGCCCGGATCGGCGTCGGCTTCGTGATCACCGCCATCGTGTCGTTCGTCTCCGTTGCGTTCGTCCTGTTCCTCCTCGTGAAGGCCTACAACCAGGCCGTGCCGCCAGAGGAAGAGGACGCCGGCCCCAGCGAGGTCGAGCTCCTCACCGAGATCCGCGACTCGCTGGCCAACCGCTAGTAGCTGTTCAGCAGCCTGATTTCGTCCGCCAGGCGTGGGTCTGGCGCCCCAATCGGCGGGCCATGCGGCAGGGCCTCTGCCCGTGGGTGTAAATTCGGCAGTGCCGGCATTCCCGGCGGTTGCGGCCGCGAGTCACCGCCCGGACTCGCGGCCGCAGTCGCGCCCGGAATCGGCTCGGAGGGGCAGCGTCCAACCCGCCATCAGCGACGCCACTCGACGACGGTGAAGCCACCGAGGCCGGCGACGTCGGTGAGGGCCTCGGCTTCGCCCACTCGGCTGCGGGCACGAACTGCTTCGAGGTCGCCGAGCGAAGCTCGCTCGCGCCACACCGCACGACCGTCGTCGACCATGGCTTCGATGCCGTGGATCCTCAGCCACTCGCGCTGGGCCGTGACCGAAGCCGGTTGCCGGGCGAAGGCCAGCTGGTCGATGGCGACATCGCAGGTGATGTCGGCGGCGCCAGGCCGGGCGAGAGGGTCGCCGCCTCGCTCGTGAACCCGGTAGGTCCGCAGCCACTCGGCCTGGCCGGCGGTGGCCATCTCCGTCGTCGAGCGCATGTAGTCGAACGCGACGATCCGACCCGACCCGACCGAGTCGAACGCCTCCCGCAGCCACTCGACCGCAGCGTGTTGGATGGGGATGCGAGCGCCCGGTTCGGCCGCGGGCACGATCCGCTCGGCGGTGCGGGCGAGCGACTCGGTTGCGGGGACCAGCACCTCGACGAGGTCGTCGCCGATCAGGCCGACGCGGACCTCGTGCCACCCGTCGACGCGGCGCTCGACCACGTCGATCGGGAGGTTGTCGAGCAATTCGTTGGCGATGATCACGCCGGTGGCGATCTGCCTCGGTAGTGCCTCGAGCGCAACGAACAACGGACCGGACGCCGCCGGCGGCAGCACCTCACCCTCGGCATCCTCGGCTGAAGCCGCGAACGCCTCGGCCGCGGGCACGAGCGGGAGACGTCGGGCCTGTCGGTCGCGTTGCTGCGCGACCCGGTCGACCAGGACGTACCGCAGCGAGACCAGGCACTCGGGCTCGGCGGCCAGGATCGAGGCGGCCAGATTGCCGGGTCCGGCCCCCGCTTCGACCACGACGAAGGGATCGGGGCGCCCGGCCTCGGTCCAGACCGCATCGAGGAACCGCGCGACGACCGCACCGAACAGCGGCCCCACCTCGGGGCTGGTGAGGAAGTCACGACCGCGTCCCGCACCCCCGCTCGTGTAGAACCCACCGGGTCCGTACAAGGCCAGCTCCTGGTAGCGCGAGAACGAGAGCGAACCATGGCGGTCGATCTCGGCTCGGATGACGGACGCCGCGTTCACGAACGCCGACGCTAGCGGTTGCGGCTGCAGGTGGGGACGGGCAGAGTGACCGGGTGATCGACCTCCGTTCCGACACCGTGACCCGTCCCACCGAGGCCATGCGGGCCGCCATGGCCTCGGCCGAGGTCGGCGACGACGTGTTCGGCGAGGACCCCTCGGTGAACCGGTTGCAGAGCACGGTGGCCGAGCGTCTCGGGTTCGAGGCCGCGCTGTTCGCGTCGTCGGGAACCCAGAGCAACCTCGTCGCCCTGCTCGCCCACTGCCAACGCGGTGACGAGTACATCGTCGGCGACGTGGCCCACACCTACAGGTACGAGGGTGGCGGTGGGGCCGTACTGGGTTCGATCCAGCCCCAGCCCGTCCGGATCCTCGCCGATGGCCGACTCGATCTCGCCCATGTCGAGGCGGTGGTGAAGCCCGAGAACGAGCACTTCGCAAGGTCGCGGCTGCTGTGCATCGAGAACACCCACGACGGCAAGGCACTCACGCCCGAGTTCCACCACGAGGCAGCCGCCGTCGCGGTGCGGCACGGGCTCAGCCTGCATCTCGACGGTGCCCGGATCTGGAACGCCGCAGTTGCCCTCGACGTCGACGTCGCGGTCCTGACCGAACCGTTCGACTCGGTTTCGCTGTGCATGTCGAAGGGGTTGGGTGCGCCGGTGGGGTCGGTGCTGATGGGCAGCGTCGAGCTGATCACCGAGGCCCACAAGTGGCGCAAGATGGTGGGCGGCGGCATGCGTCAGGCCGGAAGCCTCGCGGCGGCATGCCTGCACGCCTTCGATCATCACATCGACCGGCTGGCCGACGATCACGCGAGGGCCGCGCGGCTCGCCGACGGGTTGGCGGCCCTGCCCGGGGTGACCACCGACTACACCGGCACCAACATGGTGTTCGTCGGCCTCGACTCGCCCGTCGAGAGCCTGGCCGAACGGTTGCGGGCCGGCGGTGTCGACACCCTGCTCGGTCCTCGCGGCGGGCGCCTGGTGACCCACCTCGACGTGAGCGAGGCCGATGTCACGACGGCCATCGACGTCTTGGCCGAAGTGCTCTGAGTCAGGGGCCCGCGGCGATCAGGGACACCTCGGTGAAGTGGGTGACCGTCTCGGGCACCACTCCCCACACCAGCGTGCCGATGATGCACAGGGCCAGCGCCGCCACGAGGGGCGCCGGCAACGGAATCCTGGTGGTGTCGCCGTCGGGCACGTCGTCGAACCACATGCGCGATGCCAGCTTGAAGTAGTACGCCGCCGCCACCACGGTGTTCACCGCGGCGATGACCGCCAGGGCATAACCCCAACCGGTGTCGGCCTCGATCAGCGAACGGAAGATGCCGAACTTGGCGTACCAGCCGCCAAGGGGCGGGATGCCGGCCAGGGAGGCGAGGAAGAGCGTCATGAGCACGGCCAGCGCCGGCGCGTAGCTGAACAGCCCACCGAAGCTGGAGAGCTCACCCGAGCGAGTCTTGCGGGCGACGGTGAGGATGACCCCGAAGGCGCCGAGGTTCATGGCGGCGTAGATGACCATGTAGGTGACGATGGCGCCGACGGCGTCGTCGGCCAGACCGGGCTCGCCGACCACGACCAGCGGGGCCAGCATGAAGCCGGCCTGGGCGACGCCCGAGTACGCCATGAGTCGGATGACGTTGGTCTGGCGCAGCGCCATGAAGTTGCCGGCGAACATCGACGCCGAGGCGAGGATGAACACGACCGGCTGGTACACCTCCTCGCGATCGAGGAATCCCACGACGATGAGGTTCATGAGGGCGACGAAACCGGCCGCTTTCGACGCAACGGCCAGGAAGGCGGTGACCGGCGTCGGTGCGCCCTCGTAGGTGTCGGGGGCCCACATGTGGAAGGGGAACGCCGACACCTTGAACGCGAAGCCGACGATCACGAAGATGAGCCCCAGGGTGACCGCGGGCTCTTCGCCGATGGCGCCGCCGAGCTCGGCGCCGATGTCGACCAGCTTGGTCGAGCCGACCACTCCGAACACGAGCGACATGCCGTACAACATCACCGCCGATGCGAACACGCCCATGAGGTAGTACTTGATGCCGGCTTCGTTGGAGCGCAGGTCGCGCTTGCGCCACGTGGCCAGAAGGTAGGCGGGGATCGACAGGAGCTCCAGGGCCACGAAGATGGTGATGAGGTCGCGGGCGCTGGCCATGACCACCATGCCGAGGACCGAGGCGGCGAGCATCTGGTAGTACTCGCTCTCCCAGTAGTCGCCTTCCTCGATGTACTGGGTACTCAGCAGCACGACCACGTACCCGATCACGAGGAACATCGCCTTGAGCACCAGCGAATAGGCGTCGACGACGTAGGCACCGCCGAACATGCTGCGGGGCTCTTCGCCGATGCCGTCGATGGCGAGGGTGGCGATGGGGATGAGCGGCAGGAGGAACGCGAGCCCGGTGAGCGACGCGCTGTAGCGACGGGACCGTTCCAGGCCGATGAGGTCGATGAGGGTCAGCAGCGCTCCTGCGGCCAGCAGGACGAGCTCGGGCGCGACCGCATGCCAGTCGATGGCGGGCCGGACGAAGTCGGCCTGCGGCAACTGGGCGAGCACGGCGGTGAACGACATGGGTCAGTTGCCTGCAGCCTGGGAGATGCCGGCCCCCGCGTCGAAGCACGCCTCGGCGGCTTCGGCTGCCTCGCCGAGGCAGCTGCTGAGGCTGTTGACCACCGCGGGATCGGTGAGATCGAACAACAGGTTCGGATACACACCGAGCACGAGGATGAGAGCCAGCAACGGGGCCCAGGCGACGTACTCGATGAGGGTGGTGTCGTTGATGTGCGGGTCGTCGACGAACTCGTCCTTCACCCGGCCGAAGGCCGCCTTCTGGAGCATCCAGAGCAGATAGCCCGCCGCCAGCACCGTGCCCAGGGCAGCCACCACCATGTAGGTCCGGAACACGGCTTCGTTCAGCGGGCCGGCCGGGTTGTAGGAGGCCAGGATGGCGGGGAACTCTCCCCAGAAACCGGCGAGGCCGGGCAGCCCGAGCGAGGCCATGGCGCAGAAGGCGAGGATCCAGCCCATCCGCGGGGCCTGGAGGAGCAGGCCGCCCAGGCGGGACATGTCGAGGGTGTGGAAGCGCTCCTTCACCGAGCCGGCGAGGAAGAACAACATGCCGGTGATGAGGCCATGGGCGACCATGCCGAACACCGCGGCGTTGATGCCGAAGTCGGTGAGGGTGGCGATGCCGAGCATGACGAAGCCCATGTGCGCGACCGACGAGAAGGCGATGAGTCGCTTCATGTCGGTCTGGGCCAGACAGCCGAGCGCGCCGTAGATGATGCCGATGACCGCCAACAGGCCGATGAAGGGCGCCCACTCGACGGCCGCCTCGGGCAGGATCGGGATGGCGATGCGCACGAACCCGTACGTACCGAGCTTCAGCAGCACCGCGGCCAGGATCACCGAACCCACTGTGGGTGCCTGGGTGTGGGCGTCGGGCAGCCACGTGTGGAACGGGAACATCGGCACCTTCACGCCGAAACCGATGAACATGCCACCGAAGATCCAGAGCTGGCTGCTCATGGCGATGGCGCCGGCCGCCGTGGGCAGGGCCCGCATGTCGAACGTGTTGGCCTCGACGCCGGCCAGCGTGCCGTCGGCGAGGAAGTACAACGCCAGGAAGCTCACGAGCATCAGCGCCGAGCCGAACATCGTGTAGAGGAAGAACTTCAGGGAGGCGTACTTGCGGTCCTCGCCGCCCCACACGCCGATCATGAAGAACATCGGCAACAGCACGACCTCGAAGAACACGAAGAAGAGGATCAGATCCTGAGCGACGAAGGTGCCGATCATGCCCGTGTGCAGGATGAGGATGAGGGCCAGGAACGCCTTGGGATTGTGGGGTTCGGGGAAGTGCCCGAAGGAGTAGAAGATCGAGGCCGGTGTCACCAACATCGTGAGCAACATCAGCGGGAACGAGATGCCGTCGATGCCGACGATGTAGCGGCTGTTGATCACGTCGATCCACGGCTTGTCGACCACGAACTGCAGCTCGCCGGCGGCGTCGTAGTCGAAGTTGAACAGCAGGTACACACCCAGCGCGGCCACGACGAGGGCCGTGCCCAGGGCGACCAGCTTGATGAGTTGTTCCTCTGCTCTCGGGATCGCCATGACGATCGCCGCACCCACCACAGGCAGGAATGTGGCGAGGGTCAGTACCCAGTCGTCGAATTCCATGAGGTTTCTCGGATCTCCCTAGATGATGAACGTGAAGACGCCGGCCACGAGTGTGGCGGCAACGAAGAGGACACCGGCGTAGCGCTGGACGCGGCCGTTCTGGACGTGACGCAGGCCTTCGCCCACGCTCTGCGAGGTCGTACCCGACCCGTTCACGACACCGTCGATCAGGCCCTGGTCGATCTTGTCGTACACGGTCTGTCCGACTCTGACCGTGGTGCGGCCGACCTCGTCGACGGTGCGATCGAGGATGTTCTGGTTGACCCAGTAGGCACCTCTGGCGATCGGCCCCTTGACCGCTGCAACGATGACATCGGTGTACAGCCAGTCGAGGTAGAACTTCTTCTTCAACACGGTGTGGCCGGCCTTGGCCAGTCGGTTCGTGCTGGTGGGTCCCCGGCTGAGCTCGGTCGCCGCCGGACTCTGGGCGTTCACCTTGACGAAGTAGTACCAGTACGCAACGGCGATGCCGCTGAC
>JAHEJN010000151.1 GCA_024638845.1 Acidimicrobiales bacterium | reverse complement strand
AACTCCGAGTGCTCAGGTTTGGATCCCGAGCGGGCTCAACGGTCGCCACCGTGAACGTTCTGATCTGTGAGTCGCTCACGGCGGTGTCGCTCGGTCGACACTGTTCTGGCTTCACGCCGTTCTGGTAGGAACGAATTGCCAAGGCGGACTAGCGTCGTGTCCTTGTTGTCAATTCGTTCTTGCCGGCGGCACCATCTCGCGCTTGATACGGCTCGCGAACGCAACGTTGCCCGTGGACCGGTGCCGGCGGGAGAAACCGCGGTGTGAACAGATCCGATCGCGGCTCGGCGGAGCCTGAGCTGTTCCGTACTCGGTGGATCCACAGTTGGGGCCGCACGGGTTGGAGTGTTGTCGGCGTCGTGCTGGCCGCCGGCGTTGTCTACGCGGCGGTTGCCGCGATCTCGGGCCTCGTCATCCCGCTGGTGCTTTCGATGGTGATCGGCGTACTGGGTGTACCGGTCGTCGATTTTCTCGAGCAGCGACGCGTTCCCCGACCCGCCGGAGCAGCGGCCTTCATGGTCTCCTTGGTCGTGGTGCTCGGTGGAGCGATCTGGCTCACAGTCATCGGCATCAGCGACCAAGGACCTGAGGTGGCGGCGCGGGTGGCCGCTGGGGTCGACGCGGTCGGTGGTTGGCTCGAGGATCGCAACATCGACCTGCCGAGTGGGACGTCCATCGTCGACGCCGGGTCGTCGCAGGGATCGGCTCTGCTGCCCGGTGCCGCGAGCTACCTCGGGTCGATCTTCTCGAGCGCCATGGCCTTCCTCGTCGGGACGTTCTTGGCCGTGTTCTTCCTGTACTACATCCTCGTCGATTGGAACACCCTCCGGACATGGCTCGGCGGGCATCTCAACATGCCCCCGGACGTCGGCCGCAAGATCGTCGACGACTCGACATCGATCGTTCGGCAGGGCTTCGGCGCGCTCACCCTGTCGAGCCTCGTGGTGTCGATACTGATCGGGGCCACGATGGTGATCCTCGACGTCCCGCTTGCGTTCACCGTCGCCCTGGTGACGTTCGTGACGAGCTACATCCCCTATCTCGGCGCCGTCTTGTCTGGAGCGTTCGGTTTCCTCGTCACCCTGGGTGCGAGCGGAATCGAGGATGCCCTGATCCTGCTCGCGGTCATCCTCATCGCCCAGAACGTCGTCCAGACAGTGCTCGGCAACAAGCTGACGAGCGACCGGCTCCACATCCACCCGCTCGCCAACCTCATCGCAACGGTGATCGGTGCGACCCTGGCTGGTCTCTTGGGCGCGATGCTGTCGTCGCTTGTTCTCGCAATGGCCATATCAATCGTTCGACGGTTGAAGGCCGCCCGCTCGGAATTGCGTGCCGGGGATGCAGCGACTCCAAGCCCACAACATCCGCATTGATCCGCTCTAGTTCAGAGCGTGGATCTCGTCACACGAGATCCTGGCCTGGCAGTGGTTCGTCGAGCGGCGGTCGGTGTCGGGGGTCGTCCTCGTCGTGGCGTCGAACCATCCACCAGGCCGCCACCAGCACGAGCGCCAACATCGAGACGATCGCCACGGTCTTGGTGGCGTCGTTGGATTCCTGGTCGTCCGTGGCGTCCACGGGTGTCGACTCGATCGGTTCGGTCGTCTCTGGTTCGGTCGTGTCGGGCTCGCTCGTTTCTGGTTCGCTTGTGTCGGGCTCGGTGTCGTCCTGTTCGGGCGCGCTTCGAGCAGCCGACTGGACCGCAGCGGTGTCGCTGCTGGTCACTGCGAGTCCCGCGACAGCGATTCCCGGTGACAGCGTCGACAGCGCGACCAGTCCGGCGGCGACGCCGCTGAGGATCCCACCGACTCGGCCCTTATGGTTCATCGCGCTCAGCTTCCGCGCCGTCGGACTGCGTCGTCGTGCCGCCCTCGTCGTTCTGCTCTGGTGGGGAGGCAGCGGACGTGGTCTGTCGGTGCTCGTCGACCCACGCTCGGGCTTCGTCGTACGCGCGGCGAGAGCTCTCACCGAGGAAGCGTGTGCTGCGATAGACGTTGTCCGTTCCCATGACGTCGGTGGCGCCGGTGACGCGCAGTTGTCGGATGACGTTGCGGTTACCGGTGACGATCATGAGCTTGCTGTCCACGTTGCGCAGTGAGCTGGCGTAGTCCTTGACGACGTCGATCAGCGTGGCACCGGCGTCGTCGGCCCCACGGACGCGCAGAATCACCACCGAGTTCCTGGACTCTGGCGTCACGCTTGGTATCTGTTCGAGCAGCGTCGAAGCCGTGGCGAAGAACAGGGCCCCGTACGGTTGCAGGACGATCACCTCGTCGGGGGGCACCTCATCGGGGGGATCGGTCTCCTCCACGCGTCCGTCGTCACGGAACACCAGTTGGCGGGTGACGAGCTGCGTCGATTGCCGGAGCACGAACAAGATCACCGAGATCCCGACCCCGACCAACACGGCGAACTGCAGCGGGATGACCATCGTCAACACGAGCGTGATCGACATGACGACCATCGGCACGGTCCCGGTCTTGGCCACCGACATGATCCTGGAGGGGCGGATCGTGCCGATGCCGACGACGATGAGCAGGCCGGCGAGCGACGGCATCGCAACCAGTTCGATGACGCCGCCGAGCAGGAGGATCATCACCGCCATCACGCCGGCCGCGAAGAACGCGGCGGCTCGGGTCTTGGCGCCCGCCGACACCACGAGCGAACTGGCCGACATCGAGCCTCCGACGGGCATGCCCTGGAACAGGCCGGCAGCGATGTTGCCCGCTCCCTGGCCGACGAAGTCCTGCGACTCGTCCTGTTCGGAGCCGTCCTCGTTGGGGAACCCGGCCGACACGCCGGCGCCCTGGACCAGGCCGACGAACGCCAGCGACATCGCCGGGATGAGCAATGCCGGGATGTCGCGAACGACCGGCAACGTGATGAGTGGAAGCGAGCGCGGCACGTCGACGATGTCGCGGACCAGGTCGACGTCGCGATCGAACAGGCCGAACAGCGCAGCGACACCCGAGCCGGCGAAAACGGCGACGACGAGTCCCAGCGCGCCCAGCTTCGTGCGTTGGAGCGTCACGATGAGCGCGATCGTGATCGCTCCCACCGTCACGGTCGGGAGATCCACCTTCCAGAAATTGAACAGCAGGTCGAAAGCACGACTGACGCGGCCGCCTCCGTCGGCGTCGTATCCGGTGAAGTCGTCGAACTGGCCGAGCACGATGTTGATCCCCACCGCGGTGATGAATCCGGTCATCACAGAGTTCGACACGAACCGCAACAGAGTGCCGAGCCGGAGCAGCCCGGCGATGACCATCACGACACCGGTCAGGATCGACAGGGTGAACAGCGCCCGGGTCGGATCCTCCCGCGACGCGAGGTCGACGTCGGCGACGATGATCGCCATCGCGCCCGTGCCCTGCACCGCCATGAACGCCGTGCTGGTGAAGAGCGCGGCACCCGCCACGCCGAACATGTAGCTGTAGAGACCCGCAACCGGGTTCACACCGGCCAGCAAACCGCTCGCCAACCCGTCGGGCACGCTCTCGACGCCGAGCACCAAGCCGGCCATGGCATCGTCCTTGACCGTCTTGCGACGGACGAGCGACCTGGGATGGCGGATGGGGAACTTCATCTGTGCATGCACCTCAACCGACCGCAACCCCCACCCACTGCGGCCAGCGTCTCGCCGATCTCCGCGTGGATCTGTCGCCGAAACGGCCGCCGACGCCGAACCGCTGCCGTGGGGTCTGGCGGACACTCGGTGTAACTGGTCGGGCGGTTCATGAGGGTCTCCGGCAGCTTAGGGGCTCAGCGGACAGGTATCGGGTTGGGGGTGTTATCGGCCTCGGTAGTCAATGAGGCGTGCGGTCATGAGCACGGTGGCGTCGACGCGGTGTGATCTCCGGATCGCTCGGACCCCGGACGAGCGATCCGTTGGCGTCCGGTTGTCAGTTCCCGAGGACGCGCTCGATCTCGTCCCTCAGCGACGCAGGAATCTCTGCACGAACCAGTCCGTCGCGATCGACCCCGAGTCGGTCGGTCACCGTCGCTGCGTCGCTGAGCGATTCCAAGGTCAGCGCCAGCACCCCGGAACCCCGTGCCATTTCGTTGCCGACCGAGGAGATCAGCTCCCCCAAGCGGTCGGCGTCAACCTTGCGTTTGGCGGCGATGCCCGCGCCCGCGAGCACCCCGAGGACGGGGAGGCCGACGACGCCTCCCACGACGAGCCCGAGCACGCCGCCGAACCCGACGGTGCTTGACAGCTCACCTTGATCGGCGTTCTTCGCCGTGACCCATCCTCGAGAGTCGCGACCGAGAATCGCGCATTCGTCGATCGCCAAGAACCCCTGAGCATCGAGACCTCGAAGCGTCTGCAAGCCACGCTCGGCAGCTTCCATCGATTCGAAGTAGAGCACGACGAGTTCGCTGTCCAAGACTGACCTGTCTCCCCTGTCCGATCCACGAACAAGCGCCGTGATCCCTGCGTGGCCGAAATCAGACTACATGCGCGCGTCCGCGACACGACGGGATCGCTACATCGACGACGAAAGCGACGGCTTGGTAACATTACGGAACTCATGGCCGTTGAAGGCGTGGAGCCAACATCCACCGGCACGGCAGCCGAGGTCCTCGACGAGGAATCACCCGTCTCGCGGGGCACGACCGTCCGTCGCGTCGTTCTTCGCATCGCCATTGTCGTTGGTGTGCTTTCGGTGTCGGGCTGGGTGCTGTTCACCGTCTTCGACGACCTCGACTGGGCCGAGATTCGAGCCGCGATCGGTGAGCTCTCTGACGCTGAGGTGCTCTCGCTCATATC
>JAHEJN010000150.1 GCA_024638845.1 Acidimicrobiales bacterium | reverse complement strand
CTGGCCGGGATACTGATTCTGCTCGTCGTCGCCATGTTGGTTTCTGCGGCAACGGCCGCGGTCAGGCGAGTACTTCCGCCGCCGGACCCCGATCTGCCCGACGACGTACCGGCGATGGCGGCGGCCGACCTGCCCGATGGCACCGGCATCTGCTGTTCCGGCGGAGGGATCCGAGCGGCCGGGTTCGCGCTCGGTGCGCTGGCCAAGCTCGAGGAAGAACCGACCAACACGGCGTCGACACCGGGGAAGCTGGGCATTCTCGGTCGGGCCAAGTACCTGGCCAGCGTGAGCGGGGGCGGCTATGCCGCCGCGGGGTGGCGGATTGCCGCTGGCACCGGCGAGCTGCCCGACGACGCCATCATCGGAGATCCGCTCGATCCGGAGCTCAATGACCGGATCCGGGCCTACCCCGACCCGAACGAGCCGGCCACCGATCTCGTTCAGCACATACGTGAGCGGCGGAGGTACCTGTCGAACGGCCCGGGTGGGCTCCTGCGTTCGGGTCTGATCGTGCTGACGTTCATGACCTTCCACTTCCTGCTGGTGTTGCTCGGCGTCTTCGTGGTTGCCTGGCCACTCGGGCGAATCGTCGTGAGCTGGGCCATCACCGGCGACGGTCGCAGCGCCGATGTGATGGCTGTCGGCTTGAACACCCACATCGAGATCCATCAGTGGTTCCCACCGGTGGTCGCCGCGACGATTGCCGGCTTGTTGTGCGGGTGGCGTCTGTTCCTCGAATGCACGAAGACCCGGCGCCGGGTCGATGCCGCCATCGCCGGGGCCGCCGCCATGGCCGTCGCATTGTCGATCGTGTTGATCGTGCTGCCCTATGCCGTCGACTGGGTGATCGAGGCCCTCCCCGAGGGAGGAGGGCGGCGACTGGCGATAGCTGGTGTGTACGGGGTGATCCTCACCGCGGTCTGGCAGCTGGCCAAAGCTCGCCTCAGGGCCGTGGCCCTCTATCTCGGAGGACTCCTGTTGGCGGCAGGACTGACCCTCTTCGGGCTGTTCGTCATGGCCCATGCGGCCGACACCGACGAATGGTTCAGCAGCGTGTGGTTCTGGGCCGCCTGCGTTCTGGCCCAGGTGGTCGCCTTCGTCTTCCTCAACCCCGATCGCTGGTCCTTGCACGGCTTCTATCGAGGTCGTCTGGCCGGCACCTTCGCGGCCGAGCAACGAGAAGGCGGTGGGTTCGTGCCCCACAGGAACGAGCCGTCGCTCGCCGCCTACCGGGACGCGAGCGGACCGCACCCGGTCATCTGCTGTGCCGCCGCCCGTCGGGAGAACCACCAGACCGGTATCCCCGTCTTGTCGATGACCTTCGAGCCCGACGCCATCACCGTGTTCCGATGGGCCGGCGACCAGAGCTCGGCCACCATGAACCCCGAACGCATGTCTCACGCCCAGTTCCAGCGCCGACTACCGAGAAACCGCCACGGTCACCACTTGCAGACGGCGATGGGCGCGGCCGCCATCTCGGGCGCTGCCATTGCACCGTCGCTGGGCCGCAAGACCATGAAGGGAAGCGACGCGCTGTTGGCCGCCTTCAACGCGAGGCTCGGTGTCTGGGTGCCCAACCCGAATCAGCACTACACCAGATCGACGACGCCCCGTCTGGTCAACATGTTCAAGGAGATCCTCAAGACCTTCGACCCGACCGACCCCAACGTCTATGCAACCGACGGAGGTCACTGGGAGAACCTCGGCCTGGTCGAGCTCATCCGCCGACGTTGCGCCCTGATCATCTGCATCGACGCGTCCGGCGATACTCCAGGCTCGTACACGGCGCTCAAGGAGGCGATCAAGCTCGCCAACCTCGAGTGTGACGCCGATGTCGTCATGACCGACGAAAGCTGGCAGAAACTGGCCGTCGATGCCGACGGCGTGGCCGAGACGAACTTCGGCACCGGAACGGTCACCCATGCCGATGGAACGACGGCGACGATCCTGTACGTGAAAGCCGCGATCATGAGGTCGACCCCGCTCCACATCCAGCGCTACGCCTCGGGCGATCGACGATTCCCCAACTACTCGACCGCCGACCAGCTGTTGACCGCCGAAGAGCTGAGCCATCTCATCCACCTGGGCTACTCGTCCATGGGCGACGCTCTCGACCAGAACCCTGATGTCGTCGCCGTCGCCATGACCGGAGCCCATGCGCCTGGTGCGCCGTGACCGATGAGAGGTCGCCGTCGGGTGCGGGCGCCGTCAGCCGCCCGGCGATCTTCGCTCACCGGGGAGGCCACGACGGTCCACCGAACACGGTCGAGGCCATCCGCCGTGCGATCGAAGCCGGCGCCGACGGGGTCGAGATCGACATCCAACTGGCGACGGGCGAGGTTCTCGTCGCCCGCCATGATGCCGAGCCGGACCTGGCCGACGAGACGCTCGCTCACCTGACCGACGTGCTGTCCGTCGTCGAGGACGCGGGAATCCGATTGCTCATCGACTTCAAGAGCAACGGCGACCCCGAACACGAGGCTGCCATTCTCGCCTCCGCCCTCACCGCAGCAGCTCGACCCGAGCTGATCGACGTGAGCTCGTTCTCGATTCCGTTCCTCGAACGATTCGAGGAGCACGCCCCGGAGTTCCCGCTGTATCCGATCATCAGCCTGCGACAGAACTTCCTGAAGGCGAAGAGCCTCGGCCGCTGGTCGGGCGCGTCGGTCCTGGCCGCCGCGCTGGTGGTCAACCCGTTCCTGGCGACTGGTCTCCGGCGCGAACGGGGGCGCCTCATCGTCTGGTTCGGAGCGACCGAGTGGGGATTCCTCATCCGAGCACTGCGCCGGCTCGACGCCGACGCCGTGATCGTCGGCCGGGTGGCACGAACGGTCACCTTGCTCCGCGGCACGAGACGATCGTGACCGTGTCGACGACTTCGGGCGTCACCGGCCCAATGGCTCAGGCGGTTCAGCTGGCCGAGAGCTACCGCTCTGCCGATGAGAACTCCGAAGGGGTGGCCGAGGACTGGGAGCGGGCTCGGGCTGTTCTGCTGAGTGCCTTCTCGGAGGTCTTTCCCGACGGACCGCACGCCGGGGTGTCCGATGATGTTCGTGACGCAGCGATCCTGCTGGCGGAGTGCTGGACCAAGGACCCCGAGGTCAACCCCGAGCGGGGCGCCGACGAAGCGCTCGAGGTCCTCCGCACGTGGTTCGATCTCCGGACAACCAATGACCTTCGGGTTCTGCACGTCAGCGGCGAGATCCTCCAGAAGCGTTGGGAGCTGTCGGCGCAGTGGCGGGAGCTCCGGAGAGCCTTGTACGTCTACGAGCGGGCCGATCGGATCGCGTGGGAGGGCGACGACGTCAATGATGCCGCGAAGATCCGCCTGGAAGCAGCCTTCCTGCTCGACGCCCTGGCCCGCCAGGAGGAGCGCGCGCTGCACGACGAACGGTTGACCTGGTCGAGGAGGGTTCCGGTGACCGACGCCGCGGGGAGGTCGGTTCACGACACGACTCCACCCGAGCTCGGCAGCACCGCGCTGACCCTCCGACGCGAGGCCAACGAGCTGCGAAGGGCTCTCGTCGATCGGCTCGAGGATCCCGTGGTCAGGCACCAGAACGAGGAGTTGTGGGCGTACTACTTCCACGTCGCGCAGGCCCACGTCGGGCTTCGCGACTACCCAGCCGCCCGACGATCGCTCGAGGCGGGTGCGGCCTACCGCCCGACCGAGAACGAACGAGACCTCCAGGATCAAGCGAGGCGTCTCATCGAGCTGGCTCGTATGCGAGGAATCGGTTTCGGCGGACAAGGGCCGGGCCCCGAGCTCGCCGCCCTCACACCGCGCGACTTCGAGACGGCCCTCGACCAGCACCGTGACGGCAGCTCCTACGACGACATCGCTCGGGCGTTGGAACTGACATCGCTCGAATCTGCCCGCGACGCCGTGCTCGAGGGGGCCCGACTCGGAGCGCTGAGCGTCGTCGTGGCGCTTCTCAGCCGCCCCGACGGTCAACCCATCGACGAGGACATGATTCACAGCGCCTTTCGCGGCAAGCTCGGATTGGCGCTCTCCGGCGGAGGGTTCCGGGCCAGCCTGTTCCACATCGGCGTCCTCGCCCAGCTGGCCGAGCAGGGTCTGCTGCACGAGATCCAGACCATCTCCTGCGTTTCCGGTGGATCAATTCTCGGAGCGCAGTACTACCTGCTGGTCAAGGAACTGCTCGAAACTCACACCGACGACAGGTTGAAGGAGCGTTCCACCGAGCACTACATCGAGATCGTCCAGCGACTGGTCGACCAGTACGAAGTCGTGACCCGCAAGAACATCCGGGCACGGATCTTTCTCAACCCCTTCGCCATCGCCGGCCTCTGGCCGTCGCCCTCTCGGCGAATGGGCCGGCTCATGCACAAGCACTTCCTCCCGGGTGGCGTTCGAGATCTTCGCGACATCGGGATTACCCCCAAGGACTGGCCCGACTCCGACACCAAACCGTTCAAACCGAGTCGCCACAACTGGCAGCGAGCTCACAAGGTGCCCGTGCTCATCCTCAACGCGACGTCGCTCAACACGGGTCACAACTGGCAGTTCACGGCCAGCTCGGTGGGGGAGCCGCCCACCCTGATCTCCTCGGAGATCGAATCTGGGGCACGACTCGGCCGCGTCGAGCTCAGCACGCCACGGCGCCGGGCCTGGTCGCGCATCCGGGCCAAGAATGTGAAGCTTCTTCGCCATGACGAGCCGGTGCGCCATGCCCCGACCGTCCCGATCAGTCTGGGCGAGGCGGTGGCGGCATCGGCGGCGGTGCCGGGCCTGTTCCAGCCGATACAGGTGGTCG
>JAHEJN010000013.1:1271-56973 GCA_024638845.1 Acidimicrobiales bacterium | reverse complement strand
GGAGGATGCAACATTCGGCCGCCGAAACGTGCGCCGAGCCGCGTCGGCTGCCAGCTCCAGCCTTGCGCGCAACGGCGAGAGGATCAACGGGTTCGCGCCGAGGCCGATGACGTTGCCGTGACGCCGTTGCGTGGCGGATCGCCCAGTGTGGACGACGCGCTCCCGACCGGTCCCGTAGTTGGATCGGCACGAGGAACCTTCATGAACCGCAACAAAGACGAGTTGATGGCATGACGAACGACCCGCCCACGTCCGAGGCGACAGGGCCGCGGCTTCGGGCGCGCCTGCTGCGCTCGATACGAGACAAGCTGCCCGCTCGTCACGGCTAGGCGCATGGTTGGCGAGCGGGGGCGAAGGTCCAGGTCAGGATCTGGCTGTCGGCGGTGACGGCGCTGTTTCCCTCGCCGCACCAGTCGGTGCCGTCGTCGGCGGTCCAGACGTGATTCCAGGTCACCGTGTCGCCCGCAACCTCGACGTCGGAGAACTCATAGGCATCGGCTGGGGCTGCAACTCCCATGTCTTCGAGCTGAAGGTCCCGAATGGCCACCAAGCCCGCCGACTCCGGAGCAAATGGATGACCGGCCACCACCGACTCCTCGGAGAACAACGCCATCACCGCGTCGATGTCACCACCGTTGTACGCGATTCGGTAGTCCTCGATGACTCCTGCCGGATCGGGATCGGCGGTGTCAGCGCGGTTATCGTCGCCACATCCGGACAGAACGACGACGGCAGCCAACAGCCAAACGGCCGCGATGGACAAGCGTGTCGGCATCCGACGGGTGTGCGCAGATTGGTCGATTCCGGGTTTGGTCAACATCATTTCCTCTTTCCGATTTTCGTTTGATGGTCAGACCTTTGGGTCACAGATCGGCTCGATCGGTCCGGGCGCGGTCGAGCCGGTGATCGATATGAAGTCGGCGTGCAGCTCCTTGCACGGGACGTCGATGAGGGTCGGGCGGCGCCGCTGGTCGTAGAGGCCCCAGACGATGGTCTCGGCGAACCGCTCGGTACCTCGTTGGTCCCAGTCCGACTCGGGTGCGTACCAGCTGTCCGCGTCGACGATCTCGAGCAGCCGGATGCGGTCCGCCTCCCCTAGGTTCGCCTGTTCCCAGGCGTGGGCGAGCTCGTGGATGAGGGTGCGCCGGCGCTCCAGGTCGAAGGCGTAGGTCCCTCGGTCGGGAACACAGACCGCGACCCGTGCGCCGTCACGGGAACCCACATAGATGCCGTCGTGGCCGCGGCATGGGTCGGTGTGGTCGTGGAACGAGACCTCGACGTCTGGGAGGTCGAGGCCAACGATGGCGAAGCGCGACTCGGCCCAGTCCACCAGATCCTTCTCGGCGGGGGTCAGCGGCCCGCTCACTGGGGCTGTGACCGACGGGAGAACGGTCAGGGCGCCCCAGAGCATGAGAGGGATGAGCAGATTCCCCGCGGTGACGAGGACGAGTCGAGCGTTGCGCATGCCCGGACGGTTCGTGGATGGCGTTCACGCGGCGTTGCATCCATTGCGGCGGCCATGCAGTGATCGCGGGGCCCGAGCGTCTGGGAATCACCCTTGACCTGCGGGTTCGCGAATTGCAACGATGATGCAACGCCGCATCGCCAGCATCAGTTGCACGCGAACGATCGGGGGAGAGTCGATGAGCCTCGAGTACCGAGTCCTCGGGCCGATTGAGGTGTGGGCCGAGGGGCGCAGGCTCGACATCGGAGGTGCCCGGCAACGTCGCCTGCTCGGAGCGCTGATCCTCGCGGGCGGGCGTCCCGTGAGCGCCGACCGTCTGCTGGACATCGTGTGGGTGGGGGACCCGTCTGACCGGGCCCGCAACACGCTCCGGACATACATCGCACGGGCGCGTCGAGCATTGGAGGTCGACGGTGAAGCACCGTTGCTCACCGATCAGAATGGTTGGCGTCTCGAGCGGCCGGCGGATGCTGTCGACAGCGCCCGGTTCGAATCGCTGCTCTCGGGGGCCAGAGCGATGGCGGCAGATCCCATGGCCGCGCTGACGTCGATCGAAGACGCGTTGTCACTGTGGCGCGACGACGCATTCGTGGAGTTCAGGGACGAGGACTGGTGCGCAGGCGAGG
This sequence comes from Acidimicrobiales bacterium, assembly GCA_024638845.1. Lineage (GTDB taxonomy): Bacteria > Actinomycetota > Acidimicrobiia > Acidimicrobiales > JAHEJN01 > JAHEJN01. The sequence continues at coordinate 54,882 of JAHEJN010000013.1, read as the reverse complement.
CCGTTCGCCTCGATGAGCTCCGGCTCGCCGCCGAAGAGGAACGGTTCGAGGCCATGCTCGGTTGCGGCCTGTACGACGACGCGATCGGCGACCTCCAGCGGTTCACCGACCGCCACCCCCTGCGTGATCGGTCGCGGGGACAGCACATGGTGGCGCTGTATCGCGCCGGTCGACAGGTCGACGCGGTTCGCGCCTACCAGGACTATCGGCGGTATCTCCAGCACGAGATCGGCGTCGAACCGTCCGATGAGCTGCGCTCGTTGGAGCAGCGCATCGTCGAGCGCGACCCGTCGCTGCAACAGCTTGCGCCTGACGGTCGCCGGCTTCGCGGCTACCAGCTCGGCGCCGCGATCGGGCAAGGAGCGTTCGGCCGGATCTATCGGGCGGCGCAGCCCATGCTGGGGCGCGAGGTGGCGGTCAAGGTGGTTCGCCCCGAGCTCGCCGATGACCCCGAGTTCGTCCGTCGCTTCGACGGCGAAGCGCGGCTCGTCGCGCGCCTCGAACACCCGCACATCGTCCCCTTGTTCGACTACTGGCGCGAACCCGGCGGCGCCTATCTCGTCATGCGCTATCTGAACGGCGGAAATGCACGACAACTCATCGAGACCCAGGGTCCGCAATCGGTGGAGCGCGTGGCCCGGCTCGTCGAGGAGATCGGCAGCGCCCTGGCGACCGCCCATGCGGCCGGTGTGACACATCGCGACGTGAAGCCGGCAAACATCCTGTTCGACGACCAGGGCAACTCCTACCTCGGCGACTTCGGCATCGCCCTGGCCACCGGCTCGGAGCCCGAATTCGAGACCGAATTCACCGGCAGCGCGATGTATGTGAGTCCGGAGCAAGCCGGCCAGGGGCAGGCGACGGCGAGATCGGACATCTACGCCTTCGGTGCCGTGCTCTTCGAACTGCTGACGGGTCAGACCCCGTTTCGGGTCGAGACCCCCTTGCCCGAGCTGACGGAACGCAAGCGCCTCGGTGCAATGCCGAAGCTCACAACGCTGCGTCCGGATCTGCCGGGCGAGCTGGATGCGGTGATCCAACGGGCAACGGCACCGGATCCCGCTCGACGGTTCGCCACCGTGGGCGATCTGGTCGTGGCCTTCCGGGCCGCGACGGAAGCCACGGGCAGTCGCCCGAGCAGCACGCTCGGGTGGGCGGTGCGCAACCCGTACAAGGGTCTCGCCGCATTCGACGAGGCCGACACCCGCGACTTCTTCGGTCGCGAGAAGCTGGTCGAGCAGCTGCATGGAGCAATCACTCGATCCCGCTTCGTCGCCGTTGTCGGACCTTCGGGATCTGGCAAGTCGTCGGTCGTCCGGGCCGGCCTGGCACCACACCTCCATGAGCGCGGCGCCTACGTGGTTGCGATGGTGCCTGGCGCGCAGCCGATGGACGAGCTGGCACGGGCACTGTTGCAGATCGCCTCGGCGGCCGAGGCCGGCGCAACCCGGGCTGCCCTCCGAGCCCCTGACGACGGCCTGATCCGGGCGCTCGACCACTGCCTTCCGGATCCGTCCGCAGAACTGGTGCTGATCCTCGATCAGTTCGAGGAGCTGTTCACCATGGCCGACGATGCGGCCCGAGACGAGTTCCTTCGCGCGATCTCGACGGCTGTGCGCGATCAGCGGCCGAGGATCCGGGTGATCGCAACGATCCGCGCCGACTTCTACGATCGGCCGCTGAGCAACGACGTCATCCGCGAGCTCGTCCAGGCCAACACCGTGGCCGTGACCCCGCTGGGCCCAGCCGACCTCGAGCGCGCCATCACCTCACCGGCCGCGGGCGTCGGTGTGACCGTCGAGCCCGCACTGGTGGCCGCCCTGGTCGCCGACGCGACCGGCGCCTCGATGTCGCTGCCGCTCGTCCAGTACGAGCTGACGACCCTCTTCGACGGCCGCGATGGTGACACGCTCACGATGTCGGCCTACAGCCGGCACGGCGGCCTCGGCGGCGTGATTGCGCGCCGGGCCGATGAGATCTTCGACGGTTACGACGACGGCGGTCGCGAAGACGTGCGTCGGCTCTTCGGCCGCCTCGTCGCCACCGGCGACCGCGGCGACGACACGCGGCGTCGGGTACGCCTCTCGGAGCTCGCAACGATCCCGGCGAGCCTGATCGACGCGTACACGAACGCGCGCCTGCTCACCGTGGATCGTGATCCGCTCACCCGGGAGACGACGGTCGAGATCGCTCACGAGGCGCTGATCCACGAGTGGCCCCGACTGCGGCTCTGGGTCGATGCCGATCGTGAGGGACTACGGACGCTTCGACATCTGACAACGACGGCGGCGGCCTGGGAGGCCAACCGGCGAGATCCCGGCGAGCTGTATCGCGGCGGCCGACTGGCCGCAGCCGAGGAGTGGGCGTCAAGTCACCCGGGCGAGCTCAATCCGACCGAGCAAGCGTTCCTCGACGCCAGCGTCCGGGCGCGAGACGCAGCAGAAGAGCGCGAGTGGCGTCGGGTCCGTCGACTTCGAGTCCTGGTCACCAGCCTCGGCGTCGTGGCCGTCGTGGCGATCGGCGCCGGGCTCCTGGCGCTGCGGCAGAGTCGGATCGCCGACGACAATGCGGCCGAGGCCGAACAACGGGCAGTCGAGAATCGCACCTCACAGTTGGTGAGCGAGTCCTCGCTCGCCCTGGTCGAGAGCGACCCGGATCTGGCAATTCTCCTGGCGCTCGCCGCCCACGACGTGTCGAGCGAGATCTCCGACACGCCACAGCCGGGCGTCGTCGCCGCGCTGCACGAAGCGGTTCAGGCGTCGCGCCTCGAGCGGGTCATCGCCGGCGGTTCCACCGAGATTGCCGTCAGCCCCGACGGCCGTACCGTGGCACTCGACCATCTCCCGGAGAAGAATCGGCTGGCCACCTACGACATCGAGACCGGCGACCTCATCGCCGAGCGGACCTTCGACGACCCCGTCGGCGGGCTTGCCTACAGCCCGGATGGCTCGCTGCTCGCCATGTCGTTCTGCTGCACCGACGAGATCCGGGCCGATGATCTTCCGGCGATGCTGCTGCTCGACCCTGCGAGCCTCGAGACCGTCGAAGCGCTCAATGGTGGTGTGGAAGCTTCGAGCCCGTCCTGGAGCACAGACGGTAGGAGGGTACTCAATCTCGGTTGGACCGGTGTCCGAGTTTGGCGCGTCGGCAACCCCGACGTCGAGCAGACCATCCCGGACACCGACGTCAGTTCCACCGCCGTGTTCGTCCCCGGGTCGAACACGATTGCCGTCGCTTCCGTAGGGACGCTCGACGTCATCGACGTCGATACCGGCGAGACACTCGTCCGTCATCAGGTTCCGTTCGAGGTGCGGGCCCTCCGAGTCTCGCCTGCCGGTGACCGTGCGGCGTTCATCGACGCCGCAGCCGGGGTCGTCGAGGTCCTCGACCTCGACTCCGGCGAGCCATTCGGCTCGATCGACTTCCCCAGCCCCGAGAGCATCCGGTTCACGCCCGACGGCGCATCACTGTCGATTGCCGGGAACGCCGACGTCGTCCGCGTGGTCTCCCTGGAACACGGCGACGTCATCGAGCTGCGGGGGCACGGAACCGGGGTACTGCGGCAGGCGTACACCCCCGAGGGCCAGCTGTTGGTCCCGATGCGCGAGGGCGGGACGCGGGTCTGGAACCTGACCCCCGCAGGTCCTCGGAGCCTCGGGAACCTCAGCATCGGTGGCTTCGCACGGGGAGGGCAGACGCGCAGCAAATCAGAGATGCTTGCGTCCGTCCAGACCGGTACTGACGAGGGTCACATCGAGATGCTGGACATCACGAACGGCACGAGTGAGGTGGTCGCCGAGTTCTCGTTCGTCGACTTCCGATGGCCCGTCTATTCGCCGGACGGTGGACTCGTGGCCGGCCTCTCACGAGACGAGCAGATACCGACGGTTATCGATGTCGAAACGGTCAGGCAGGTGGCGACGTTGGAGCCGTGCGAGACCCCCCGTGCCATCGACCGCACCAACCAGTGGATCCTGGTCGACGTCGACAGCTTCTGTCCCGATCGGTCGCCGTCCCCCGGGTTTGTGGAGCTCACCACTGGCGAGTCCATTGCGAGCGCCGACACAGATCGCGTCTTCTTCGCGGCGCTCGGGCCACCTGGCTCGGTCGCGGCAGACGTCGTCGCCTATACGACCTGGGACCATGTGGTCTTCAGGCGGGCCTCGACCCTCGAGGTCCTGGCCGAGTGGTCGATACCGGAGGACGTGATCACCTTCGTTCCCGAGTTCTCACCTGACGGCTCGGTGCTTGCCGTGTCGTCGCAGAGCCGGCAGGGCATCGTGTTCGACGTCGACGCGATCCTGGCCGGAGCGGACGCGGACGAAGCAGTGAGGGTCTTCCCGGAGATGCACCCCGGCCCCACCCAGCGCGCCATTCCCGTCGGCGATTCGATCGTCACGACCGGAGCCGGCACCCAGGTCCGCCAGTGGGACGCAGCCACCGGGGATCTGCTCGTGGACGTCTCGACGAACCTCGGGGAGTTCGTGCAGCTCTTCGCGCTTCCGGACGGAAAGACGCTCTTCTACGCGGACGCGAAGGGGGTGCTCAGGCGTTACCTCACCGATCCGGACGACCTGGTCGGTCTCGCCCGATCTCGCGTCCAGCGCGACTTCACCGAGACGGAGTGCCTCCGCTTCTTTGCCACCGGGAACTGCCCGACATGACTCGGGCGATTCGGATGCGATTCAGACTCATCGGCCGCCGGGCTCCGTGAACAAGCTGTCCTGCGGTGGCCCAGCGACGGCCGACGCCTACGATCGTGACTGTCGGCTCGATCGAAAGGCAATCATGGACAGCTCCGATCCCAAACAGGTGACCGTGTGGATGGCCCGGGCCGTTGCGTACCTGGCGTACGCCTATCTCGTCATCACCGAGATCATCCTGGTCCAGGGCTTTCTGCTGAAGCTCTTCGGGGCCAACACCGGGTCCTCGTATGTCGATTGGGCGTATCGGAGCCTCGAACGGGTCATGGCCCCCTTCCGCGGGATCTTCGAGTCGGTCGAGCTCGACGGGAACTCGGTTCTCGACACCTCGATCATCTTTGCGATGGTCATCTACGGCATTGCGGCCATTGTTGTTCGCTCACTGCTCGACTGGCTCACCTACCGACTCGACCGCCTGGCGAGGAAGCGGCTGCTCGAAGAGGCGCAAGCGGAGGCCGAGACGGCAGCTGCGCGCGCGACGACCGAGGGCCTAGCCGGCTATCCCGCAACTGGCGCCCGGCCGACACCTCCCGCATAGCCCGCAGCGACGCCCCGACGCGACGCGGTGACAGCGAGTCGATTGGCTTGCTTCGTCGCTTCTCGCAAGACTCGAGGTGTGCAGGACGGTGAGATGGCGGCGAGCGATGACGAACAAGACGGGGGTGTCCCCGCGCCAACGCATGCGCGCACGGCTGGGGTTTCTGGTACGAAGCGGGCTCCGCTTCCACAGTGGTGGTGGGACCAGACCGTTCGCACCCGTCGCATCATCTTCGGAGTCGTCGTCGCCTTGTTCGTCGGGGGAGTCGTCGGCCTGGTCGTCGTGGCTCTTTCGTCCTCCGGCGAGCCCGAGGCGGCCGAGACACAGACGATGGAGGAGCAACGCCGTGAGGCGGAGCCGTTCGTGGCGAGCCTGCCGGCGGAACGGGTTGAGGCATGGGACGCGTTGGCCGAGTGCGAGTCCGAAGGCGACTGGGGAAAGGCCACCGGGAACGGGCTCTACGGCGGCCTGCAGTTCACCCAGGCGACGTGGATCGAGTTCGGGGGCGCGGGATCGCCGCACGAGACGACGCGCGAGGTTCAGATCATGATCGCGGAACGGGTTCAGGCAGCTCAAGGCTGGGGCGCGTGGCCTGCCTGTTCATCGCAGGTCGGTCTCTAGAGGTCCGAGTACTTCCTTGCGATCACCTTGGCCAGCCGACGCATCCCTATGGAGAAGCCGAGAGCGCTCATCTTGCCGACAATCGGTGCGAGAAGCTCGGGCAGGTACGGAACGGTGACCTGTTCGGACCATTCGACCCGAGATCCGGCACCATCGGCGCTGACGACAAAGCCTGCTCGACCTCGGAGAACCGGTCCCAGCTTCTCGACTTCGCAGGACCCTTGCGCGGTCGCCTCGTCCCATTCGATCGAGGAAATCCGCATACGGTCGACAAGGGTCAGCGGCCCGTATCCCGTGTAGCCGGTGAAGGTCGCGCCCTCCACCTGGGCATTCCCGGGGTCCACCTCGACTCGCGTCGCGGGAATCCAGTCGGCGTGGCTCGGCCAGTCGATCATCTCCTCCCAGACGACTCGGGAGGACGCGCTGAACCGATGGGAGACGGTGAAGTCGATCATTGCCATGTCGTAAGACTCTCATCTCCGCCGTCATCTTCCGGTGCAGGAGGCGGAAGTGTCGGAACTGACCCAGCCGGCGAACCGCTCACAGGCGTCGACCGCGGCCGCACTCCGCCGCGAGTTGAACATGTCGAACGCATGCTGGGCCCCCGGCACCTCCCAGTAGACGACCGGCGACTGGGACACGGACGCGAGTTGGTCGGCGAAGCGCCGGTTCTCCTCCCGCCACACGAGCACGTCGAGGGTTCCCTGGATGATGAGGAACGGAGGCGCGTCAGGACGGACATGGGTGATCGGCGACATCGCCCGGTACAAGTCGGGTACCTCCTGCATCGAACCCGGCATGACCGTCCGCTTGAGGAAGACCTCGAAGGCATCCATCCGGCCGCGAATGCCCTCCGCGTCGGTGAAGTCGGTCGGGCCGTAGAGCGGCATACAGGCGGCGACGCTCGTGTCGGCCGATTCGAAGCCGGGTTGGAATTGCGGATCGTTCGGCGTCAACGCGGCGAGCGCGCTGAGATGACCACCGGCGGATCCACCCGTGAGGATGATCGCGGTCGGGTCACCGCCGTGGTCACCGATGTGTTCACGGGTCCAGGCAATCGCCCGCTTGACATCGATCAGCTGCTCGGGAAAGCGGTACCTCGGTCCGAGCCGGTAGTTGATCGAGACGGCGACGTAACCGTTGCGGACGAGGCGGTGAACGAGCGGCATGCCCTGTTGGCGCTTGTTGCCGATCACCCAACCGCCGCCGTGGATCTGGAGGATCACCGGGCACGGCATGTCGCTCGACTCGGGCCGGTACACATCGAGAAGGTGCCGCTTGGGGTGATCGCCGTAGGACAGGTTGCACTCGGTGACGATGCCGGTCGAGTCGTTGCGGAACGGCAGCAAGGTGATGGCTGCTCCCGGCCGGGTGCGCAGCGCGGCTCGGCGGTCAACCGGAAGGCGGTCGAGGTAGTCGTCGCCCAGTCCACGGCGCAGTGCAACCTCGGCGGTCGGGCGAGCCCGGTTCTGCACGAGGCGGATGGCGACGAGCCCGGCCCAGGAGATGGCAAACGCCGCCAGGCCCACGACGCCGATCTCGGCGTCGAGCCCACCTGTGCCGGCGAGCACGCCGGCGAGGACCAGTTGCCAGACGAGGTGAAACAACGGCCATTCCCCCGTGAACCAACTCGTCAGCATGATCGCGAAGCCCAGAGCCGCCGGTCGCTTCACCCGAACGAGCGCAACGAAGGTCGCCCACCCGCTCAGCAGTCCGACGATCAACAACACCCAACTGGCCACACCGCTCAGGCTATGTGCGGGCCCTCGAACCTGCCGAACCCCTCGCCGCTCTCGGCATCCGGGACCTTCAGCCCTATCGAGCAAGCGAATGGAACGCCATTCTGAGCGAGACGTGATCGCGGATGCGGTCGGTGACGACAACCGAGGAAGCGCGGACTGTGCATGAACGACGACCCATCTGAGCCAGCGGCAGTCGGTTCAGACTCGCTCGAGGAGGCTCGGGCCGGGGACGACCAGGGGATCCAGCAGCTGCGCGCCCAACTCGAGGCCGAGCGCAAGAACACTCGGCGACTTCGCGCCAAGAATCAGCGGGAAAAGGAGCTGGAGCCGTACCAGGTCGAACTGCTGAAGCTCCAGGCCCACCTCGAGGCGCAGCGACAGAAGATGATCGTGCTCTTCGAGGGACGAGACGCCGCAGGAAAGGGCGGAACCATCCGTCGGGTCACGCGCTACATGAACGAAAAGCACTACCGAGTCGTGGCGCTCGGCCGGCCCACCGATGAGCAACGGGGGCAGTGGTTCCTGCAGAAGTATGTGACCCAGTTTCCCCGAGCGGGAGAGATGGTCCTCTTCGACCGGAGTTGGTACAACCGGGCCATGGTCGAGCCGGTGTTCGGCTTCTGCACCGAGAAGGAACACGAGGACTTCCTTCGTGGTGTCGTCGGATTCGAGAAGGACCTCGTACGACAGGGAACCATCCTGGTGAAGATGTACTTCTCGGTCACCAAGGAAGAACAGCAACGGCGCTTCGATCGGCGGCGTCACGACCCGCTGCGACAGTGGAAACTGAGTGAAGTCGATGTCGAAGCCCAGGATCTCTGGGACGAGTTCACGAAACGCAAGTACGAGATGCTGCGCCGAACCCACACCAGCGTGACGCCCTGGACAGTGATCCGCTCGGAGAACAAGCACCAGGCGAGGCTCAACGCGCTCCGCACCATCCTCGACGTCGTCGACTACGAGAATCGCGATCCGTCGCTCGACTTCGTCCCAGACCCCGCCATCGTGGTGTCCGGCGCCCGCGAGGTCGAGCTCATGGAGGCGGAACGGATCCAAGCCGGCAAGTTCCGGGATTGACTCGGAGGCAACCGCCGGGACGGGCAGCGTCAATCCTGGTCGAGCTCGGGAGACACCGGTGATTCGAACACCTCCAGCAGGTCGAAGACACTCAGCATTCCCACCAGTGCCTCGCCGTCGACCACGACGAGGTGGTGGACCCGGTTGGTGCGCATCGTGCGGGCGGCGTCGCGGACCGATGTATCACCCGAACAGGTGAGCACCTGATTTGCCATCAGAACCGCCACGGGGACGTTGTCGGTCACCGAGGACACCAGGTCGGTGTTGGTGAGGATCCCGACCGGCCGGGTCCGGGAGTCGATGATGGGGAGCGCGGACACTTGGTGATCGAGCATGGCTCGACGGGCATCCCCGACGGTTGCATCGACCGCGAGCGCCATGGGTGATCGGGTCATGATGTCGCCGACGGTCGCGATCGAAGCACCCTGCTGTGACGTCACGGCAACAGTGTGGCCCAGCGGGGCCATGGGCTCCAGCGCCAGTCCGGCCGACCGGCGAGGGGTATCGGTGGGCAACTCCGTTCGGGTGTGCTCGGTCAGATCGTGCCGGTGTCCTCGCGTGCCGATGTCGGCGATGCCGATGCGCCGGAGTCGACCTCGACCAAGGTCGGCCCTTCCAGGGCGATACCGGACGAAGCGAGGTCGGTCAGCACGTTGCGAATGCCCGCGTCGAGAGCTGCCCGCTGTGCTTCTTGCGACGGCGGGTGCCACACCAGGGCACGAATCACGACCAGTTTCCCGACGACTCGGACGACTTGCACCTCCGGCTCAGGGTCGGTGTGGACCTCGTCGGTCCGAGCGAGGGCGAGTCGCATCGTCGACATCACCCGATCGAGATTCTCGTCGTACCTCACCATGACCTCGAATGACGAGCGCCGCCGGCCGAGCGACGTGTAGTTCACGATCACATCGTTCAGCACACTGGAGTTCGGGACGTGGATCCGGCGCCCGTCGGAGGTGTCGATGACCGTGGTTCTCGCGGTGATCTCCTGCACGACACCCAATCCGTCACGGGTGGTCAGCACGAGGTCGCCGGCGTCGAGTGCTCCCCGGAGTTGGAGGAGCAGGCCGCTGCTGAGATTCGTGATCATCGGTCGGAGCAGAAGGATGGCCAAGATCGCGATCAGGATGAGGATGAGGATCGGGCCGAGGCTGAATCCCAGAATCTCCAATGCCAGCGCGGCGGCGAGCAGGTGCACCGACACTCCGACGAGCTTGCCGAGGGTGCCGATTGCGGTGCGCGCGGCGCCAGTCATGCGGCGAGCGCCTCGCTGGATCAGCCTTCTGAGCACCCAGGCCACGACGAAGCCGGTCGCGACGACCGCCGCGGCGGCGAGAAAGTCGCTGACGCCGAGCTGGCCCACTGACCATCGGTCAAGAGTCACCTTGATCTCGGTGCCGACATCGGAGACGAGATCGCCACCGGAATCCTCGCTCGACGGGTCGCCAGTCGGACTCTGAAATGCCTGGATTGCTCGGATTGCAGAAACGGAGAGCTCAGGGAGGCAGACGGACATCACATGTCATCGAAGCGCAGGTGCCGATGTCGGCTCATCGCCCAGGATGGGTGAGGTGATGGTTCAGCTCCGGGGATCCCGAAGGATCGCCCAGAGCGGGTGAGGCATTCGGCATCTTGCTGGCCGCACGATTGAGGAGTGCTGAGCGATTGCATCCCGTGGACATGACCGAAGCGGCGCTCGTCGCCGCTGCCGCTGCGCTCGTCGTCGTTGCGGTGGTCAGCTCGATGCGCTGGTTCCGCCGTGGTGGGGCACCGAGCGGGCTGCGGGTCGTTCATGCCCCGGCCGAGTCGTGGCTGGCGCAAGCGCGCATCGTCGTGGCCGAAGGTCGGTGTCTCGCCCGACGACTCGAAACCGTCGTCGAACCCGCCACGCCGGCGGCTCCGAGCGGATCGCCGGCGACCGATCCGGTTGGCGAGCTCGATGACCTCACCCACCAACTGGCCTCGTTGTCGGCCAGCGCTCCGACTGAGATGGACGTGCGGGTCTGCCGAAGCGTCGCCGTACGATCTTGCGCGCTCAGCGACGCGCTCCGAGAACGGTGGGATGACGTCGAGGTCACCTCGGATCAGGCCAACGAGAACCAGCGCGCCATCGCCGGCCGCCATGCCGAGCTCGTGATCGCGTTGCGCGACCTCGAACAGCAAGTCAATCTCCTCTGACCGGCGGCACCGCCGTCTGCCTGACGGCAACGGAGGTGGGACGGCGTGAGTGATCCGTGATTCTCTGTGATTCATCGATCCGACGACTGTGCTCGGTGGGCGCGAATCGCCCCGGCGGGCGATCAGTCTCGAGCGTCGGGCTGAGGTCGGTCGTTTGCGAAGCGCTCTGCCGCGACGAGACCGGCGTTGCGGGCTGCCACCGCGGCTGCTGTTCGATTCTCGACCTGCAGCTTGACCAGGATGTTGCTCACATGAATGCGAACGGTGCCGGGACGAAGCCCCAGCTCAGCCGCAATGTGCTTGTTGGACAGCCCAGCGGCCAGGTGTTCGAGCACGTCATGCTCGCGCGGCGTGAGGTCGTGCCCGATGGTCTCGGGAGCGCCCGCAAGCAGGGGGAGTGCCTCGGGTGCGAGGGTCGAGCCTCCGGACGCAACGGTTCGAATTGCTGCCGCCAGCTCGTCGCCGCTGGCGCTCTTGAGCAGGTACCCCCGGGCGCCGGCGTCGATCGCTTGCGTCACGAGCCGGTGCTCGAGGAACGCCGTGAGCGCGAGCACGTTCACGTGCGGCTGAGCGGCGCATATGCGGCGAATCGCCTCCACACCATCGATCTCCGGCATCGAGAGGTCGATGAGGACGACGTCCGGGTCGGTCTCGGCAACACGGCTGATGGCTTCGGCACCGCCGAGTGCCGTGCCGACGATCTCGAGGTCGGCGAACCGGGACAAGACCATCTCGAGTCCCTCGAGCACAACGAGATGATCGTCGGCCAGTACGAGACGGATGGGTACGGATGTGTTCATACGCCTGCCGGCCGAGCCGCCAACGGGACCTGGATCGGGGCGACGGGTCGGGCGACTCGAACGGTGATCGTGGTGCCTGCTCCCGGACGGCTCGAGATGTCGATTGTGGCGTCGACCGAGCGAGCGCGGGCACGGAGGTTGTCGAGGCCGGCGCCCACGGCGATTGCCGCAGGATCGAAACCGATGCCGTCGTCGTGGATCACGAGTGTGGTGGCGCCGGCGCGGTCGACGAGCCCGATGGTGATCTCGTCGGCGTGGCCGTGGCGGCAAGCGTTGCTGACCGCCTCCTGGCTGATGCGGTAGAGGGCCGTCTTGACCTTGACGGGGATGAAGGCCACGGGCGACACGTCGGCGATGACCTCGAGTTCATACGTGGAAGCGAAACTGTCAGCGAGCTGCTCGAGGAGCACGTGCAGGTCCACCTCGGCGAACGCATGTGGCCTGAGCTCGAGCAGCAGGACGCGGAGCTCTGCCAGAGACGACAGCACCAGTTTGCGAATTCGCTGCACCAGTTCACCGATCTCGGTCGGATCGTCCGCCGCCTGGTGCACGGCGGCGTCGGCGAGCAACGAGACCGAGTACATGCGTTGAGTGACCGAGTCGTGGAGGTCCATCGCAATGCGTTGTCGCTCACCCTCGACCGCCGAGTCAGCGATCTGGGCGACGAGATCGAGTCGGTGGATCAGCCCCGACAGGTGTTCGGCCACGAGCTCGAGGTAGTGGGTGCCGTCGGTGGTGAGGCTGGGTTGGTCGATCAATCGCGCGGTGAGTGCTCCGACGGTTCGGGTGCCGATGGTGATCGGCTCGGACGCCGTGGCCGTTTCGGCGGCAAAATCGGGATCGGGATCGGGGTCGGGGTCGGGGTCGTGGGGCATGGCGCCGTGGTGCCATGCGAGAGATCCGGGGAGGAGGCCGTCGAGCCGGTCGGTGTCGATGCGGAGCTCGATCGTTGCGGCCGGGAGGATCGTGGCGAGTTGCTCGAGGAGCGCGCGGAGTCTTGTCTCGATGGTGGCGGGGGTCGGGTCCACCATGATGTTGGATCGCTCGAACTGGTCGGTGAGTGCGGCCAGACTGCGGGTCGATCGTCGTTGGCGGGTCAGTTGGTCTTCGAGACGGCGGTTCGCGTCGATCAAAGCGGCGGTGCGTTCGATGACGACCTCTTCCAATCGTGTCGTCTGCTCGTGCAGCTGCTCATCGGTGCGCACACTGCGCTCGGCGAGGAACACTGCACCGGCGATCGATGTCCCCAGCAACCCGAACGGGGTGAGGTACGGCGTGGAGAACACGCCGAAATCGACGCCGCTGTCATAGGCGCCCACGGCATACGCGACCAGAACCGCACCGGTGACGAGGAGGGCGTACGACCGACGTCCGCTGCGGAAACCGCGGATCAGAGCGGTGATGGAGATCGCAGCGCCGGCGAAAGCGTACAGGTCGAAGGCAGGGCGCCACGGCGACGTCGTGCCCTCGTGCACCACGAACGACTCTCCGAACATGCTCACGTTTCGCAGACTCGTCACATCGCCGACGAAGAGGCCGTTGGGTAAGGCGATCTGGAGGATCACGATCGGACCGCTGGCGATGACCAACGCCATCACCGCCCACCGAGGCACGGAACTTGTCCACGCGGCAACGAGCAGCACCATCGCCAGGATCGTGGCGAGATTGGCGAGACCGAAGAACTTGAACCAATCCTCGTAGCCGCCGATCGACGACGACAGGTGCAGACGAACCGTCATGATGGCGTTGACCGCGGACACCGTTGCGAAGATGCCGAACGACACCGCTACTGCATCGAAGCGACGATTGCGAGCGCCGATCAACAGGAACACCGTCGCCAGGCCGGCGCACATGCCGGCGGCAGTCCCGTAGGCGATGGTTCCCCAGCCGATCGTTTCCATCTCGCTCTCCCGGGTCGCAGATCTACCCGGCGAGCGACCGCAACCAAGATGTTCTCACGGATGGGTGATGTCGGCGCAAACCGATGGATTTCCGGAACGACCCTGACGATTGTCAGTGTCCTTCCTCTGCCCGGCATCACTGGTGCAACCCGGGCACAGGGGCGAAGGTGAGGGTATGTGGGATCAACAGGTTCTGTCCGCCGAAGCACCTGTCAGCGAATCCGTCGATCGGCATCTCGAGGTGATCGAGATCGCGCTCGACAACGGTGACGTTTGCGCCGCGCAGCGACACCTTCGATTGGTGCGGCTCTCCCTTCTCGACGAATCGGCCAAGCAGGTGCCCGGCGCGATGGTGGGCGGGGTCGCTCTCACCGGTCAGGAGATCGCCTCGCTGCGCCTGCTCCCGGACGGCTCACTGAGCCAGAAGGACATCGCTCGTGCCATGGGGGTCACCCTCAACACGTTGAAGACCCACCTGAAATCGTTGTACCTGAAACTCGGCGTGCACTGCCGTTCGGAGGCGATCAACCGCTCCCGCGAGATCGGCCTGCTGCCCCGACCCCTCGCCCTCGTCACAGCGCCTGTGCGCGATGACGACTTCTCGGCAATCAGCGCGTGAGCGAGTTCGTCTCGGTTGACGAGGCGGTGGTGAAGCTCATGCGCATGAACCGCACCCGCGAGAAAGTCACGCGAAGGCGCCGTCTCGGGTTCTTCGTACGGTTCGGAACCCCTGGTGGCTCATCCCTGTGTCGATCATCTGCGGCCGTCGCGCTGCCGGCCGGTATCGCTGGCAGTAGTTGTCGGCACAGAGGAACGATCCGCCCTTCACCACCTTCCGGGGAATGCTGAACTGCGGCTGAGCCGGATCGTAGCTAGCGCCCATGCTCGGGCCTCGTGGGTTGTTCGGTACGCAGCAGGGCTTGTCGGCCTCGGGTGGGTGACGGTCTCCGTACCAGTCGTCGGTCCACTCCCACACGTTTCCCGCCATGTCGAACAACCCGAAGTCGTTCGGTGGGAACGACCCCACCGGTGCCGTGCCCGCGAAGCCGTCCGCCTCGCTGTTTCGGTACGGGAAGTCACCCTGCCAGAAGTTCGCGAGGTAGCTGCCGTCGGGCACCGCGTCGTTCCCCCAGATGAACGGACGTCTCTCGTGTCCGCCTCGGGCCGCGTACTCCCACTCCGCCTCGGTCGGCAATGATTCACCAGCCCAGTCGGCGAACGCGATCGCGTCCTCGTGGGCGACATGCACCACGGGGTGGTCGAATCGTCCGCCGAGGTCGCTCTGTGGTCCTTCGGGGTGACGCCAACAGGCGCCCGGGGTCCAGGTCCACCATTGGCTGATGTGGGTGAGGTCGACCGGACCCGACGTCATCGTGAACACCAGCGACCCCGGTACGAGGTTCTCCGGTGGTGCACCCGGGTAGTCGGCGGGGTCGAGCGGGCGCTCGGCGATCGTCACGTAGCCGGTTGCGTCGACGAAGTCGGCGAACTCCCGGTTCGTGACCGTCGTCGCCCGTATCCAGAACCCGTCGACGGCGACGGTGTGGACGGGTGATTCTTCCGGGTAGTGGGCGTCGGAGCCCATGGCGAACCTGCCGCCGGGGATCCACACCAGGCCAGCGGGGCGCTGGACTGAGTGTGGTCCCCGTTGTGCGGCGTTGTTCACGAGCTGGTGATGCCGGCCTCGAGCTTGGCCATCACGTTCTCGAGGTTGAAGGCCGCCGGCTTCTGGCTGACCGGGAACTCGGCGAGGGTCTGGAGATGTTCGGCCACGAAGCTCTGGGCCGGCACGAACAGGAAGGCCCGCTCGAGCACCCAGTCGAAGTACGAGTTCGACGTCTCTTCGGCCCGTTCATAGGGGTCGGTGCGAAGGTTGAAGACCTTGGGCATGCGGAGCTCGACGAAGGGTTCCATCCAGATCCCCATCGTGCCTCTCACGCGTTGCTCGAGGAAGATGAACTTCCAGTTGTCGAAGCGCATCGCGGTCAGGTCGCCGTCGTCGGACATGTAGAAGAAGTAGTTCCTGGGACTCTCGTCGACTGCCCCGGTCAGGTAGGCGAGCTGGTCGTGGCCGTCGAGGTGAACCTTGTACTCCTTGCCGTCGAGCTCGGCGCCCGCGCGGAGCTGCGCGGCGATGTCGGGTGCCCCGGCGGCCGAGAGGAGCGTGACGAACCAGTCGGCGTGGCTGACGATGCCGTTGAGAACGGTTCCGGCCTCGATGTGGCCGGGCCAGCGCACCATGGCGGGGACACGGAACGCGCCCTCCCAGTTCGAGTTCTTCTCGCTGCGGAACGGCGTCATGCCGCCGTCGGGCCAGGTGTTCATGTGCGGACCGTTGTCGGTGCTGTAGACGACGATGGTGTCGTCGGTGATCCCCAGGTCGTCGAGGAAGTCGAGCAGCTCGCCGATGTTGCCGTCGTGGTCGATCATCACATCGTGGTATTCGGACTGCCAGCGGCCGGCCTGGCCCTGGCTCTCGTCCTTGGCGTGGGTGTAGCAGTGCATGTGGGTCGTGTTGAACCACACGAAGAACGGGATCCCCGCCTCGTGGGCGTCCCTGATGAATCGCTTCGCTTCGGGAATCAGCTCGTCGTCGATGGTCTTCATCCGCTCCCTGGTGAGCGGCCCTGTGTCCTCGATGCGCCCGTCGGCGTAGCTGTGGATCACGCCGCGGGGACCGAAGTTCTCGCGGAAGTCCGGGAATTCATCCGCCGGTGGATAGTCGCGATGCTCGGGCTCTTCTTCGGCGTTGAGGTGGTACAGGTTGCCGAAGAACTCGTCGAACCCGTGGTTCGTCGGAAGGAACTTGTCCTGGTCACCGAGGTGGTTCTTACCGAACTGGCCGGTGACGTAGCCCTGCTCCTTGAGCGCACGGGCGATCGTCGGATCCTTGTCCTGCATCCCGACGTCGGCGCCCGGCATGCCGACCTTGGTCAGTCCGGTGCGGTACGGGTTCTGACCGCATATGAACGCAGCGCGGCCGGCCGTGCACGACTGTTCGCCGTAGTAGTCGGTGAACCTCGCCCCCTCGTCGGCGATGCGGTCGATGTTGGGTGTCCGATATCCCATCAGGCCGTCGCTGTAACAGCTGAGGTTGCTGATTCCGATGTCGTCGCCCCACATGACGAGGATGTTCGGCTTGCCGTTGGGCATCGATGTACTCCTTGTTCGGTCGGCGAGCAGACCGTAGTACAAGGCCGGTGGCTCGCTTCACCCCAGCCGGGTGAAGCGCCGACGCCTCGGATTCGCCGAGACTTGGGCAGTGGTCACGAGCATGAGGTCTCTCGCTGGTTCGGTGATTGCGCCGTGATGACGAACGACGGCGCCACGACTACTCCGTCCGAGAAACCGAGCACCAAGAAGCGGGTCATCCGCGTTCTGGTGGTGGTCGCCGTCCTCGTTGTGATCTTCGGCTGGCTTCTCCCGCAGTTCATCGACTACGACCTGATCTGGGAGGCGCTCACCAATCTCACGTTGCGCGACCTCCTCGTGTTGTCGATCCTGAGCATCGCCCGGGTTCCGACCGAGGCACTCATCTATCGGGCCATGCTGCCCGGGCTGCGGTTGCATACCGGCTCGGCCGCGTACCTCTCGTCGAACGTGGCGGCCAACATCATGCCGCCCGGCGCGTCCTCGGTAGTGCAGTACGCGTATTTCCGCAGCGATGGTTTCGACAACCGGGCCTCGACCACCGGTGCCCTCGGCTCCTTCGTGTTTCCGCAGGCGGCTCGCATCGTGTTGCCCATCGCCGCCTTCTTCGTGCTGCTGGCGGTGGACAGCGTGGACAGCGAGGCGTTGATCATCACCGGCATCTCGGTCGCACTCGTCGTCGTCATCTCCGTCTTGATCTGGCTGGTCGGCCGCAGCGAGAGCTCGGCTCGTTGGCTGGGCGCCCAGCTCGGTCGCTTCGTGTCGTGGGTGATGCTCAAGTTCCACAAGGATCCGGTCGGCGATCTGGGGGATCAGGTCGTCGAGTTCAGGGACAATGCCTACGCCATCGTTCGCAAGCGTTGGCCGATCGGCACGATCGCCGTTGCTCTCAACTTGGGCCTCACCTACTTGATCCTCGTCGCATCGCTTCGTGCCGTCGGAGTGGAGCAATCTCAGCTCGGCTTGGCCGTGATCTTCGCCTCGTTCGCGGTGGCCTTCTTTGCCGGCGTCGTGATCCCGATCACCGGCAGCGGCCTCGGTGTCGTCGACGTAGTGATGGTCTCCGCGCTCTCCGCCTCGACGACCGGGAACGTGAACGTCAACGTCATCGTCGCGGCCGTCGTGCTCTGGAGGCTGTTCTACGGGCTGCTCGCGTTCTTCCCGGGCACCATCACCCTCACGAGATTCAGCAAGCAGCACCGCGACCTCCTCAGCGACGCCTCGCAGGCGTTCGGCGGCGAGTCCGATACCGACTCGGCCGATACAGACGGCACCGACAGCAGTGAACCCGGCCAGATCGATGACATGGGAGCGTCACAATGAGCTCGGCAGCAGCGGAACCGGCGCAGCGAGAGCCTGCCTTCCAGTGGTGGATGACCGCCAACGTCGCCGTCGGCGCCGGCTGGGCGGCGTTCGTCGCGCTCCTGGTTCCGCCGTACATCACCGAGGCGACCGGAAGCGCATCGCAGGCCGGCGTCGTCATGGCGATGATGAGCCTCGCCGCCGTCCTCGGCCCGGTCCTCGGAGGAATCGCCGACCGGTACCGCGCTCATCGCCAGGTGACTGTCGGTGGTCTGGCCGCGATGACGATTGCCCTGCTCGCGTTCGGTGTCGCATCGGGCGACTCGGAATTCCAGGTGATCGACGCCCTCATCATGGGCGTCGGTGTCGCGGGCGTCAGTGCCGTTGCGCCCGTCTTCATCGTCAGCGCCGGACTGTCCGACCAGCTGCAGGCCCGTCGGCTGACCGCGTTCAACGTGGCGTTCCCAGCGGGACAGGTGGCCGGCGGCATGCTCATGGCAGCGGCAGCGCAGGCCAAGTGGACGTTCGACCAGCGCTTCTATCTGGGCGCCGCGGTGCTCGCCGTGCTGACGTTCATCGTGTTCTTCACCAGCGCCAAGCCGACGGCCGCCCTGGTTCACGACGACACCGCGGACGGAGACGATGCCGCTGACCCCGATGACCTCGCTCAGACCCGTCGAACCGGGTTCGGCGGTGTGATCTTCTCCCTGTTCGGTCTCTACCTGTTGGTCCTGGTGTTGTCGTCGATCGCGAACAACGGCGTCAACAACCAGATCGCCAACATCTTGCCGAATGTGTACGGCATCTCCGAGACCACCACGTCGAGCCTGATCTCGCTCGCCGGAGTGCTGAACATCGTGCTGTTCTTCGTGGCCGGCAAGGTGTTGACGAGGTACGGGCCGCTCACGCCGTTCTTGGCCGGGACGGTGATGCGATTCGGCGGCGCCGCGTGCCTCGGCCTGCTGGGCTGGGTGAGCGACGCGCCCGTCCTGTTGGTCGCAGCCGCCATGCAGCTGCTCTACCAGGGATCGCCCTTCGCCCGACTTCCGCAGAACGTGCTCGCCGTCCGGTATGCACCGATTCCATCTGGTCAGGCGAATGGTTGGGTCATCGCAGGCAGCGCGCTCGGGTCGTTCATCGGCAGCCTGCTCGGAGGTTGGCTGGCCGATGAGGTCGGCTTCAACTCCATCAGCTGGATGGCCGCGATCTCGGCCGGGCTCGGCGTCGGGTTGCTGATCCTCGTCATCTGGCCGATGGATCGCCGGCAGTATGCAGAACCCGGCGACGCTGACGGCGACCCGACCGAGGATCGGGTTCGAGCCGAATGAGCGCTCAGAAGCGTCGACACACCACGACGCCACGTTGGCGCACGGCGTCTCGGGTCTTCGGGCTGATCGGGCTGATCATCGGTCTGACGGTGGGGATCCTCGCCCCGGCCGCTCGAGCCGACGACATCGCCGAACAGGACCCGGAGGGTGCGCTCGAGCTCGCGCAGCGGTACGCGCCGATCATGATGCTGAAGGCACAGGAGGCAGAGTGCGATCAGGACGGTGAGCCGTACGGGCCGACGTCGATCGACATCGTGCTCGACAACCCCGAGGTCGTCTTGCGGCAAGTGGGCCCCGGAAACCCGGTGATCATGAACGCACCGGGTGCCTCCGACCTGTTCGAGCTGGGTCAGGGGTTCTTCCTCGACTTTCCCGGCGGGGCGCTTCAGCCCGGGTGCATCTACGAGACCGACTACCGCAAATACAGCCGTGACCGGCCGACGACCGTCTACGCCCATGTCGTCAAACAGGACGGCCACCCCGACCAGCTCGCCCTCCAATACTGGTTCTACTGGTACTACAACGACTGGAACAACAAACACGAGAGCGACTGGGAAGGGATCCAGCTGCTGTTCGATGCGTCGACGATCGAAGAAGCGCTGGCCTCGGAACCGGTGAGTGTCGGCTACGCCCAACACGAGGGCGGCGAGCGCGCCGACTGGGATTCATCGAAGCTCGAACGTGACGGAAGTCATCCGCTCGTGTACTCCTCGGCCGGCTCGCATGCCAGCTACTTCGGCTCGGCGCTGTACCTCGGACGTTCCGGCAGCGAAGGTTTCGGGTGCGACAACACCGATGGCCCGTCGAATCGGCTCGAACCCGAGGTGGTGGTGTTGCCCGACTCGGTGGCCGATGCGGACAGCCCCTTGGCCTGGCTGGAATATGCCGGACGTTGGGGTGAGCGCCAGAACGGTCCGTTCAACGGCCCGACGGGTCCGGCGGCCAAAGGTCGCTGGCTCGAGCCGATCGACTGGCACGAGGAGCTACGGGCCTCCAGCGTCGTCGTACCCAGCGGCGACTCGCAGGCCACCGCCGTGATCTCGGCGTTCTGCGGAGTCGTCGAATGGGGATCGGGAGTCCTCATCTCGTTCACGACTTCACCAGTGACACTGCTCATCACGTTCGGCCTGTTGGTCGCGCTCGCCGGGTGGGCGACGCGCCGGACCACCTGGGAGCCGGTGGCCCCGCTGCCACTGGTGCAACGACGAAGTGTCGGGCAGATCCTTCGACTGGCCGGAACCGGCCACCGCTGGACAACGCGGGCCATGCTCCGATTCGGCCTGGTCTACTTACCCGCCGCCGCGGTTGTTGCCGTGGTGGGTGCGCTGTTGTCCATCGCTCCGCTGCTCGGCGATCTTGTCGGCGTTGCCGGGCGGGCGAGCGGCACGAGCCTCGTGTTGGCCCTCTTCGCCGGCAGCATTCCGCACCTCGTCGCGCTGGTACTCGTCAACGCAATGATGGCAGCGCATCTGGGCCGGGCCGACGGCGACGAGCCTCTGCCGGTCGGGGCTGCGGCGAAGCTGGCGTGGAGTGAGCGACGCACCCTGGGATCGGCACTGTTGCGAGCCTCGGTCATCGTCATCGTGCTGTTCGCGACGATCATCGGCATCCCGTGGGGCATCCGACAGGTCGTGCGCTACCAGTTCGTGGCTCAGGTGGTCGTGCTCGAAGGCCTCGACGCCAAAGCGTCGCTGGCCAGGAGCTCGGAGCTGATCCGCGGCCGCTGGTTGCACACTGCCGTCGTGCTGGCGATCGTCAACGGGCTGGTGCTGGTCAGCGCCACGGTCGTCGGTGTGATCCTGCTCGTGCTGGTCAGCCAACTGCCGCTGTGGCTGTTCTCGGTCCTGGTCACCCTGGTTTCCGCGCTCGTGGTGCCCATCGGTGCGGTCGCGCTGACACTGCTCTATGGCGACGCCCGCGCCGAGAAGCAAGGTGCCGAGCCGCCAACCGCCCAAATCCCCACGCTCAGTAGCGGAAGCCGCTGACAGACGTGGGGGATTTCGGGTCGGGTGACGGGGTCAGAGACCGAGTATCTGCCGCTTCTTGGCCTCGAACTCGTCGTTCGAGAGGATTCCGGCGTCGCGCAGGCTGGCGAGCTGTTCGAGCTCGGCCATGTAGGCCGGCACCGGTTCGGCGGGCGCCGCCGGTGTCGGCGCAGCCGGTGCAGGCGCCGCAGCCGGAGCAGGAGCCGGTTCATAGACCGGAGCCGGCGCGCTGGCCTGCATGCGGCGGTCCATTCGCCGGCTCGTGCGGCGTGAGGTTCGGCGCGCGGTGCGGCGCATTGATCGTCGGGCCGGAGGCATCTACGAGGTCCCTTCGCTGGCGGATACGGCTTCGAGTATGTCATCACCGAGCACTGCGGCGACGGCCTCCTCGGCGTCGGCGCCTTCGATGTAACCGGCCTCGACCAGGCCGAGGATGGTGTTCGCCACCACGGCGGCTCTGATCTCGTCGGCTATCTCGATGGTGGCCAGTGCCTCGAGTGAGCGCACCGTGGCTTCGGCCTCGAGTGCATCGGCGAGCTCGATGGCAGCGATGGCCTCGGCGGTCGCCGCGATCTCGGCACCCACCATGGCCAGGCCCTCGAGCGTGAGGAAGCCCTGAAGGATGACCGATCCACCCGCATCGGCGATTGCGTCTCGGAGACCGGCGGCCCAGTGATGCTCGATCAGCAACAACGCAGCTGCGGTCCCTGGTGCGAGGTCTCGCGCGATGCGACGAACGTCGGCCACGGTGACGCCGATCGCAGAAGCTTCGGTGATCTCGGCCGGAGGTGCACTGGGATCCTCGCCGTCGAAGGAGAAACCGAGCAGCTCGCCGATGATGGCGCCGAGAACGTCGTCGCCCTCCTCCTCGCCGAGGTCACCCAGCTCGAGGGCGACCAGGTCGCCATTCTCCTCCTTGGCCACGAAGAGCGCGTCGAGCACGCGCACGGCATTTATGGGAGCTAACTCCTCGAGGCGATCGAGGATGTCGCCTCGGAAGCGATCGAGGGTGTCGAACTGGAAGACGATCAGCTGTACGGGTCCAAGCATCGAAGAGTTATAGCAGACGCCGTCAGCGTGAACACGGGGACCTTCTCGATCACCTGGGGTGAATTCCTCGCGCTTGTAGACGTCGAGAGGCTCGAGCACTACCGTGCCGTCGGTAACTCACAGTCTCAGGAGGTCGGTTTCATGGCGGTAGCAGCGGAGTTCGGCAGCGGCCAGGTGCTGTGGTCGATGTTGTGGTTCTTCCTGTTCTTCATTTGGATCTGGCTGCTCTTCACGGTGTTCGGCGACATCGTCCGAGCGAAGAGCCTCTCGGGCTGGGGCAAGGCGCTGTGGACCGTGGGTATCATCTTCTTGCCGTACCTCGGCGTGTTCCTCTATCTCATCGTGAACGGCAGCGACATGAGCCGCCGCGACGAGGAGGCAGCTCGAGCCTCCGAGGAGGCGGTCCAGGCCTACATTCGAGACGCGGCCGGAACCCAGTCTGCGGCCGACGAGCTCTCGAAGCTGGCTGCGCTGCACGAGTCGGGGGCGCTGTCCGACGCGGAGTACGCCCAAGCCAAGAACCGCGCGGTCAACGGCTGACTCTTCGCGTCACGTACTCTCCCCTGCACCCTCGAAAGGCAACGCCGAAATGAGATCGCCCACCCACAATCGACCCGCCGACGCTCGACGCCCCGAGCCGGCTGCGCTGGTGCGCCTCGTGTTGGTCATGTTGCTCGGTCTGGGCCTGGTCGCCGTGCTGAGCGCATGTAGTTCCGACACTCAGCCACCTTCCGGAGAGGCGCCGGCTCCCGAAGAAACACCACCTCCCGAAGAAACACCACCTCCCGAAGAAACACCACCTCCTCAGGAAACGCCGGCTCCCGAACAGACACCGGCTCCCACCGAGCCGACCCCCGGGGCCGACGACGAGCTCTCGGACGAGGATTGGCTCATCATCGTCCTCCTCGGCCTCGGAGCGCTGGCAATCATTCTGTTCGCCGCGTCTGCCGCTACCAGCCATTCCGACTCGAAGGCGGCAGCCAGAGCCGATCGGAATCGCCGACTGGGCCAGCTCGTCGGTGCGGCCAGGTGGCTCGTCGACTCGGGTAGCAGCGATCTTCTGCGCATAACCGATCCTCAGCAGCTCGGCCACGCATGGTTCGCCATTCGCGAGCGCACCATCGACCTCGAGAGCCAGATCGCGGCCACGGCCGGAACCAGCAGCGACGCCTCGACTCAACAGGCGCTGACCTATCTCGGGCAGTCGATCTCGTCGTTGCGTAACGCCATGCAGTCCTACGTTTCGGTGCGCAGCGACCCTCAGTCGGCCAACAACATGGCCCTCGTCGATGCCGCCGTGCAGACCATGAGTCAGCGGCGCCAGCAGGTGAACGGCGCCGTCGCTCCGGTCGAGGCGGCGATGCGCTGATCGCTCGCGCGGCAGGTGCAGGAGTCGGAGCTACGCCCAGACCCGGTCACATGAGATCCAAGGAGTAGACGCCCAAATGGCAACGTACAGCTACGAACGGTTGACGACGAGCGGATGGGTCGTGTTCGCGGGCACGATGACGGTGATCGCCGGCCTGGCGAACCTGATCTTCGCTCTGACCCTGCTGCTGAAAGACGACTGGATCGTCATCACCCCTGAGGCGTTGATCAGATTCGACCTCACCACGGTCGGCGTGATCTATCTGGTGTTCGCCGCGTTTCAGCTCTTCGTGGCCATGGGGATATTCCACGGCGATCTGTGGGCCCGAGTGCTGGGCATGACCGGCGCCGCCATGAACGTTCTGGCGCAGATGTCGTTCATGTCGGTCTATCCGGCCTGGTCGTGGCTCATCATCATCATCGACGGTCTGATCATCTACGGTCTGGCCGTACACGGCGATGAAGTGGCCGGTACCTGACCGCGAGCGATCCGTGGGCGGGCCGCTCCGACGGCCGGAATCAGCTACCGATCACGCTGGCCTTGGCCGAGGCGTACTCTTCATCGGACAGTTTGCCGCTGCTGTGGAGCTCGGCAAGTGACGCCAGTTGATCAGCTGTGCTCGAAGAGCCGGCGGCGGATCGGATGTAGGCGCGGGTAGCTTCATCCTGGTCTTGGATCATCTCGGCCCGCCGCTTCGCCATCTTGTCACCACGGGCAATGAGGTACACGAAGATCCCGAGATAGGGCAGGAAGATCACGAACAGCAGCCAGATCGCCTTCGATATACCCGAGAGGTCATCACTACGGAAGATGTCGCCCAACACCGTGAACAGCAACATGATCCAGACGAAGAACAGGAAGAACCAAACGAACGACCACAACACCTGGCCAGATCCGAACTCTGCAGCTAGCAACATTGGATTACACCTTCGCACATAGAGAATTAGGTGCCGCGATTAGAGGCGCTTCAATCATGGCGGCGCCTCCTCGTGGGGTCAAAACCGGTCGGGCCATGCGGGCCGAGGATCAGCGGTCGCGGAAGCCCTTGCCATCCAGGATCTTCCGGGCGTACTTCTCGACTCGCGCCTGACGGGTCTTGGCTTGCTTGGCATCGGAGAAGTAGAGGTTGTACTCCCGCCGTCGACCGGGGGTCAGGGCCTCGAAGGCAGCGTTCAAGGCCGGGTCTCGGTCGAGGCGCTCCTCGAGCTCCGCGACCAAGACGAGCTCGGGTGCCGGGCCCACCTCCAACCCCGCCTCCTCGACGTGGATGGCCTCGTCGATGTAGGCCCTGACGGTGTCGGTCAGCCGGGCCACGTCGTCGGTCGAGGTGAACCGCATGCGGCGAGCCGATCGTGAGTTCGGCCCCTGCTCCTCGAGCACGCCTTCAGGATCGCTCAACAAGGCGCCCTTGAAGAACATGAGCGCGAGGAACTCGTTCATCTCCTGAACGATGACGATGTTCTTGCCCTGGTGGCGGTAGCAGGGCTTGCCCCATTTGATCTCCTCGGTCAACCCACAGCCGAGCAGGGTCGGCCGCAGGTCGGTCATCTCCTGCGGCCACTTCTCCGACCGCCTGATGTAGGCCTCGACCTCGGCGTTCACCGCAACCCCGATCGGTTACGCATCGACGAGATCTGCCGGGCTGGGGTTCGCCTTGATGGCCTCGATCCGGTAGTGGGAGTCCGGCTGGTCGAGGTAAGACGGACGAAACGGGGGCGGCTCGAGCACTTGGCGACGCTGGAGCTCCTCGATCACCGACGCGTGCACGGTGGCGATCTTGCCCACGAACAGGGTGTCGAGGCGTCCACCTTTGGCCAGGTACTGGATCACCGCCTGGAGGCCGCGCAGATAGACGGCGTCCTTCGTGAGCCCTCCGCCGCGAAAGACCCGCATGGTGATCAGGAACGCCATGCGCTCCGATAGGCCGAAGTCGTCCCGGAGAAGCCGGAACGTCTCGACGAACGTGGCACCGCCGACGAGCGCGCCGACGGCCTCGACCCTGGCAGCAAGCGTCCGCAGTCGGCTCGCGGTGAGCCCGCCGACCAGGTACTCCACGAACACCGCCAGACCCTCCTGCAGCTCATCGTGGCCGGCCAGCCCGGTGGCAAGGAGCTTGAACGGCTGAGCCCGCCCGTTCCAGTAGGTCAAGACATGCGTTCCGACCTCGTGCTGAATGAGCGGCTCGACGCGATTGGATGGAAAGGACATGTTGGCGCCGATGATCAGGTTGCCCGACGAGACCATCAGCGACGAGACGTCCTTGTCGACGATTATCTGTCCGTCCATCTGTGCCGGTGTGTGACGTAGCCGCTCGAACTCCTCTTGTGCCCGAGCGATGAACTCTCGTGCGCTGACGGTCCGTTGGGTCCTGGCACCATTTCGAGCCGGCACGTTCTCGAGAATGTCGATCGCCGACGTCCGCAGGTCGTCGTTGAGTCGACCGTAGAGCGCCATGCTGGTGTGGACGAAGCGTTCGCGCTCACGCTCGGCCAGGAGTGTGAGCTTCAGGTCGAGCTCTCGTCGCTTGTCCCGGAACAAGTGATCGAGGACAGGGTCCTCCACGCGTTCGATCTTGATGTCCCAGAGCTGTCGCTTCAAGAGGTCAGGATCGACTGCTATCGGGCGATAGTGGAATCTGGGTGCACGCTCGAACTTCGATCGTTTGAACGTCCGGTAGGCGGCCTCGGAGTTCACCGGGGTGACCGCCATGAGGAGATCGAACGACTCGGCGACCGCGGTGAGCTGTTGATCGACCCTCTTGACCGCCGCGACGAAGGTCCGGCGACCGAGCGCGTGGTAATGCAGCGAGCGATCATTCGTCTTGGTCTGGGCGAACTGGAATGCGCCCTGTTGCAGAGAACGAGCCATCAGCCGAGCCAACGTGCGTGCAACCAGGGGTAGTTCGTCCCCGGTGTCGGGATCGATGTAGATCGGAGCGACTTCGACTCCGACCACGGTGATGTTCAGGTCGTCCCTCGCCTTTTTTGGAAGCAGCTGAGGCAGTCCCGGAGCAGAGATCTTGGATCCCTGCACCCGCTCGACGACCGCCCGTTGCTTCATGATCGATATGCGCTCGAGCGACGATGCGAGCCTCTCGACCGTGCCGGAGCTTCGAACCGCCGGGCCGAGGTGCAGCTTGAACCCGGGTTTGGCCACCGCTGCCGCCGACTTGTGTTCTTCATCGAGCTCGGCGCTGGGCCAGAGCTCGATGACCAGGAACGCGCCGAAGCCCTCTGACAACTCCTTCGCGACCGCGGCGACCAGTCGGCTCGTCCATGCTCTCGACCGCTTCGGCGTCGGGGCGACCAAGTACGAGGCCCCGCCGGTCAGGATCCTGGAGAACAGAGAGCTCGACTCCTCTGGCGCGGGCCGATACACGAGCAGGAACGGGAGTCGCCGATCGATGTTCAACAAGCCGTCGCCCGGCAACGTCTCTCGGATCGGTCGATCCTGACGCAGTCGATCGATCACCGATTTGATGAGCTCCTCGTCCAACCTCGGAGCCGCTGAGTTCGTCATGCCCTCTCCCGTGTGCCGCCGCGGTCCACAGACTATTCCCGACCCAGCGGTTCATTGTGGTCCCAGGGCACGTCGCATACTCTAGGCCCGGGCCGCCGTGGCTCGACTCGGTGGCTCCAGGGCTTCGTGAGGAACAAGAACCAGGGAGTCAGAGTGCGTGTAGGTTTCGTCGTCAACGACATCAAGACCGAGGAGACCGGGTACACGACGACTCGCCTCGGCGTCGCACTCACCAACCGTGGCCACGAAGCCTGGGTGATAAGCGTCGGTGATCTCGCCTATGACCCCGACGAGAAGATACGTGCCAACGCCGTTCGGGTACCGAAGACCCGCTACAAAGACGGCGTCGCCTACATGCGTGACCTCCACGGCAAGGCGGCGATCCACGAACGACTCACGGTCGACGACCTGGACGTCCTGTTCCTCCGGAACGTGCCGTCCGACGAGAAGGGAAAGCGCGAGTGGGCCAAGACCGCAGCGCTGGACTTCGGTCGGGTCGCGATGCGCCACGGCGTGATCGTGCTCAACGATCCCAACGGACTGGCGAAGGCCGAGAACAAGATGTACTTCCAGCTCTTCCCGGAAGAGGTCAGGCCCACCACCCTCATCAGTCGAGACCGTGCCCTGAT
Source organism: Acidimicrobiales bacterium (assembly GCA_024638845.1). Classification (GTDB taxonomy): domain Bacteria; phylum Actinomycetota; class Acidimicrobiia; order Acidimicrobiales; family JAHEJN01; genus JAHEJN01. The sequence continues at coordinate 26,990 of JAHEJN010000013.1, read as the reverse complement.
CCGCGAGTTCGTCAGAGATCAAGGCCGAGCGGTCTTGAAGCCGCTCCACGGATCCGGTGGCGAGAGCGTCTTCCTGGTGAGAGCCGATGATCCGGCCAACCTGAACCAGATGATCGATGCGGTGGCCAGGGACGGCTACATCATCGCCCAGGAGTACCTCCCCCAGGCCGAAGCCGGAGACACCCGCTTGTTCCTGATGAACGGCGAACCGCTCCGCCACAAGGGACGCTATGCCGCGTTCCGACGCGTCCGCGCCGGGGGCGACATGCGGTCGAACCTCCACGCGGGAGGCACGCTGGCCAAGGCCACCCTGACCGATGTCGATTTCACCCTGGCGGAGATCGTGCGACCGAAGTTGGTGCAAGACGGGATGTTCCTCGTCGGAATCGACATCGTCGGCGACAAGCTGATGGAGATCAACGTGTTCAGCCCCGGCGGGTTGGGGTCGTCCCAGAAGCTCGAAGGCGTCAACTTCAACGATGCTGTGATCGACAGTCTGGAGCGCAAGGTCGGCTACATGGGGTACTACAAGCGCAACTTCAACAACATCGAAATGGCCACCCTGTGACCGAGGCGCCGTGGATCGTCACCACCGGCGACGATTCGATCGTCGCGACGGCCATTCACGCCGGTCACAGTCTGAGACCCGAGGTCGAGGCGCTCACCAAGTTGTCCGACGCCGAACGCCTCCGGGAAGAAGATCCGTTCACCGATCAATGGACCCGTGTGGCCGGGAACTCGGTGGTCGTCGATCTGTCCCGGTTCGAGCTGGACATCAACCGGCCGCGAGAGCGGGCGGTCTATGTCACCCCCGAGGATGCCTGGGGCCTCGATCTCTGGAAGTCCGAGCCGAGCGCCGACTTGGTCGAGCGCTCACTCGAGATCTACGACCGGTTCTATGACGATCTGGGTCGACTGTGCGACCGAGTGGTCGAAACCCATGGTCACGTCGTCGTGCTCGACATCCACTCGTACAACCATCGTCGCGGCGGTCCTGATGCCGCGGTCGATGATCCAGAGTTGAACCCCGAGGTGAATCTCGGCACCGAGTCGATTGCGAGCAGTTGGAGCCCGGTTGTCGCAGCTTTCACCAAGACGATGAGCGAGCTGCCGTTCTACGACGACACGCTGGACGTGCGAACCAACGTCAAGTTCCGAGGCGGCGCCATGTCCCGATGGATCAACGCCCGGTACCAAGACGTCGGCTGCTCGATAGCGGTGGAGATGAAGAAGATCTACATCGACGAGTGGACCGGCGTGCTCGAAGAAGGAATCGCCGCATCACTGGGCAATATCCTCGACTCGGCGGCTGAAACCGTCCGGAAAGAGCTCGCGAGTCGCTGAGAGCGACGATCAGCCGGCGATCGTCGCGGCGAGCGCACTGAGCGAGCACTTCGCAGTGCATGATGGAGTCGGCACCGGCTTCATAGGGTGCACGACGTTGGGCAGCGATGCCGATGGGGAAGCCGTCTGGCCAGCCTCGCAGTGACATCGACACGATCGGTGCAGGCATTTCGGTGGCGAGCTCTTCCAGTGAAGCCGATGTTGCGCGGATCGCCGATGCTCGAACTGCCGCGACCAGTGCAGCCGTAGCGTCGTCGTCCAGATCCGATGCAGACTTGACGAATCGGACTATATCTTCCTATTATCCAGCCATGAGACGAAAGCCTGGTGCTGTTCTGCCGATCGAGGTGTCGATCCTGGCCGCTGGTGTGCAGCTGTCGAAGTCCGGGATCTCGGAGTTCCACGGCTTCGAGCTGGCCAAGCGGCTGCGCGACGATGACGGGGGCCGAAGGCTGACCGCGCACGGGACGCTGTACAAGGCGCTGAGCCGGATGGAGAAGGCGGGATGGCTGACGTCGCAATGGGAGGACCCCGACGCGGCCACTGATGAGGGTCGGCCCCGGCGCCGGCTGTACTCGGTCACGGCTGAGGGGCGTGTCGTGCTGGCCCGCGTGCTGGCCGAAGCCGCGGCAGTGACGAGGCTCGATCCGGGCTGGAGCCCGTCATGAGCGCCGGTCCTCGGTCGAGCCGGCTGGTGGCTGCGTGGACGCGTTTGTACACGGCCGGCTTGCCGTCCGCGTTGGGCGAGCGCCGCCGCTTGGAGCTCGAGTCCGACTTGTGGGAGCAGCTCCATGACCCCACCGAGAGCCACGCGAGCCGGCTGGTTCTCGGCCGGTGGCTACGCGGGGTCCCCGCGGACCTGGGGTGGCGGTATCGCACCCTTGTCGATGCACGCCGGGCCCGTCTTACGACTCCCGGGGATGCACGCGTCGGCGGTCGGGGCTGGTGGGTTGTCGCGACTGCGCTGTTGGGGGTGGCGAAGATCGTCATGAGCGTGGGTGCTTCGGTGTTTGCCAACGACGGCGCGGTCATCGGCCCCGTCATTGCGGCGACATTGGGGTCGCTCACCGGAGGCTTGGTGTTGGCTGGGCTCGTCGTCCGCCATCGGAACCTCGTGAACGGTTCGTGGCTGATCGTCGCCGGCAGTGTCGCCGGTTTCGACCCGATCCTGCTGCCGTTCACCGCATTGGTCGTGATCGGAGGCGTGTGGAGCGCCGATCTGCAATTCAGCGAGACCGTCGAAGACGAGCCCAGGCTCCACGTTGCCTACCGTCAACAACTCAGCCTGACTCGACGCTGGTACGTGTGGCTGGCGGCGGCGCCGCTGCTGTTCGGTTTCGGCCTGCTGTTTCCGCTGTTCGTCTACTCCGACACCACTGGGCCGACCGACGGCCATTCCGAGGGCCTCGCCGCCATCGTCGACATCGTCGCCTGGATGACCTGGTGGGGCAGCTGGCTTGCAGCAGCGGTGTGCGCGGGAGTCGGCCTCGTCCTCGGAGTGCTCCGTGGCGTTGTCCATCACCGCGCGACGCCCGCCTGATCACACCGTGCAACCTCGAATGGTGATCGGCGGGTTCTCCCCGTGGCGGTGTGGGTGCTGTGCATCTCCCGCTTCGAGCGTGGCGGTCCGTGGGCGTCGTCTCGATCTTCGCAGCGTTCCCGTTACGATCCAGGGCTGCCGATAGCACCTATGGTGTTGGGACAGCTCGAGAACGAGCAGGGAACGATATGTCGAAGCAAACAGAACTTGATGGCGAGTCGAGTGACGCGCGCTATGAGTACCGGGTCTGGGGGAAGCATCGCAAGGCACGCAAGATCCTGTCGTCCCTTGCCAGCGAGGAGATCACCGAACAGATCTCCGACTGCTACTTACTCGTCGATGATCCGGGCTGGAACGCAAAGGTCCGCGACAGCACCCTGAAGGTCAAGAAGCTCATCGCGGAAGAGCGAGGCTTCGAGCGCTGGACCTCGAACTGGCACCGGGCGGCGGACACGACGCCGTCTCCGTTCGACGAGTTGTTCGAGGATCTTCGTCTCGACCGTCCCCGACGGGGCAAGTCCTTCGATCTGTCGAAAGCCGTCGGCCGGCTCGATCTGGACACCGCTGCGACGGCGGTCTTCGTCAGCAAGCAGCGGAGGCGGTATCGCGTCGGGTCGATGCGGGGCGAAGCCACCGACGTCACCATCGCCGACACCGGCGAGGTTCTGCACACGCTGGCCATCGAAGGCGACGATCTCGATGATCTCGTCGCGTTGCGCAAGAAGCTCGGTGTGAAGGGTTCCGCGAACGTGGCAGTCCACGTCGCCATCGACGCCGAGGGTTGAACGACTTCAGTCGTCGGTGTCGACCGTTCCGCCCTCGAGGTAGTCGATGTGGGGCAGAGGCTCGGCTGAGGTGCGAGCAACCCCGAGGAGATTGGCCACGATGCGCCGGAGATATCGATAGTAGATCGCAAGCGGAACGACCTCTCGGGCCGGCCGTTCGGAGATCATGCAGCCGTCGATCTTGGCTTGGAGATCGGCCGTGATGGCGATCAGTCGAACGGTGTAAGCCTGAATGGCGTCATCGGCGGCGTCTGCGTCGCTCAGGAGCTCACTCGCCTCGGCGAACAGGGCCGACACGATCTCCCGGCCTTCGAGCAGCTCGTCGATCTCGGGGGTGCCGGCAAGGTTGACGCCGTTCTCGGCCAGGTCGAGGATGTTCTTCGCCTGGTCGCCGATGCGCTCGATCTTCTTGAGCAGCAGTGTGAAGGCGAGGACCGACCCGATGTCGGCGCTGCCCTGCACGCTCACGTGGACGATCAGCTCGGAGCGAAGTTCCTGTTCGGCTTCGTTGATCCGCTGATCGGTGGCGCGGATGTCCTGGGCGACGGCGTGCGGATCGGTGTCGCTGAGCAGCGCCAGTGTCGCGAGATCGAACGAGTGACGGGCGTCGCCGAGCATGGCGATCGACTTCGCCACGATGTGGTCGAAGTTCCCCTCGCCTGCGCCTTTTCTGAAGAATGCAAGAACCACAGCGGCACCTTTCAGCCGAGGACTGCCACGCCTATAAGTGGCAGAACGATGAATACGAATCCGACGTAAGCGACCACAGCGCTACGATGCTCGACGGCCACGTCAGCCAGCCCTTCGGCTGCCCGAACCGGAGCGTTCCGGGCGAACGGGAGCACGTACAACAACACGATACCCGCGACGTTGAACGTGGTGTGGGCCAACGCGACGGTGAGAGCTGCTGGGCTCGACGTGGCCAGCGAGGCGAGCAGCGCAGTGATCGTCGTGCCGACATTCGCGCCGAGCGTCACCGGGTAGGCGTTGCGCAGCCTGATCACCCCTGCGCCGGCCATCGGGATGAGGATCGACGTGGTGATGCTCGACGACTGCACGGTGATCGTGATCACGAGCCCGAGCATGAGTGCAACCGCGCCTCCTCCTCGGCCGAGAAGGGCGTTGACCGATCGTTCCACTCGGTCGGCGACGAGCGACCGCATGTTGGTGGTGATCAACGTGAGGGCGCTGAGAATGATCACCAGACCGGTGGCAACCATGAGCACGCCCAGGAAGTTCCCGGACGCGCCAACTGCCTCCCAGAACTCGCGGATCCACGAGACAGGCTCCTTCACCCATGCCTTCACCGGACTCTTCCACTCGCTCCCCGACGCGCCGACGAGCTGCTCACTGAGCCATTCGGCAATGCCGCTGATCACCCCGAAGAGCAGCTGGAGAGGGAGCAGGACCAACACCGCGAGCACGTTGAAGAAGTCGTGCACGGTGGCCGCGGCAAACGCCCGGCGGAACTCGTTCGAGTGCCGAATATGGCCGAGCGATACGAGGGTGTTGGTGACGGTCGTGCCGATGTTGGCCCCCATGACCATGGGCACGGCGGCGTCGACACTGAGCGCGCCAGAGGCCACCAGACCGACGATGATCGAGGTGGAAGCCGACGACGACTGAACGAGCACCGTTCCGAGGATGCCGATGCACAGCGCAGCGATCGGGTTGCTCGCTGCCGCGAACAATCGCTCCTGGGTGTCCTCTCCCATGATCTTGATGCCGGCCTCGAGCGACGAGACGCCGACGAGGAACAGGTAGATCAGGGCGACCACGATCACCGAGCGGAGCCAAGGGGGGATTCGAGAGGAGACGGAGCGCAGGTCGGTCAAGACCAGACAGTATCGGAATCGGGCGCCCGAGAACTCGAAAGCTCCGCGGCCGCTGGCGTATGGGCTTCATCCCGAGGGCTTCGGCGCGGCGAGCGGGGTAGGTTTGCGTCCGGACCGGTAGGCCGGCCGAGTGAGGGGGGAGGGGACATGAGCGACGAGCAACACATGAGCCGCTTGGAAGCCATGATGTGGAACGTCGAGAGCGACCCGTGGCTCGACCCGAACGGCGGCTCGGTGACGATCTACGATCGCCCGCTCGATGTCGATCGGTTCCGGCGCAGCATCGCCGGAGCGGTGGCCGAAGTGCCTCGCCTGCGGCAACGGGTGGCCGGCGGGCTCGGAGGGCTGTCCACGCCACGGTGGGTGCCCGATCACGAGTTCGACCTGAGCTGGCACCTTCGCCGCGTCGGCGCCCCGGGCGACGGTTCGCTGCGCGCTCTACTCGACTACTTCACCCCGTGGCTCCAAGATCCCTACGATCGGACACGACCGCTGTGGATGTACGTGATCGTCGATGGCGTGGCCGACGGGCGGGGTGCTCTGCTGACCAAGATCCACCACACGGTCGGCGACGGCCAGAGCCTGCTCAAGCTGGTCCTCGCCTACACGGATAGGGAACGAGATGGGGCGCCGGCTTCCGATGTCGACCTCGATGCGATCATCGACGCCGAGCCTGAGGTGGACGTGGGGCTCGTCTCGACCGCGAGGGACGCCGTCGAGCAGGGCGTCAGGGTGCCGGTCGATCTCGCCCGCCGGGCACTGAAGGCAGTCATGAGGCCGAGAGGGTTCGGCGAGGCGGGGTCCGACGCAGTCGATCTGTTGAAGACGGCTGACGAGCAGCGTCACCCGGCGGGGTCCGACCTCTGGCGCAACCGTTCGCGTCGCCGCCACGCCGAGGCCCTGAGCCTCCCGTTCGACGAAGCGCGAGCTGCGGCCCATGCCCTGGGCGGCACGATCAACGACTTCTTCCTCACCGGTGCGGTCGAGGCCGCTCGCCGCTACCACATCGAGCTCGGCGTCGAGCCCGAGAAGTTCCACGTCACGTTCGTGGTCAGCACCCATACGGAGAACGACGACTCGGCGAACGCGTTCAGCCCGGTGCCGGTCGACGTGCCCGCCGGACCGATGCCGCTCGCCGAACGGTTCGCCACCGTGCGCAGCCTCGCCAGCGCGAAGCGCGGCGAGGTCCACGGTGGTGGCCCCCTGGCTTCGATGGCGGCCGTGGCCAGCGTGTTGCCCACCCCGGTGGTCACCGGCATCGCCCGCGACCAGGCCAGCCACATCGACTTCGCCACGAGCAACCTGCTCGGCTTCGTCGGCGACTCGTACGTCGCCGGTGCCAAGACGCTGCACTCGTACCCGTTCGGCCCGGTGGCCGGTACGGCGTTCAACCTCACCATGATCTCGATGGCCGGTTCGCTCGACCTCGGCGTCAACATCGACCCGGCGGCAGTGACCGAGCCCGAGCGGTTGGCCTCGTGTCTCGATGCTGCCTACGCCGACCTTCTGGCTGCTAGCTGAGCTCCGGCCGAGCGGTTCGGCTGCTGGCGCTCAATCGTCTTCGACAGTGTGACCCGGTGATGGGATTCCATCCGAGTTCGCGTAGCCCGGCGGAGAATATGGATGGCTCTCGAGATGATCGATCAGGTTGGACAGGCTGGCCGTCGCCAAGCAGACAGTGCTGTCGGCGGCTCCGTAGTACATCCGGACCGTGTCGCCGTCGTCGTCGATCAACCAGCCGCATGGGAAGACGACGGCGGGCACGTCACCCGCCCGCTCGTAGGGGGCGTTCGGTCCGAACACCCACTCGTCACCTCGCATGATCACCCGGCTCGGATCCTCCAGATCCAGCATCGCCAGCCCGAGGCGGTACAGCGACCCCGAGGCAGTCGCCCGAACGCTGTGGTAGCAGACCAGCCAACCGCGCTCGGTCTCCAGCGGGGGTGGACCCAAGCCGATCTTGTTGGCGTCCCACCATCCGCCCCGGCGGGCGTGCATCAGGATGCGGGCGTCCCCCCAATGGCGCAGATCGGGGCTCCACGACAACCAGATGTGGGAGCCAAGGCCTGCTGACGCCGGTGCCGGCCGGTGGATGAGGGCCCACCTCCCGTCGAACAACCGCGGCATGAGTGCCGCATCCTTGTCTTCGGGTGTCTGAAGCACACCCTGGCGATCGAAGGTCTCGAAGTCCCTAGTCGAAGCCAGGCACACCATGGGGCCCCCGACGCCATACCCCGTGTACACGATGTGGTACGTGTCGCCGACGAGCGTGATCCGTGGGTCCTCGATACCCCAATGCTCGGTGGGGGAGTCTCGTTCGGGTTCCATGCCACGGCCCCGGTCGATCTGCCACCCGTCGACGCCGTTGGCGCTGATGGCCACGGCGAGGCTCGACAGTCCAGTCCGGGCCTCGACTCGAACCAGCAGCAGCGTCTTGCCCTCGAAGGAAACCACCCCGGGGTTGAATACGGCGTTCACCATCCGGGGAAAGGCCTCAGCGGTCAGGATCGGATTGTGAACCGACCGCGTGAACATCTCACGCGGGTCACCATGGGCATCGGCCATCGTCGCTCCTTCCCTCACTCACCACAGTACGGCAGTGGGCACTGCGCACGCTTCTCGGCATCACCCACAGCACTTCGCCTCACCGATACGGTTAAGAAATCACCGTTGTGTCCGATCGGAACGAAAGCCGACCTTCGACCGGGGGACCATCCAATTGAGTGCGCTTCCTGTGACACGCTGCGACGCCGTGAGGCTGGCGCCCGATCCGACCCGGGTGATAACCAAGCCGTTCCTGCCGGGTGAGGAGGTCTTCCCTGACGGATCCTCGCGCATCGAGGTCGTATTGCAGCGCATTCTGGCCATGCCGGAGGCCCAGGTCACGACGACGCTGGAGGCGGCTCTCGAGGAGTTCGCGGGCCGGCACCGCGATCTCGAGGCGGCGCTCGAGACCAGCGTTGCTCTGCTGGTCGGTCGGCTGGAGCACCCCGAGGGTCTCTCGCCCGCCCGGCGACTCCTGATCGGTGCGTACTTCACCCATGAGTACTCGATCGAGGCTGCGGCGCTCGGGAATCCTTCGATGGTCCTGGCCCCGGATCAGTCGGGCCTGCGAGATGGCGAGAGCCGGTTCATCATGAGCCTGCGGGCCGTTGGCGAGGGTCACATCTCCTCGATCGAGTTCCGGTCGGGTGTCATCGACGTCGACCACGAGATCGTGCTCGACGAGCCGAGTCGTCACGCGGTGACCGGTCGTCGCACCGAGGCCACGTACGACAAGGGGTTCTTCGCGTCGAAGCTCGGCGATCTCGATGCGTTCAACGACATTGTCCACCAGGTACTCGGCGCCCTCGGCCCGCAGTTCACGATGCCGGACCTGGAGGCGGCGATCCTGGCGCTCGACGCACAAGGCGTCGAGCGCACGATTGCCTTCGAGACCACCCGCATTCTGCACTGGTTGGCGTCGTCCAATTACCGGCTGTCGTTCGCAGACTCCACGGAGCTCTCGGAGCGGGTGATCTTCCCGCGCGGACCAACGGAGAGCCACGGTATGGAGGATGCCCGTCTCGTGCGTTTCGTGCACGACGACGGCCGGGTCGTGTACTACGCCACCTACACGGCGTTCGACGGCTACAAGATCCTTCCGCAGCTGTTGGAGACCACCGATTTTCTCTCGTTCCGGGTCGCCACGCTGAGCGGGGAGTGCGCGCAGAACAAGGGCATCGCCTTGTTCCCGAGGAAGCTCGACGGCCAGTTCATGGCGCTGGGTCGGCACGACAATGTGAACAACTTCCTGATGACGTCGTCCGATGTCCGGGTCTGGAGCGAGACCGAGAAGATCCAGGAGCCAGAGCGTCCTTGGGAGCTCATGCAGCTGGGCAATTGCGGTTCGCCGATCGAGACCGAGGCCGGCTGGCTGGTGATCACCCATGGGGTCGGCCCCTTCCGCCGCTACACCCTCGGTGCGTTGTTGCTCGACCTCGATGACCCGTGTCGCGTGATCGGTCACCTGAAGGAGCCGCTCCTCGAACCGGCCACCCACGAACGCGAGGGGTACGTGCCCAACGTGGTCTATTCGTGCGGCAGCATCATCCATGGCGATCACCTGGTTCTGCCCTACGGATTCGCCGATATGGGTGCCAGCATCGCCACGGTCAAGATGGAGGACCTCCTCAATCGTCTGACGGCGTGAGAGCAAGCCCGACACGGTACTGCTGGTACAGGCGGGGAAGGTGGGATCGGCGGCCGGTGTAGAACTCTCGGGGTTCGATGTCGATCCACGGGCGATCTGTGAGGGCGGCCAGGACCTCTAGCCCACGGTGGGCCGCAACGACATCGACGGACGGCTTCGGTGAGCCGTCGGAGCGCCACAGCCCGAAGGACCGTTCATGGGTTGCCTCATCGAGGGGCGGATCGTTCCAGATGGCGGGAATGTAGTCGTTGGCGCACCACAGCATCGCTCCAGTCGCACCGGCGAGACGCAAGCCCCGCAAGGCGCGATCCGTGTAGTCAGCCGCGGTCTGTTCGTCCACCAACATGGATTCGCCATCGCGGTGGCTCGATTCGATCGAGGTCGGCAGGCCGAACTCGGAGAACAACACATCGGCTCCATTGCCGAGCCAACTGGTGACTGCGGTCAAGAAACCCAGGAGATGTTCGTCGGTGGGACCGGCCGCCCAGGGCGCATAGATCGGATAGCCGTGCATCGTCAAGAAGTCGCACACGGTCGCCGCTTCGGCTGGACCGAGCTTGCGATCCTCTTCGAGATCCTCCATGTGGAGTCCAATGGTGACCGCGACGGAAGGGTCAGCTTCACGAATCGCGCCCGTCATCCGGTCGAGCCAACTCAGGCCCGCGGTTCGCCCGGTCGGGATGACGCAGTTCGAGTTCTCGTTCCCGAGATCCCACGCCCACAAAGCCGGATGTCCGGCCAACGCTTCGGCGCTGCTGCGGGCCAGCCGCCCCTGGGCGGCGGCGATCTCGGAGTCGTCGAACCAACTGCGCACGTCCCGCCGAGAGACCGAGCCGGCCGACACCACCCGAAAACGCGGTCCCGACGCGAGCGAACCGAGCGCCCAGTCCGGAATCCAGTTCACGCCGCTCATGTGCCCCGTGAAGAGCGTGGGCATCAGCCTCAAACCCACGTCCGCGGTCAGATCTGCGACCGTGATCAGCTTGTCGAGCATTCCGGTGCTCACGGTGTCGGGCGTCGGCTGGAAGTCCTCCCAGGTCAGGAAGATCCTGATCGAGTCGAGTCCCGCCCCGGCTATTCGGGCGAGATCGTCGGCTACCTCCACCGCGTCGAAGTCGGTCCACCACCGCATCGCGGTGCGAGCCGGCCAGTAGTTCACCCCGACGCGAAAGCCCTCAGCGCCCCTGCTTCCATGGGATTTCACCGGTGAGGGGAGCGACTGGCCGGATCGCTCCGTCGTCATCGGGTCACTGATGTGAGATGGCGGCCGTGCTGGAGGGTCGAGACGAGGGCAAGCGTCGACTCGGCCCCCTGGTTGAGGTTGGGACCCCAAGCGTGCAACCCGTCGTAGCCGCCGCCCGACTCGGGATCCCACATCGGGGCACCTGCATCGTTGTCGCCGGCGAACCAGTTCGCGGCCATGGCGACGCCGGACAGCCAGTCTTCGTCGCCGGTCACCTCGAAGGCCCGTTGGCAGGCATCGGCCATGGCGGCAACTTCGATCGGTTGTTGGTCGAAGGCCGGCGCACGCTGATCGGGGCCGGCGCCCCCGACCGGCGTAGGGGAGAGGTGTCCGTCGACCGTCTCGCGGTCGAGGAGCCATCTCAGCATGGTGAGCCCATCGGCAGTGACGTCGGAGAGCCCGAGGAGATGACCGGCCGCGAGCTTGGCCTCGGCGAGAGCCGCGTTGGCGTAGCTGAGTCGAGGCTCGGGCCACGGCCACCGCGGGTCCTGAGCCGGCGGACCGATCGCGGCGACAGTGTCGAAGAGCAGCAGCCGGGCGCGACGGTGACCGGGGTCGACCCTTAGCATCTCAACGGCTCCGAGCGCGGCGAACGCCATCGATCGCGCCCAGGGGGATCGCGGATGCGCGCTGCGCTCGAAGTAGGCCAAGGCACTCTCTCGCAACCAGGGCTCCGGGAAGCGACGCGCCGCGGTTCCGAAGGCCCAAAGGCTGCGACCCCAACAGTCCTCGACCGTGCGCTCGCCTTGCCAACGGCCGCTCGCGGTCCGCCGGTTGCGTATCTTGCCGTCGGCGCCCTGCGCCTCGGCGAGGAACCGGAAGGCCGCCCGCCCGAGCTCGCGTACCACTGGACTGGGCTCCGGCTCGCGGGCGATCACGATCAGCAGACGGGCTACATCGTCAGTGCAGTAGCCGTGTTCTCGGCGGGGGTTGGTGTGATCGGCATGTTCGAAGATGCCGATCTGGTCACTGAGGGCGAGGAGGTGGTCGAACGACGGTGCATTCACGCTCGGGCCGATTGTCGCCTTGCGATGAGCTGCTCTGCGAGCGTGTCGTATCGGCGGGCCACCGCAGTCCAGGACAGGTCGGGCGCCAGCCGTCGGGCCTCAGCGGCCATTGATGCAAGCCGCTCCGGGTCCGTGAGCACCGACCGGATTGCCGCGGCCAGGGCCACGGGGTCTCGTTGCGGGACGACCAACCCGGCGCCGCTGCGAAGCAGTTCGACGGCGTGCGGAAATGCGGTAGAAACGACCGGACGGCCGGCAGCCACTGCGTCGACCAGAACCCCTGAGGTGACCTGGTCCTTGGAGTCGTAGGGGAGGACGATGAGGTCAGCGGCGCGAATCAGGTCAGTGAGCGAGGCGAGGTCTCGATAGGTGTCGTCGAAGGACACCAAGGGCGCAGCGGCTGAGGTCGCGGCCCGTTGGATCAACATCTGGCGGTAGGACTCACCGGAGTGGGTCAGAACCTTCGGGTGAGTGGCGCCGGCAACGATGTATCGCGGACGCAGATCGGTCAGCTGGCTCATGGCGTCGATGGCCCACTCGATGCCCTTCCCCGGGCCGAGGAGGCCCCAGGTGAGTAGTCGCGGCTCTTGCCGTCGCGCTCGTTCGCCGGCGGTCGGCCGCCCGGCGGCTGGCGTCGCCGCGCCATGGGGGATGACGACCACTTTCGAAGCGTCGACATCGAATCCGGTCACGAGTCGGCTCCGGGCGGTTTCCGTCATCACGACAACGATGTCTGCTGCGTCGCAGACGCCTTCGAGTACGAGCGTCTGGTTGACAGTTGGCTCGCTGACCACGGTGTGGGCGACCACCACCATTGGTACGACGACATCGTCGAGGATGTCGAGGATCGCAGCACCGTCGGCTCCGTCATAGAGGCCGTACTCGTGTTGAACGATCGCTACATCGGTGCCGTTGAGGACATCGACGCCCTCGGGAAGACGACCCCGGAGGTCGTCCTCGAGCGTGCCGGCCACTGAAGCATCCTCCAGCTTCGGCGCGACATCGCAGCGCACCACGTCGACACTGCCGCCGTTGGCGATGATGCCAGCAGCCAGCGCGGCGGAGAACGTGGCGATCCCGCATTCGGTCGGCGGGAATGTCGACAAGATGCCGAATCGGCGGGTGACGCGGTCAGCTGCGTCGCGAGTCGGGAGGGCGGGGGCAGAGCTGGGCATGTGTGAACTCCGAGTTCGGCTCGGTCGAGGCGTCGGACCTGTGCCAGGGTGACAAGCCGTGGTGGGCGTCCAGCCCAGGCGAGGCGCTCTCTGCCGAGTACGACCTTCATCGTACCGCGAACGATTCCGGATCGGCCATGGGTACCGTTGCGATCGTCGCTCCTTCCGGACAGTCTCAGGTTGCGCCTCGCCCGCTTCGCATCGCGGTCCTCGCGCCGATCGCATGGCGGACGCCGCCGCGCCACTACGGCCCGTGGGAGCTCTTCGCGTCGCTGCTGACCGAGGGCCTCGTGGATCGCGGCCATGACGTGACGTTGTTCGCCACGGCGGACTCCGTCACCACCGCGAAGCTCGTGGCAACCGCGTTGCACGGGTGGTCCGAAGGCGACGAGATCGAGCCGAAGGTCGCCGAGTGCACCCACATCGCCGAGGTCTTCGAGCATGCCGAGGAATTCGACATCATCCACAACGGCTTCGACTTCCTACCCCTCACCTACAGCCGCCTGGTCCGAACTCCCGTCGTGACGACCATCCACGGGTTTTCTTCACCGAGCATCGTTCCCGTGTACGAGCGTTACAACGCGACCAACACCTACGTGGCCATCAGCAAGGCCGACCGGCATCCTGCGTTGCGGTACGCCGCCACGATTCACCATGGCATCGATGTGGATTCCTTCGCGGTGCACCCTGATCCTGGTGATCATCTGCTCTTCTTCGGGCGGATCCACCCCGACAAGGGCACGGCCCACGCCATCGAGGTCGCACGTCGAGCGGGCCGGCGTCTGGTGATCGCCGGCATCATCCAGGACGAGACCTACTACCGCGAAGAAGTCGAGCCGCACATCGACGATGAGCTCGTCCGCTTCGTTGGGCCAGTGGATGCGAGTAGCCGGGCTGAGGTCCTCGGAGCCGCACATGCCCTCCTGCATCTGATCGACTTCGATGAGCCCTTCGGCTACAGCGTGGTCGAGGCCATGGCCTGCGGGACACCGGTCATCGCCTACGACCGAGGATCCATGGCCGAGCTCATCGACCACGCAACGACCGGGTTCCTGGTCGCCGACCCGGACGAGGCCACCGGCGCTGTTGCACTCGCCGGCGCCATCGACCGCGAACTGATCCGCGCATCGGCCGTCAACCGGTTCAGTCTGTCGGGGATGGTTGATCGATACCTCGAGGTGTATCGGTCGGTTCTCGACGAGGCTGCGCCGTAGCGAGTCGGTGGTGCCACCTGACCGACATGGACCCCACACTGGGACCATGACCGACAACGAACCACCGGTTCACTTCGTCGCCGGAGCCGATGGTCGGCAGGCCTACGACGAGCTCTCTGCTGCCTATCACCACACGCTGTCTGCGCCCCTCGACGACATGTGGTCTGCGTTCGCCGACGACGCCGAACCATTGGCCATCGTGATCGGTGATGGTCCTGCGGTGGGCTGTGCCTCGATCGACCAGGCGGGCGAGCTCCACCGTTTCTTTGTCCGCAGCGAGTTCGATGATCGGGCCGACCGGTGTTTCCGGGCTCTGATCGAGCAACGTGGCATCAACACCGTCGTCGTCGCCACGGCCGATCCTGGACTCCTATCCGTGGCAGTGCCCCGGTGCCGGAGTGCCAACACGGTCGCGTTCGTCTACCAGCACGAGACCGGACCGGAGGGGGGCTCGCTCTCGGATCTTCGACGAGGCGTCGACACCGATCATGACGCGGCCGTGGCCTTCACCCGTTCTGCTACCGAGGCACCGGCACAGTGGCTCGACGGCTACGTCGCCGAGCGCATCGATCGCAACGAGCTCTTCCTGCACGAGGACAATGGCCAGATCGTCGGCATCGGCGAACGCCGGATCGATCGGCGGTCGCCCGGGCATGGCCACCTCGGCATCATCGTCGGCCTCTCGCATCGGAACCAGGGCCTGGGTTCTCTGCTGATGAACACCCTCGTCGGGCTGTGCGAGCGCGATACTCTCACGCCGCTCTGTTCGACCGAACCCGACAATCACGCGGCACAGAAGGTGATCCGCCGGGCCGGCTTCCGCTCGCGACATCGGATCTTCCGGATGAACCTCACCCCTACCGCGCGGGAGTGACCTTGTTCTCTGGCGGTGGTGGGTAGGTTGCGTCCATTGTGAAAGCACGCACAAGCGGATGGAAGGAAAGGTGCCATGACCGACCCGCGAGCGAACCCGGCGCCTCTGGGTCTGATGGGCTTCGGTATGACGACCGTGCTGCTCAGCTTCCACAACGCCGGCTTCTTCGAAACCGACGACCTCATCATCGCCATGGCGATCTTCTACGGCGGCCTCGCACAGGTGATTGCCGGAATCCTGGAGTACCGCAAGGGCAACACCTTCGGTATGACGGCTTTCGTCAGCTACGGCATGTTCTGGCTCACCCTCGTGTACATCATCCTTGCCGGCGGCAGCGAGACCCTCACCGTCGGCCACGACACCACCTTCATGGGCTGGTACCTGTTCATGTGGGGGCTTTTCACCGCCTACATGTTCGTGGGAACGCTCTACAAGAACCGGGCGCTGCAGGTGGTGTTCGGAAGCCTGGCCCTGACGTTCTGGCTGCTGGCGGTCGGTGACTGGTTCACCGCCGAGACGATCACCAACGTCGCCGGCTACCTCGGTATCTTCTGCGGATCGTCGGCGATCTACCTGGCTGCCGCCGAGGTGCTGAACGATTCCGCCGGTCGCACCCTCTTGCCCGTGGGCACGGTGACGCCGAAGGGCACCACCACTGCGGTCGACGAGATGCCGCCGCTCGAGCCGACGGTCGAGCACCCGAGAGAAGGCGACCTGTTCGGTCGGAGGTCATGAACAGCCGATAGTCGGCGCGAAGACGCGACGCAGCCCGCGCGGGGCCGAACCCGACAGCGTGGGCTGTGAAGTGCGGCCGCGAGCCCGGACGCGCTCTTTGCCGGGTTGCCACGCCGGTTCGGAGTCCGGATGGCACCCGACGACGGGTCGTGAGCCATTCCGCGCCGCTGGTCCGGATGGCCCGGTCGACGATTGGCGGATACGAGGCGATCCGGCGTGCACGCGCATGAACGCAGCGACCGCACGCGGCCACGGGGATGTCATTGCCGTGGAGTCGTTACCGGCATTCGCGTGATCAGGTCGGCGGTGGAGCCGACGATGACGACGAGGCCGATGAGCCACATGCCGAGCCAGAACCACAGCACGGCCCAAGCAGCGATACCGATGGTGGCGATGTTGGCCACGACGGGCGAGATCGGCCGGGCCAAGGCGGCGAAGACCAGGACAACGCCGAGCAGGGCCACGACGGTGGCGGCCACAGGACTGGCGATCGGCCGGCCGACCTCCTCCTCGTAGCCGGCGAGGCCACCGAGGAACCGTTGGTCCGCAACCGAGGTGGAGCCCAGCAGAAACGCCGCAAACGCAAAGTGGAACGCAGCAAGGAAGAACGAAGCAAGGCCGGTCAAGGACGTGATCGCCACATGCCAAACCCGCCTCGTGTGCGGTCGGAGAAGGTCGTGGCGCCAGCCCACATCCGCGGCCATGCCCCGAACCAGTCGCTTCCGGCGCTCTCGGGCGATCTGGGTGGGTGTCCAGCCGTCGATCTCGCGGGCCCGTCGGTGTTCGGCGAGGTCACTGTCGATCTCGGCCCGCCGCATGGCGACCTGGCCGAGCCCGAGACCCGAGGTGTAGCGGCAGACCCACCAGCGCGTGAACCGGGTCGAGCGATCGTCGGGAGCCTCGCTCATGTCGCGAACCCCGAGTCCAGGCCGGTCAACGCGTCGGTGTCGGGTGCCTCGGCGCGGGCGTTCGCCAGCGCGGTCGTGCCGGCGCCGGTGATGCGGTAGCAGCGTCGGCGTGGTCGGCCAGCCTCGGCCGCGCGGTCGGGATCCTCCCACCAGTTCTCCACCAGCCCGGCCTCATCGAGGCGATGGAGGGCTCGATACAGAGTTCCGGTCGCGGTCAGCTCACGGGTGTCGCCCGCATCGGCGATGGCTCTGGCCAACGCGAAACCGTGCGAGCCGGCCTCGCCGGCGTCGAGACACGCGGAGAGGATCGAGACCTCCAGCGGGAGCAGTGATCCGGGTCGACGACGAGGCATGTCCGATTATGATCAGATATCTGAAAATAAGTCAACGGCGGTCGAGAGTGGTGAGCCGCGAAGTCACCGACTCCAGGTGGCGGTGGAGCGCGTCGGTCGAGCCGGGGAGATCCTGGCTCTCGCACTCATCGATGATGGTCTTCAGTGTCTGCCGCATGGTCCGCAGCGTCGCCCGATCATCTCTTGCGGCGTCGGAGATCTGCTGAAAGGCCTCTTCAACGAAGTCGTCATGAGTCGGTGCTCCGATGCGACGAAGTGACTTGCCGTCCTGGCTCCGCTCGTCACCAGGGAGTGAATGACGCTGGAGCTGCAGGATGACCTGGCCCAGTCGCAGGACGACTTCCCTCGCGGTGTTCGGGTCGTTCACGCCCGGCGACAGTGCCCGCAGTCCGATGTCGCTCAAGCGAACCAACCCGTAGCCGACGTCCTGCTGGAGCGTCCGCTGATCGCCGACCACCGCGGCGGCTCTCAGAGCGGCTGCCGTGTCGTCGTCGATGTCGGCGGTGTCGACCTCGATCAGCGTCATGCCGGCGAAGACGAATGTGCCGACCGGGTGCCGGATGCGGGTGCAGCTGTTCTCCGGTTGCGCGGAGAGCACAGCGTCCTCGTCGATGTACTGAATCCAACCTGCCCGGTCGGTCGCCACGGTGGAGATCAGTTGCCGTTCGTCATGCCGTGAGGTCTCCAGGAGCCGGCCCGGCTGTTCCAGCTCGAGGCCACGAGCGGCGTCGCCGTCGTACTTGGCGTCGACGAGAGCGCACGTCTCGTCGGCCAGATCGGTCAACAACGCGCCAACGGCCAATCTGCTCGCCGTGCGGTCGACACTCAGTACCAGCATCACGAGCGACGTCACCGTCAGGGTTACTGCCGCGAGCACCGTGAGGTCGGGATGCGACGCCACCTCGCCGTCACCCACGACCCTGACGGCACGGAGTGCCAGCAGGCTGAACGTCGCAGTACCGAGCACGATGCCCACTGTCACCTGTTGAAACCGGTCGCCAAGGAAGTTGGCGATCGTGCGGGGCGACAGCTGACCCGCCGCGAGCTGGATGGCTACGAGCGTGAGGGTGAGCACGAGCGTGACGACGGTGATCGTGCCGGTGGCGATGGCGCCCAGGACCACTCGGGCGTTCTCCGACGTGGTCTCGTAGTCGTCGGGCAACCAAGAGCGGACATCGGACCGATCGATCCGCACCGTGACCTCGGAAAGAACGATGGCGAGGGCGACGCAGAGCCCGGGAATGGCCACCAGGCTCTGGCGCAACGCTTCGGCAACGGCGGCTGGTTGCAGTCCGCGTAGCCTGGTCATGGCACGCGGCTTTCTCATGCGTCGTCGCCCATTCCGGAAGACTAACCGGACCTCGACGGGCCGTTGCCCGGGTCATGCCGCTGCTTGCGTTTCTCGGTCCAGAAACCGATGGCCCCGCCGATCGCTCCGGTGGCGGCGATGACCCAGAAGTGGGCGAAGCCGGTGACGGCGATCACGGCGGCACCGACCAGTCCGCCGACCAGTGCGCCGACGCGCAGACCGTTGGCTGGGTCCCAAGGTTCCAGCCCCGGCGGCAGTGAATGCCTCTTCGAAGCCACACCGACATCATCCGGCGCTCCGGCCGATCTCGTGAGAGGACAAGGTCCTCTCACGAGAGGACCGATCGCGCTTACAGTGCGCGAATGTCGATCGAGGTCATGCTGGATCCCGACACCGCCCGAGGGGCCGGATGAGCTCGTCGAAGAGACGACAACCGGTCGCCGAGGGCGGCACCCTCGGCACCTTCGGCGGCGTCTTCACGCCGAGCATCCTCACCATCCTCGGCCTCGTCCTGTTCCTCCGCGTGGCGTACGTGGTCGGGTCGGTCGGACTGGTTCAGGCGCTGGCGATCCTGGCGCTGGCCACCTCGGTCTCGGTGCTCACGAGTATTTCGCTGGCCGTTGTCGCGACGAACATGCGCGTCCGTGGGGGCGGTGAGTACTTCCTCATCTCGCGCACCCTCGGCATCGAGTTCGGGGGTGCGGTCGGGGTCGTGCTGTATCTCGCCATCTCGGTCTCGATCGCGTTCTATGCGATTGGCTTCGCCGAGGCCGTCGTGGCCGCCTTCGACCGCGACAGCGAGAGGTTGATCCAGCTCGTCGCCGCGGGTGTGGTGATCGTCCTCGCCGGAATCGGAGCCGTCGGCTCGGATCTCGCCACCCGACTCCAGTACCTGGTGATGACGCTGCTGGTACTGGCGCTCGCGTCGTTCTTCGTCGGCGGCATCGGCGACTTCGACGGAGCCGTCTTCAGCGACAACGTCGGCTCCCCGGACTCCGACGTCGGCTTCTGGGAGGCGTTCGCGATCTTCTTTCCTGCCGTCACCGGGTTCAGCCAGGGCGTGGCGATGTCGGGCGATCTACGGACGCCGAGCCGTTCCATCACCCGCGGCACGTTCGCGGCCGTGGGACTGTCGACGGTCGTCTATGTCGCCGTGATCGTCCTCCTCGCGGGCGCTGCGCCGGCTGCGGTGCTCGCCGGGGAGACCACGACGATCATGGGCGAGATCTCCCTGGTGGAGTGGACCATTCTGGTCGGCGTGCTCGCCGCGACCCTGTCGTCGGCGCTGGCGTCGGCACTCGGCGGACCTCGGGTTCTGCAGCGCCTCGGTGAGGACCGCGTCCTGCCACGGTTGGAGGTCTTCGCCGTTGGCGCGGGTGCGTCGAACAACCCTCGGCGGGCCATCGTGTTGTCGACCGCCATCGCGCTGCTGACCGTCGCGGCTGGCGACCTCAACGCAATCGCCCCAGTGATCTCGATGTTCTTCCTCGCGAGTTACGGCCTGATCAACTACGCGACCTACTTCGAGATCCGGGCCGGAAGCACGTCGTTCCGGCCTCGTTTCCGGTGGTACGACAAGCGGGCCAGCCTCGCCGGCACGCTCGCGTGCGGTGGGGCGATCGTGGCGATCAACCCCCTTGCCGGCGCGCTGGCGGCGTTGGTCTTCGTCGGGCTGTACAACTACCTGCGGCGCCGCGACGTTCCGGACCGTTGGGTCGACAGTTCGGGCTCACACCACTACACACGCGCTCGAGTACATCTGGCCGCACTGGCCCAGGAGCCGACCGGCGACCGTGACTGGCGGCCGTGCATGTTGGCGTTCGTGCCCCGCGATCCGACCACCCGCAGCCGGATGATCACCGTCGCCAGTTGGCTCGAGGGCACCTCGGGTTTCATCACCGCCGTCCGCATGTTGGAGGGGTCGGGGCCGCGTCTGCGTCGCCAGGCCGCCGAGATCGAGGAGGACCTGGCCGCTGAGGTCGAGCGGGTCGCGCCGGGGACCTACGCCAGGGTGCTGCTCGTGCGCAACGCCGAGTCGGGCGTGCAGGGCCTGGTCCAGGCGCACGGTCTGGGCAGCGTCAGGGCGAACATGTCACTTTTCGGCGTGCGCGACCTCAGGGGCTCCGACGAGGACCGGGAGACCTACGGACGCCTTTTGCAGACGTGCGTGCGCTTCGGGACCAACGTGGCGGTCGTGAACGTCCGCGAGGATGCATGGCGACGGTTCGAACAGACGCCGGTCGCCGATCGGTCGATCGCGCTGTGGTGGTCCGACGATCAGGCCGGGCACCTGATCACACTTCTCGGCTGGTTGTGTCGGCGCCACCAAGACTGGGAGAGCTCGTCGATCACCGTGTATGTGCCCCGGGCCGATGATGCCGAGGAGACCACTCGCATCGAGGGTGTGCTCGAGGACGCCCGGATCAAGGCCTCGGTCATCGAGGTCGACCGTACGCCGGCGGCCTTCGTCGATGCGCTGGCCCGGGCGACCCTGGCCTTCGCCCCCCTTCGAGTCCGGCGCGCAGCCGCGACAGGACCGTTCGGGGCGCCGCTCGGCATGCTCGTCGAGAGCCTGCCCTTGGCCGTGATGGTGCTGGCCACCGAGACCCTCGATCTCGACGCCGAACCCGACGAAGGTGCGCTCGCCGAGCTTGCCGCCGCGACCGACCAGGCGCGGGAGGCCAAGAAGTGGGTCGATGAGCTCGACGCCGTCGCTGCGGGGCTGTTGGTCGCCGCCGAGACGCTGCGCCTGGAGCTGGATGCGGTGGCCCCCGAGGACACCGACGGCCGCGCCGAGCTGCAACGGCGGGTCCACGACGCCGAACGGGCCGCGACGAAGGCGTACCGAACCTATGTCGATGCCCGGGCGAGAAGCGCCGCGCTGCACGATCGCGTGGCCGCACTCGACCCGGCCCGCTCAGCCGCGATCGCCGACCCCGACATCTGGCGGAGCTCGTCGATGAGGGCAGACTAGGCGCCGAGCGAGGTTGACCGCGGATGGGTTTCGTACATGCGGCCGACGACGACCAGGCCCGAGGCCGCGGTGAGGGCGGCGACGGCGTAGATGGCGGCCTCGATGGAGACGAGGTCGGCGATGACGCCGGCGAGCAGGGCGCCGACGGCGAAGCCGGCGTCGCGCCAGAGCCGATAGATCCCCACGGATCGGCCTCGCCACGTGGGGTGGGCGACGTCGCCGATCGTGGCGAGCAGGGTGGGGTAGACCATGGCCGTTCCGGTTCCGAGCACCGCAGCTCCGATGGCCCAGGGCCAGAATCCCGTTACGGCGGCCATCCAAGCGATCGCCGCGGCTTGGGTGAACATGCCGCCGGCGATGAGCGGCTTGCGGCCGACGCGATCCGAGAGGCCGCCGGTGTAGAGCTGGCCGAGTCCCCACACGCCCGGATAGATGGCGGCGAGGGCGCCGATGCGGCCGACCGACAGCCCGTCGGCCGCGAAGAAGATGGGGAACAGCCCCCAGGCGAGACCGTCGTTGAGGTTGTTGACCATCCCGGCCTGCGATGCGGCCGACAGCGCCTTCTCCCGGAAGCTGGTGATCCGGAAGATCTCGCCGGTGGTGAGCTCATGGTGGAGGCCGTCACTGGTCGGAGTGTGACTCTTGGCTTCGTGGTGGACGTGGGCGTGGGTTTCACGGACGAAGAGCACCGAGAGACTGAGTCCGAGGCCGGCGTAGGCCAGGCCCAGGAAGAAGGGCTCGGGGCGCAGGCCCCACTGCTCGGCGATGTAGCCGGTGGCCAAGGCGGTGACGGCCACGGCCCCGTACCCTGCCGCTTCGTTGAGGCCCATCGCGAACCCGCGGCGCCTGGGCCCGACGAGGTCGATCTTCATGATCACCGTGGTCGACCACGTGAGCCCCTGGTTGATGCCCAAGAGCACGTTGGCGAAGATCACCCACCCCCAGCTCGGCGCCCACATCAACAGCAACGGCACGGGGATTCCGACGACCCAACCTGCAACCAGCACCGGCTTGCGGCCATACCGGTCCGACAACGTGCCGGCGAAGAAGTTGGTTGCCGCTTTCACGATGCCGAAGGCGGCGATGAAGGTGAGGGTGGCGGTGAATCTGGTGAGACCGAATTCCTCCTCGGCCAGCAGGGGCAGAACGGTGCGTTCCTGGCCGATCATCCCGCCGACGAGGGCGTTGACGCCGACCAACAACGAGAACTGGGCCAGGTTCTCCTTCAGCCCCAGCCGAAGGCTTCCGCTGGCATCGGTTGTCATCGTTCGTGGCCTGCTGACGTCGGTTGGGTTGCGGGTGGCGCCGGCCGCTGACGGGGCGGGGGAGTGACCTCAGCCGCCGTATGGTCGGGTGATGATCTCGAGCAGATGGTCGTCGTTGCTCGCGAAGTAGACGCCCCGCCCGCCGTCGCGGCGGTTGATCTCGCCGGCTGTCCTCCGACCGGGGTCGGCCCAGTGCGGAACTCCCTCATCGAGGATCCGCGCGTAGATTGCGTCGAACTCGGCCTCGGTCACGAGGAAGGCGTAGTGCCCGGTCGTGAACAGATCGTTGCCTTCGCCATAGGTGTCGAAGTCGAGATCGACGCCGTTGGCCGTTCGGACCTGCCAGAAATGCCCGAACGTGGTGGGCTCGGTGAGCCCGAGGATGCGCGAGAACCACTTCGCGGACACGTCGCCGTGCCGAGCCGGGATGATCGTGTGATTGAGCTCGATCGCCATCGAGTCAGTGTGCCGCTGATGCCTGCCTCAAACCAGTCATGGCGCGTCCGAGCATCCGTGACGCCATGGACTGGGGCATTTACGCTGCGTCAAGTAGCGCAGAACGGAGTTACCGCAATGTCAACCGGTCGACGGTCCTATGGTGATCCCGCCACTCGTGCCCGCATTCTCGCTTCCGCCTGGGAGCTGGTCGCCGAGCGAGGGTCGAACCTCAAGCTCACCGAGGTGGCCAAGCGAGCCGGTGTGTCGCGCCAGGCTCTCTACCTGCACTTCGGTGACCGTACCGGCCTGCTGCTCGCGCTCGTCGATCACATGGACGAGACATTCGACCTCGGTCAGTCACTGGCCCATGTTCGTGCTGCGCCGACTGCGTTTGAGTTGCTCCGACGGGCCATGCGTCTCAATACCGAGTTCTGGGCCGCGGCGTACCCCGTGGCTCAGGTGCTCGAGGCTGCGCAGTACGACGACGAGGCGCTCGGCGTCGCCTGGCGTGACCGAATGCAGGCCCGCCAGATGGCATTTGCGGCGATGATCCAGCAGATCTCCGATCACGGTTTCCTGGCCGAGGAATGGACGGTGGGCGACGCAGCAGAGCTCCTCTATGCCGTGGCCCACGTCGACACGTGGCGTTTGCTCATCCGCGAGCTCGCCTGGACCGACGACCGCTACGTCGAGGCCATGACGCAGCTTCTCGGCCGGTCACTCGTCGCTCGCTGACGGCCTGGTCGAGCAACCAGCATGCTCGAACGGCGTTTTGGTGGGATACTCTCGTCCGCTTCGAGGAGGTCGAATGACCGACAAGCCGGTAGCACTCGTCGTCGGCGGTGGAAGCGGCATCGGTGCCGACGCCGCGAAGACGCTCGGTGGACGTGGCTACGACATCGCGGTCATGTCGTCGTCGGGCAAGGGCGAGGCCCTCGGCATCGACCTCGGCGGCCTCGGCTTCACCGGCTCCAACCTGAACCCTGCCGATCTGGAAGCGTTCGTGCAGGCGTCGATGGAACGCTTCGGTCGTATCGACGGACTGGTCAACTGCACCGGCCACGGACCCAAGGGGCCTGTGCTCGAGATCTCCGACTCCGACTGGCACCTCGGGATGGACGTCTACTTGATGAACGTGATCCGTGCCGCCCGGCTGGTCCAGCCGATCATGGCCGCCCAGGGAGGCGGATCGATCGTCAACGTCTCGACCTTCGCCGCGTTCGAGCCCGACGCCGACTTCCCGACCTCGGCGGTGTTCCGTGCCGGGCTGGGTGCTTTCACCAAGCTGTTCAGCACCGAGTTCGCCGGCAGCGGCGTGCGGATGAACAACGTGCTGCCCGGCTTCATCGACAGCCTCCCCGAAGCGCCGGCGCGGGTCGCACGGATCCCGATCGGCCGCTACGCGCGAGTCCGCGAGCTCTCCGAGACGATCGCTTTCCTCGTCTCCGAGGCCTCGAGCTACGTCACCGGCCAGAATCTCCGGGTCGACGGCGGCCTCACCCACTCCGTCTGATTCGGGCTGTCTCGCCCCCTCGACGCCGCGCGGCGACCCGGCCCGGCCCAGCGGAAGTCGGCCCCGACGTGACCAACGGCCCTGGGCGTCACCGGCCATCGGCATCAGGCTGGAACCGCAGCAGCTCGCGGAGACGGACCATGAATGAGCCTCATGCGCAGAAGGCCGCCGGCGTTGCCGCGCTCGTGGCGGCCTCGACCTTCATCTTCGGGATCGCTCTCTTCGCGACCGTGTTGACGGACTACACCAGCGGCGACCCGACGCCAGGAGAATCCGTGGCGTTTCTCGTCGACAATCAGGCCGCGCTGTACATCTGGAACCTGGTCATCTTCATCGTGTTCGGGATCGCCCTCGTTCCCCTGGTGCTCGCTCTCCGAGAACGACTGCACGAGTCGGCGCCCGCTCTGTCGCAGGCGGCGACCGCGTTCGGGCTCATCTGGGCCGGCCTGGTCGTGGCCGCCGGGATGGTCTCCAACATTGCCATCGGCACCGTCGCCGACCTGTACGACACCGACCCGGCCCGGGCCGAGACCGTCTGGTCTGCGCTCGACTCGGTCCAGAACGGGTTGGGCGGCGGAAACGAGATCGCCGGCGGGGTCTGGGTTCTGCTGGTCAGTTGGGCCGCGCTGACGACCGCAGCGCTGCCCCGGACACTGAACTACCTCGGCCTGGCGGCCGGGGTAGCGGGCCTCATCACCGTGATCCCCGCGCTCGAAGCCGTCGGTGCCGTGTTCGGGATCGGCCTCATCGTCTGGTTCGTCTGGATCGGAGCCATCCTTCTCCAGGACAGCGCGTCTGCCGCTTAGGCCAACCGATGGGAGAACATCATGCTCACGGACAAGGCCACCGCCAGGAGCGTGGGGATTCTCTTCATCGTTGCGTGGGCTGCAGCCGCTCTGAGTCAGATCGTGGTGGGCTGTTGGCTGTGAGTCAGGACATCGTCGATTCCGCACCGGCGGATGCCGCCGCGTTCGAGACGTCCGGCTCGTGGCTGCTCGTCGCGCGAGATCTGACC
>JAHEJN010000013.1:0-1171 GCA_024638845.1 Acidimicrobiales bacterium | reverse complement strand
CAGGATCCGTTCGCAACCACATCGGTCGTCCTTGCTGCACCCCTCGCCATCAACGAGATGGTCCTCGCCGTCTGGCTGATCGTCAAGGGCTTCAACCCCTCGGCCGGCGCTGGCCGCGAAGCACGAGCACGGTGAGGGCCGGATCGGAGCACGCACGAAGAAAAGGTGATCATCACCCCGACAACGCGTGACTAGGTCGGGATTTCGGGCAGGAGATCGAGGCCGAAGGCGAGGAGCGTGCCCATGACGATGCTGCTGACGGCAACAACGACGGCGACCACGGCGTAGATACGGAAGTTGCGCTCGGCGTGCAACAGGCCGAAGCCGGCCAGTACCGCGAGTCCCATGTTGGCCATGATGAGACCGACGATCCAACAAACCAGCAAGAGGAGGCCGGCGCTGCGTCCGACCGCCGCGGTGGATACGACGAACACCGCGATCTGGGTCGGGCTCTCCACACCGACTCCGTGCAGCATGCCGATGCCCGTCGCGGTACCGGGGAGGTACCGGGCACTGGCGGTGTCCGGCACGGCGAGCTCGTGTCGGTGACGGTGGGAATGTCGGCCTGACATGGGTCGAGGCCGGTGTTCGGGTCGGCGCGAGAGCCAGGAGTCCGATCCAGTGCTGCGGGCGCCGGCGGTGCTGGCGGTGAACACGTCGACGTCGATCTCGGCTGGTGTCAGGGCGTCGATGTGCGCGTGATCGTGGGCCGTCGCCGCCCCGTGACCGCTGTCGACGTGGGTGTGAGGGTGAGCGTGTTCGACTTCGATCTGTCGATGTCCGGCTCGCTGTCTGACCCGTCTCAGGCCGGCAAAGGTGCCGTTGAGCATCAGCATCCAACGACTGCGCAGGCGGAAGTCGCGACCATGGCGAGCGAGTCCGACGAGAACCCAGCAGCCCAAAGCGATGAGGGTCGCACCCACGATTGCCCCCATCCACGTGTCGACGCCCGAGGGGATGGTGGCTCCGAACGCAATAGCCGCGACGCCGAGAACGAACACGACGGCTCCGTGACCGACCGCGTAGAGCAAAGACAGGAACAGGCCGCGTCGCTTGCTCTCGGCCGTACCGCTGAGGTCGGTCACCGCCGCGATGTGGTCCCAGTCGACGCCGTGGCGCAGCCCGAGAGTGAACGCAGTGAGCAGGAGGGCGACGGTCATGGCGAGAGCAG
>JAHEJN010000061.1:8977-18020 GCA_024638845.1 Acidimicrobiales bacterium | reverse complement strand
ACCGACGAAGCCGAGCGGTGCACACTGTTCCTCCAGCAACTCGATCCTTCGTGGCCGCCGACTCTCGACTGAGCTCGACAGCATCCCCGGAGTGGGGCTTCGCCGGCGCCGTGCTGGTCGGGGGGCGAAGCTCTCGCATGGGCACCGACAAGGCACGCCTCGAGATCGACGGTGTTCCCCTCGCCGACCGGGCGGCCGCGGTCCTCGAAACCGCAGGAGCCGACCCCGTGGTGCTCGTCGGCCCGGATCCGCGAGGAACGGCCGTGCAGTGGTCCGTGATCGACGATCGGTTCCCCGGCCAAGGCCCGATGGGTGGTGTGATCTCGACGCTCGGGGCCATCGATGCCCACCTCGTTGCCGTCGTCGCCTGCGACATGCCCGCGTTGGATGCCGACGAGATCCGACGCCTCCGAAGCTCGATCGGGGCCGCCGATGTGGCGGTGAGCGTGGCCGCCGGCGTCGACCAACCGCTTCACGCCGTATGGAGTCGTCGTGCGCTCCCGGTGCTTCTCACCGCGTTCGACGGCGGCGAGCGCTCGTTGCGACGAGTGCTGCGTCTGCTTGCCGTGGTGAGGATGCCGGCGGGAGATCCGGCGCATCTCATCGACGTCGACACTCCCGAAGACCTTCGTTCGTATCTCGCCCGGCGATAGTCTCACAGCGAGATCGACAGGAGCCCCATGATCGTCAACGACATCCCCCAGGTACCCGTCGACGAGTTGGCCCGACGGCTGGAGTCGGGCGCGTATCTCGTCGATGTCCGAGAGCTCGCCGAATTCGTCGCCGGTCATGTTCCCGGAGCCATCCACCTCCCCCTCTCCGAGTGGCCGGAGGCGGCCGCTGCCATTCCTGCCGGTCAGGTCCACGTGATCTGTGCCAAGGGTGGCCGCTCGCAGAAGGCGGCCGAGTACCTCGCGGCCCGCGGGCATGACGCCATGAACATCGACGGTGGCACCATGCGTTGGGTCGACAGTGGCTTCCCGGTCGAAACCGGTGCAGCTCTGGGCACCGATGCCTGACACCGTGTCGGCGCCGTTCGAGTTCATCGATCAGCCCGATGCCTTCTCCGACGTGCTCGACCAGCTGTCGCGCGCCCAGGTCTATGCCGTCGACACCGAGTTCCATCGTGAGCGCACGTACTACCCGCGCGTCGCCCTGGTCCAGATCAAATGGGGTGATCGGCTGGTCCTGGTCGACCCGCTCGCCGTCGATCTCGAGCCACTGGGCGAGGTGCTCGACGGCCCTGGCCTGGTAGTGATGCACGCTGCAGGTCAAGACCTCGAGGTGATGCTGCGCGACTGCGGCACGGTGCCCCGGCGCATGTTCGACACCCAGATCGCAGCTGGCTTCCTCGGGATGCGTTCGCCGTCGCTGGCGGCCCTGCACGAACGCATACTGGGCATGCGGCTCGGCAAGGGCGATCGACTCACCGACTGGTTGCGTCGGCCGTTGGAACCCAGCCAGCTCGCCTATGCGGCCTCCGATGTCGAGCACCTGCTGGAGATCTACGAGGCGCTCGTCGCCGATCTGGAGGCGCGCGGCCGCCGCGCGTGGGCCGAAGCCGAGACCGAGATGCTGCGACGCAAGATGGTCGTGGCCCGTGACCCCAACGACGCCTGGTTGCGCATCAAGGAGACCCGTCATCTGAAGGGTCCAGCCCGAGGCGTGGCCCGAGCGGTGGGCGCCTGGCGTGAAATCGTGGCCAGCGAGCGAGACCTCCCGCCCCGGTTCATCCTCTCCGACCTGGCCGTCGTGTCGGTGGCCCAGAAGGCCCCGGCCTCGATCGAAGCGTTGGCCAAGCTCCGCGGCGTCGAGGAGCGCCAGGCGCGAGGCCCTCAGGGTGAGGAGATCCTCGCGGCGGTCCGGCGGGGCCTGGCCGAGGGCCCACCGAAGCGGGAACGGCCGATGAGTCGCGGCGATCAGGTGTCCTTGCGGCCGGCGGCGTCGCTTCTGTCGGCCTGGATCGCCCAGTACGCCAACGATCTCGAGCTCGATCCGGCGCTGCTCGGCACGCGCTCCGACATCGAGGCACTGCTCCGAGGAGAACCCTCGCGACTCAGTGAGGGCTGGCGAAACGATCTGGCGGGTGAGCCGATCCGTCGCCTCGTCGCCGGCGACGCCTCGCTGGCCTTCGCCGGCGGGGGCAAGCTCCTGCTCGAGTCCCGTTCAGGCGAGCCGATCGTCACCGTCGGGCGATCCGACGACGCGATCGGGTGATCCGGCCCGCCTGCTCGCTCGTGTAGGGTGAGCCAGGGCTGGCCGAGCCCTCTGCCCACCGTCTGACGGGCAGCAACGGCCGCTAGAGTCTTCCTTGTACTGTTCTCTCCCGCGGAGTCTTCGAACGTGAAGAAGGGACGCCACCGACGTTACGAAGAGGCCCGTGCGCTCAAGCACACGAGCGATGGCCTCGACGGAATGTTCAGCGACAACGAGGAACCCTGCCCCGAATGCGAGGCACTTCCCGGACAAGACCACAAGAGCTGGTGCCTCAATGCCAGCGCCTCGGTTTCGCCATCGAAGGCCGACGACGCCGAGGACCTGTTTCCCCGCTGACGGTCAGGTGCCCGGTCGGTCCGGAGCTCCGCCCTCGGTCTGATCGAGGATCTCGTCGAGCTTGAGGATGTCTTCGGCCCGCACCACGCCGATGAAGTTTCCCTCGTTGTCGGTCACCGCCATCTGGTCGATGTCGGCACTGTCCATCGCCTTCACCGCGTCGCGAATCGTCCACGAGGGTGTGGCCGCCGCGACCCCGGTGTTCATGATCGATCCGAGCTCGATCTCGTCCCACTCGTCGCGGGGAACGCCGCTCAGTTGATCGAGCGAGCACATGCCGGTGTACTTGCCGTCGTCGACGACCGGGACCTCGCGCTCGCGACGACCGAGCACATGGATGTAGACGAACTCCGAGGCCGTGGCATCACTTGGTGCGGTGAGCACGTCGGTGCTCAGCGCCGCCGTGATGGGAAGGGTGAAGCGCCGTTCGAGGTGCCCGAGACGCACCGAGCGCTGATACGAGGAGACCGACGTGTTTCCGGCACTCAGCTGCGACGCCGCAGCCGCGATCAGCGCGGGCACGACATAGGCCGCACCGGCACCGTTCGACTCGGCAACGAACATCACCGCTGCGATCGGCGCT
Source organism: Acidimicrobiales bacterium (assembly GCA_024638845.1). Taxonomy (GTDB): domain Bacteria; phylum Actinomycetota; class Acidimicrobiia; order Acidimicrobiales; family JAHEJN01; genus JAHEJN01. The sequence goes on along the minus strand of JAHEJN010000061.1, from coordinate 14,884 downwards.
CGATACCCTGCTCCGAGGAAGGCGGCCAGTCCGAGCGTCGGGTACAGCCCTGTGGTGTTGTCGAGTGCTTTGCCGACGAATTGCCCCATGATGACGCCCTGCACGGCGAGGGGGATGAAGAGCCCTCCGGTGCCCGCTGACGCGACCGTGGTGAGGGTGGCGGCGATGCGGAAGCCGAACAACGCGGCGATCAGTCCCAGGCTGTGATCTCCGCCCGTCAGCCATTCGAGAGCCCGGACGCCGGGACCCAGCGTGGTCGGCTCGTCGAAGACCATGTCGGACGTGATCACGAGGGCGGCGAGCACCGCTCCGCCCACGAGGACGATCACGGCAGAGCCGGTCGACCTGGCCACCCTCTTGGCCCGCTGCACCGCCCAGGCCACCAATCGCGCCCCGAAACCCGCAAGGAGCCCGACCACGGCCCCGCCGACGATGTCGGTCAGTCGCAGGTCCTGCTGAACCCGCCCGAAGAACGGCAGTACGGGCTCGGTGCCGACGATCAGGACGAAGGTCAGGTAGGACGAGGCGGCCGCGAACAACGAGGGCAGCAGTGCACGGCGGGCAAGATCGTCCCGGTAGGGCGCCTCCAGCGCGAAGATCACGCCCGTGGCGGGGGCCTGGAAGATCGCGGCCACGCCCGCAGCCGCACCGGCCGTGAGCAAGACCTTGGTTTCCTGGCGACGGAAGTACTGGCTGAACCGCTCCTGGAGGTTGAGGCCGATGCTGGAACCGGCGTAGATCGACGGCCCCTCGAGACCGACTGCCCCGCCGAATCCGATGGTGGCCGCACCGGCCAGCAGCTTGGCGGGCAGCTGCCTGAGGGGCAGGTGCGGCGCCCGCTCGTGGAACGACCGTATGTACTCGTCCGAGGTCGACGAGTCGGCGCCGTACCCCATGTAGCGCAGCACTGCGGTGGAGATCGCCAGACCGAGGAACGGGGCGAGTGCCTGCTGCCAGAGTGGTCGGTGATAGAGCTCCTCGAGGAGCAGTCCGACGGTGACCTTCTCGAAGCCGGCCACCACCGAGCCGACGAGGATGCCGGTCACCAGCGAAGCCACCACCATGCGCGGCAGGCGGATGTCGGCCGCTACGAAGGGAAGTCTCACCGGCGGGAGCGCAGTTCGACGGGCACCGACCCCGGCTGCGGAACGACACGACGGAGGTCGAGCGTGTCGAGATGGCGAAGGAGGATCGCGTACGCGTCGGCGCCGACCAGCTCGACGATCTCGTCGCGCAAGGCCTCCAGCACCATCTCGTTCCCGACGAAGGCGTCGTGCTCGTCGGTGCACCACCAATCGAAGTCCGCCCCACCGGCCCCCCAGTCGCGGCGCTCCCAACCGCGGAGTCGCCAGGTGCGATGACCATTGTCGTCGACGTGCTCGTCGAGGCGGAGGGGAACCTGCCAGCACACGTCGGGTTTCCAGTCGAGAGGCCGCTCTGCATGACTCGAGGCGCCGAGGTGGAGGGCGCACCCGACGCCACCGGCGAATCCCGGCCGGTTCAGGAAGATGCAGGCGCCGTCCACGGTGGTGGTGACCGCCACGTCGTCGACGACCGCGAACGCATCGGCGACGTCTGGGGGTCGGTGCTGCCACTGCGCGGCGCTGAGGCGTCGGGCCGAGGCGAGGGTGTCCATGTGATCGTCGTCGTCGATGAAGTGGGCGCCGTGGATGCAGCATCCCAGCGCCGACGCGGCGTCGCGCGACTCGCCGATGCCGAGGCAGCCCGCCCCGTAGATGCACGTCCAGTTGCTCGTCAGGAACGAGAGGTCGAACATCCACGTGTCACCGTCTCCGTCGGTGAACGCCACCCATTGACGGGCATCGGCCGCGATCTCGGCGTTGATCTCGCTCTGGGTGTCGGTCGTGGCCGGCGGACTGGTGGTGCCCGAGGTCATGCCTTCGTGCCGAGGTTCTCGAGCTCCCGCCAGAGCTCGGCCATTGTGACCGTTGCCGTCCGGAGGTCGGCCAGCGTGAGCTGCTCGTCGGGCGCGTTGATGCGACTGCCGGCGTCACCCACCGGCACCAGCAGGACCGGTTGATCCACGTAGTAGTCGTAGACCGCGTCGGGGGCCCCGGCCCCACCGTGGCGAGACAGCACCGGATCGACACCGGCCACGCGTCTCGTGGCGGCGATGAGCGCGGAGAAGGATGGACGCCCCACCGGTCCGATGGTGGGTCGGGTCGAGTCCCTGATGGTCAGGCTCGACTGCACGCCCCGCGGGAGGCGGGCCTCGACCCACGAGCGCATGGCCGACACGAGCTCTTCGCTGCGCTGGTCGGGCACGAGCCCGAGCGCCAGCCGGATGGTGGCCGAACCCGGAACGATCGCCTTGGCGGCGTCGCTGCGATTCCCTCCGCTGATGCCCACGATGTCGGCGCTCGGCCGGGCGACCAGGCGCTCGAGTGCGTTGTATCCCGACTCACCGACGGTGAGTCGGGCGCCGGGGACGTCACGCCAGGCCGACTCGTCGAAGTCGAGGCTGGAGAGCACCTTGCGGCCTCGATCGGAGAGCTGGCGCACCCGATGGTAGAAGCCGGGAATCGTCACGCGCCCCGTCGCATCGACGAGGTCGGCGGCCAGGCGCGACGCCACGATGATCGGGTTGGCGATGGCCCCGCCGTAGTTCGCGGTCGCAGCGTCGCGGTCGGCCGTGCGGATCTCGATGTCGACGAGAACCAACCCTCGGGTGCCCGCCAACACCGTGGCGCCCCGGTGTCCGGCCCCCGCGACCGGCACGACGATCACGTCGGCGGCCAGTCGGTCGGCCTCGTGATCGAGAAGCGCAGCCAAATTCGGGCTTCCGATGGTGGCTTCGGCCTGCACGAGGAACTTGAGGTTCAGCGCCGGCGTGTGACCCGACTCGATGAGCCCGTGCATGGACTCGATGGCGGCGAGCGCCGCGCCCTTGCCGTCGGCTGCGCCACGACCGACGATGGCGTTGTCGGTGACGTGCGGCTGGAAAGGAGGAGACGACCACTCGTTCAGCGGCGAGGCGGGCACGACGTCGTGGTGGGCGAGGACCAAGACCGTCGGGGCCTTCTCGCCGGCCCCGGTCCACTCGGCGTAGGCGGCCGGTCCGGCGACCCGGTCGAGGATGGTGGCGCGACGCAGGCCGACGGCATGCATGTGCCGGGAGGCGAAGGCAGCCGAGGCCTCGACATCCTTGGCGAGCGACGGCAGCGCCGCCACCGACGGGATGGCGATCCAGTCGAACAGAGCGGTGGCGATCGCAGTGGCGTTCTTCGCGTACCAGTCGGCAAGAGCGAGCGGTCGTGACACAGGAGAGCATGGTAGATGCGGTCTGGCTGGATGCGGGTTCGTGACAGAAACCATTTCTGTGGGACACACTGAGCCCATGGCCGGAGAGTTCGACGAACTACGTATGCGGCTCGATGCGATCGCAGAGGAGCTGGCCGACCTTGCCATCTCGCGGCTCCGGGACTCGATCGATGCGGGCGGGACCGAGCTGCCCGTCGACGAGAAGCGATTGACCCGAGCTCGTCGCGCGGTGCAGAAGGCGTCGAGCCTGCTACACGAGGGCCCCAACGAGGTCTGGGACTGACGGCTTCTCAGCCGACAGGAGGCTCGTGGTGGTTGATGCGGTCGATCATCTGTCGGAGTCGGCCGTAGGATCGGCGATCGAAGGCGAAGGCGAGCCGGGGCAGGTCGACGACATCGTCGTCGGCGATCTCGGCGTCGGTGGTTTCGATCGCAGCGATGTGCCCCGACTCGACGATGTCGCTGAACTCCTTGTCGATCTCGGCGACCTCGTCGCGATCGAGCTCGTGGCCGAGGCGCAGCACCAACCGCTTTCCGACGAAGCGCATCGAGTGGTACGTCCGGTAGAAGGAGCAGATCTCGTCGACGGCGTCGTCGACGGTGTGGCAGATGCGCGCCAGGTCGAGGTCGGCGGCGGAGATGAGGCCACGCTCGCCCAGTTCGTACTCCACGAAGTGGGTCCAGGTCTCCCAGTACGAGGTGTCGGCGTCGAGCATCACGACCGGGGCCAGGTAGGTGCGTCCCGTCTGCATCAGGGTGAGGAGCTCGAAGGTCTCGTCGAGCGTGCCGAACCCGCCGGGGAACAGTGCGTACCCGTGGGACTCCTTCATGAACATGAGCTTGCGGCTGAAGAAGTACCGGAAATTGATGAGCTTGGGGTCGCCTTCGAGACCTGGTGGTGACCCGCTCTCGAACGGGAGGACGATGTTCACCCCGAAGGAGTTCTCGGCTCCCGCGCCGATGATCCCCGCGGTCATGATGCCGGGGCCGGCGCCGGTGATCACCATCCAGTCTCGCCCGACCATGCCCTCGGCGAAGTCGTGAGCCAGCCGGTACTCGGGTGAGTCGGCGTGGGTGCGCGCCGACCCGAAGATCGACACCTTGCGATGGTCCTCGTAGGGGGCGAACGCTCTGATGGCATATCGCAGCTCCTTCAGCGCGCTGTTCAGGAGCTTCAGATCACCCCGTCCGGTTTCGTTTCGTCCGAGCCGGGCGGCGGTGGCGAGCATCTCGAACACCAGCTCGGCGTTCTCGCGGTTGTCGATGAGGCCGATGACGCCGGCAAGGGCCTGATCGATGGCGTCGTCGCCGGTGCGATATCGGGGTAGCGAGAACCACGAAGGCGTGTCGGTCATTGCATCATGATGCCCGAACGGGCAGCACGACCCGTCGACGCCTGGTCGGGCGGAGGCGTTCGGCCTCGTCCGGCATCCGTCCGTAGGCGGTGGTGCGTTGGACCAACGTGCGACCGAGTGGTTCGACCAGGCCGCGGAAGTCGGCCTCGGCGACCTCCTGGCCGTGTTCGGCACCGGCCGCCCGGCTGATGTTCTCGTTGATCAGGGTGCCGCCCAGATCGTTGACACCGGCCTGGAGGAGCTGCCGGACCCCACCGAAGCCGAGCTTCACCCACGACGCCTGGATGTTGTCGATGTGGCCGCGGTAGGCGAGGCGGGCGATCGCGTGCATCAGCACGACTTCCCGGAAGGTGGGACCTCTGCGGGCCTTGCGCTGGAGGTAGATGGGCGCGGCCATGTGCACGAAAGGCAGGCCGACGAACTCGGTGAATCCACCGGTTTCCCGTTGGAGCTCACGGGTTCGCACGAGGTGGCGGGCCCAGTGCAGAGGCTGCTCGATCGTCCCGAACATGATGGTGACGTTCGAGGTCAGGCCGACCTCATGGGCGGTGCGGTGGGCGTCGAGCCATTCCTGCGTGTCGATCTTGTCGGGGCACAGGACCGCCCGGATGTCGTCGTCGAGGATCTCGGCTGCCGTTCCCGGTAGCGATTTCAGGCCCGCATCCATCATGCGGCGCAGGTACCGCGCGAGCGGCTCGCCGAGGCGTCGGGCTCCCTCGGTCACCTCGAGCGCGGTGAAACCGTGCACGTGCATGTCGGGGACTGCGTCGACCACCGCACGAGTCACGTCGAGGTAGTAGTCGCCGTCGAAGTCGGGATGGATGCCGCCCTGGAGGCAGACCTCGGTGGCTCCCTTCTCGGCCGCTTCGATGGTGCGGTCGGCGATGTCGTCGAGGGTCAGGAGATACGGCGTACCTCGCAGGTTGAGCGACAGCGGGCCCTTGGAGAATCCGCAGAACCGGCACTTGAAGGTGCACACGTTCGTGTAGTTGATGTTGCGGTTCGAGACCCAGGTGACGTCGTCGCCCACGGTCGCCTCGCGCAGGCGGTCGGCGGCGGCGGCAACTGCGGCGACATCGGGCCCGCGGGCGCCGAAGAGCGTGACGATCTCGTCGATCCCCAGCTCGTCGCCTGCCTCGAAGCCGTGGAGGACCTCCGCAACAGCGGGCGTGGTGAGGGTGACGGATGCCGGCACCAGCACCGGCGGGTCGACCGTGCTGCCGGGTGACCAGGCGGTCGTCGCGCCGTCGCCGATGACGAGCACGTCGGC
>JAHEJN010000061.1:0-8877 GCA_024638845.1 Acidimicrobiales bacterium | reverse complement strand
GCGTCGGGATAGCGGAGCTCGGGCCGCTCACCGAGGGTGAAGAGCGCTTCGTGGCAGCCGGCGAGGGCGCCACTGTGGGCGAGGGCGAGGACGTGCTCGGGGGACAGGTATGGCGCCGTCAGCCGGGCGGGTGGCCGGGCGAAGGTGCAGTATCCGCATTTGTCGCGGCACAGCATGGTGAGCGGGATGAAGACCTTCGGCGAGTAGGTGATGCGGTGCCCGTGCGCGACGTTGCGCACCGCTCGGGCATCGGCCATGAGCGACGAGAGGGGACGGTCGAGATCGATCATGCGGTCGCCTGGTTCTCCATGGTTCGGCCGGGCCCCGGAAGGCTCCGGATGTCGGGAGCGGCGACCTCGTCGTCGCAGACCGGACAGGTGATGGCCACATCGAGGGGTGTGCCGCACTCGTGGTGCACCAGCAATACCGGCGGCCGATCGTCGGCGCACCAGTGATCGCCCCAGTGCATGAGCGCGATGAGGGGGACCGACAGGTCGCGGCCCTTCGGGGTGAGTCGGTACTCGAATCGTGGCGGGCGTTGTGAGTAGGGCACCTTGGTCAGGATGCCGGCGTCGACCAGCCTGGCGAGTCGATCGGCCAGCAGGTTGCGGGCGATGCCGAGATCGGCCTGGATGTGACTGAACCGGCGGTAGCCCCGGAAGATGTCCCGCAGCACCAACAGCGTCCATCGGTCGCCGACTTGGTCGAGGGTCTGCTGAATGGAGCAGTGATCGTTCGGCTGGGCATCCACGGCGGCACTCTACGACCAGTGGGTTTCGATCTGCAACCGACTGACCGGGAGTGTCAGAGCTGCTGGCGTTTCGTGTCGAGGGTTTCGATGAGCGACGTGAAGCTCTTCTCGAACGATGCGACACCTTCGACTTCGAGCTGTCGCGTCACTGCTGCGAGGTCGACTCCCAGTTCGGCGATGGCGTCGATGACGGCTTCGGCCTCGGCCACGTTGTTGTCGACGGTGCGCCGGAGGGCTCCGTGATCGATGAACGCCTCGAGTGTCGCATCGGGAAGAGTGTTCACGGTGTCGGGTCCGATGAGCGTGTCGACGTACAACGTGTCGGAATACGAGGGGTCCTTCGTCGATGTCGAGGCCCACAGTGGCCGTTGTACACGTGCTCCGCGATCCTGGAGTGCCTCCCAGCGGGCACCGCGGAAGGTCTCGAGGAACGCCCGGTAGGCGAGCTTGCCGTTGGCGACCGCGGTCTTTCCCTTCATGGCCCGGGCAGCGGGTGTGCCGATGCTCTCGAGCTCCTTGTCGACGGCGCCGTCGACACGAGAGATGAAGAACGACGCGACGCTCGACACCCGCGCCAGGTCGCCCTCGGCGCGCTCGAGGCCCCGAAGGTAGGCCTCCATGACCTCGCGGTAGCGATCGATGGAGAACAGGAGGGTGACGTTGATGTTGCGCTTCTCGGCGATCATCTGCTCGATGGCGGCCAGGCCTTCGGCGGTGCCGGGGATCTTCACGTACAGGTTGGGCTGGTCGATCGTGTCCCAGAGCGCCCGCGCTGCGGTGATGGTGCCGTCGGTGTCGCGGGCCAGTCCGGGATCGACTTCGACCGAGACGTACCCATCGCCGCCGTCACTGGCGTCGTACACCGGACGCAAGATCCGCAGGGCGGCCTCGATGTCGCTGACCACCAGTCGCCAGTACGAGTCCTCGACGCTCCTACCCTCGCCGATCGACGAACGGAACTCGTCGTCGTAGTCGGCGGACCCGGCAATGGCCTTCTCGAAGATCGACGGGTTCGACGTGAGGCCTCGGACGCCGGTGTCGACCCACCGTTGGAGCTCGCCGCTGGTGATCCAGCCGCGTCGGAGGTTGTCGAGCCACGGGCTCTGGCCGTAGTCCTGGAAGAGGTCGTGAAGTTTGGTCATGTCAAGCTCCTTGTCGGGACGCGAGCAACGTGCGCGCGTCGGCGGCGACATGCTGGGGGGTGATGCCGAGCTCTCGCATGGCGACGTCGGCCGGCGCGGATGCGCCGAATCGCTCGATGGAGACGTGGGCCTCGGCGTAGGTGCCCCATCCGAAGGCGACGCCGGCCTCGCAGGACACAGCGGGCACACCCGGCGGCAGGACCGAGTGCCGGTACGCGAGATCCTGGGCGTCGAAGACGCCGAAGCACGGCAGGCTGACCACCTGAGCCGAGATCCCTTCGTCGGCGAGCAGATCGGCTGCGCCCATGCAGTGCTGGACCTCGCTGCCGGCACCGACGAGGACGACGTCGGGGACCGTAGCAGGCCGCACGACGTAGCCGCCTCGGGCGACGAGCGCCGGATCACCGACGCCTTCGAGGGTGGGCACGTCCTGGCGGGTGAGAACGAGGGCGGTGGGTCCATCGTGGGCGACGGCCATCTGCCACGCAGCGGCGGTCTCGTTGCCATCGGCGGGTCGGATCACCTGGAGACCGGGCATGGCCCGCAACGCGGCGATCTGCTCGACCGGCTGGTGCGTGGGCCCGTCCTCACCGACGCCGACCGAGTCGTGGGTGAACGAGTAGATGACGCGCACACCCATGAGCGCCGCCAGGCGAATGGCACCTCGCATGTAGTCGCTGAACACGAGGAAGGTACCGCCGACGGGCAGGAGGCCGTAGAGCGACAGGCCGTTCATGACCGCTCCCATCCCGTGCTCCCGCACGCCGAAGTGGAGCTGGCGGCCGTCGGGCTTCTCGACGCTCAGCGTGTGGTCGTCGGCGCTGAGCTTGGCGCCGGTGTTGCCGGTGAGATCGGCGGCCCCGGCGACCAGGCCGGCGATTCCTGCTGCGGCGGCGTGAAGGCAGGCCTGCGATGCCTTTCGTGTGGCAATCGCCGAGCCGGTGTCGTAGGTGGGCAGGTTGTCGGTCCAGCGTGGGTCGACCGCGCCGTCGAGCACTGCCCGGAAGCCGTCTGCGTCGGGTAGATCGGCCACCCGTCGGGTCCATTCGGCTCGGGCCGGCGCGCCGCGGCGGCCCGCGGTCCGATAGAACGCGCGTACCTCGTCGGGCACGAAGAACGGCTGATCGGGCAGGCCCATGGCTGCCTTGGCCTCACTGACCTCGGCGTCGGCGAAAGCCAATCCGTGGGCGCTGGGCGAGTCGGTGAGCGACGGCGACGGATACCCGATGTGACTGCGCACGATGATGAGCGAAGGCGCGTCGTCGATAGCTCGAGCGCGGCTGATGGCCGCCTCGAGTGCGTCGAGATCCTCGGAGGCCTCGCCCAGGTTCTCGACGTGCCAGCCGTAGCCCGCGAATCGCATCGCGGCATCGTCGGTGAGCGCGATCTCGGTGGGGCCGTCGATGGTGATGTGGTTGTCGTCGTAGACCGCGATCAGGCGGCCGAGATGCTGATGCCCGGCAAGCGATGCCGCCTCGTGGCTGACACCCTCGCTGAGATCGCCGTCGCCACAGATCATGTAGGTGAAGTGATCGCAGGCGGCCTCGCCGAAGCGTGCTCGCAGCCAGCGCTCGGCCATGGCCATTCCGACCGCGTTGCCGAAGCCCTGACCCAGGGGACCGGTGGTGGTCTCGACGCCCGCGGTGTGGCCGTACTCGGGATGGCCCGGGGTCGGACTGTCCCACTGGCGGAAGTGCTCGAGGTCGTCCATCGTCAGGCCGAAGCCGGTGAGGTGCAACAGGGCGTACTGGAGGATGGAGGCGTGGCCGGCACTGAGCACGAACCGGTCTCGATCGGGCCACTCGGGATCGGCGGCGTCATAGTTCATGACGCGGGTGAAGAGCACGTGGGCCAGCGGGGCCAGTGCCATCGCCGTGCCCTGATGGCCCGACCGGGCACGGTTGGGAGCATCGAGCGCGAGCCCGCGAATCACGTTGATTCCGAGCTGCTCGAGGTCGTCGGTCATGGATCCTCCGTCTGGGTCAGGGCCGACCATACTGTGCCCCCCGATCGGAGAGGACACATGTCGGTCACGTCTCGAAAAGGGCCAACGAGGCGGTGTAGGAGTGCAGGAAGTTCCGTCCCCCGACCGGACCGAACTCGCCTGCGCACGCCATGCCGGCGAGCACGAGCGGACCGACGACGTCCTGGACCACCGCGGCATCGTGGTCGGGTCGGTCGAACAGGTGCGTGCCCCGGCCGTTGCACGTGAAGAGCAGCCCGGCGGCGGCCGTGCGGGTATCGAGGGAGACGAGCTCCTCCGCTGCTGTCCGGGCATCGCGAACATGGAACTGCACGGTGTCACCCACCGCGACGTTGTCGCCGATGGTCATGGCGCCGGTCGACTGATCGATCCCGGCGATGCCGCGGACGAGGAAGTCCCCGGGAGCGAACTCGACCCTGGACTCGTCGATGACCTTTCCGATGTGGACACCTCCCCGAAGGAGCGCCTCCTGCTCGGGTTCCGCCGTGGCCAACAGATGACGAAGGCGGTCCAGCGGCGGCCGACCTGCCAGGCTTCGGATCTGGTTGCCACTGCCGTCGGTGACGATGTACGGCTCACCGACCGGTCGACATCCCTGGGAGACGATCGACGCGACGGAGCTGTCGGGCAGAAGGGTCAGCAGCACGCCACCGCTGGGTACGATCTCTCGACCGAACACCAGCCGGTTCTCACCCGGACGCGTGGCCCCGGAGGCCAGACCACCGACTACGCGGGCGTCGGGGGCGATCTCGGCGATGACTTCGAGCACCGCCGTCGCGGGGAACGAGAACGGGTCGGCGACCAGGATCAGCGTGGCGGCGTCGGCGACCGTGTGATCGATCCCGGTGAGCGTCGGCCCGGCTCCACTGTCGACGATGTCGAGATGGGTGAGGTGCGCGCCGGGCGCAGAACGCTTGGCCCAGAGAGCGATGGCAGGGGCGTCCTCGACTTCGCGATGACCCCCGATGACGGTGCTCGCAAGCGTGCCGAGGAGGTGTTTCGGCGCCACGATCCCGTGGGCTGCGTCGACGATGTCGGGCATGGCCTCGGCGTGGTGGGGAGACACGAACAGCACCCCGAGGTCAGGCGAGTGGCCCACGCCGTCGAGCACCGCACCGAACGCCTCGCCGACCGCGACCGCCGCATCGGGGTGTTCCGACAGGCCGACCGCGTAATCGCTCACACCGGTGGCAGCAGCGTGAAGGGCACGTCCATCGACGGCGCGCCGTCGAGGCTGCACCGGGCGATGATCGTGCCCGGCTCCGCGAACTCGAGCTGGGCCTGTACGAGCTGGCGCGTGAACATTCCCGGTTCGACCTGAACGGGTGACACGTTGCGAACCAGTTGTTCGCCGTCACGCTCGAAGGAGACCTCGAGCGCGCCGAAGCCGTTGGCGTCGGGCGGGCAGTAGACGAGCACCACCAGATGGGGGCTCACCGTGACCGGGAACGGCATCGGGGCGGCCATCGAGAAGTGGACGCCGGTGAGGTCGATACGCGTCGACGGTCCGGGAGCTTGGTGCATGTCGATGGCCTCGATGAACAGCGATGCGACGATGTGCATGGGTCGAAGGTATCGGGTGACGGTCCGCTCGAAAGCGACGCGGCGTTCAGGCCGCTTCCGTATGCCGGCGAGCGCCGGCTGCGAACTTGACCTCGGAGTGGCGCACCTTCAAGAGGCCGAGTCTGCCCGCGAAGCGGATGATCGGCCAGGCTGGATCGAACTCGTGTCGGTTGAGACTGAAGCGGGCCGAGGTCGGGGCCGCATGATGGTTGTTGTGGTAACCCTCCCCGCATGTGAGCATGGCCAACCAGTGCAGGTTGGTTGCCGAGTTGTCGTAGGGCCGCCGCCCGAACGTGTGCCCGATCGAGTTCACCGAGCCACTCAGTCCGAGGTAGAGCACCACGTGGGTGCCGGCCGCCAGCAGTGGAACCCACATCGGGAAGCCGAAGAGGACGCTCATCACCAGGACCAACGCCGTTGTACCGAGGCCGAGCCCGATGGCGGCGTGATCGAGGAGGTAGAGGTCGAGCTTGGTGGCCTCGATGTCTCGTGCGTAGCGACGGACCTCGATGGGGTTGCGGGCCACCCGCCGGTAGAGCACGACGTTGGTGAGTTGCACTCGACGCCAGCCGAGCAGGATCGGAGAGTGCGGATCTCCCTCGACGTCGGTGAACGCATGATGCTTGCGGTGCACCGCGGCCCACTGCCGGGGGCGAATACCCATGCTGGTCCACACGATGAACCGACACAACACGGCCATCGGGCCGCTCACGTTGACCGCCCGATGGGCCAGACCTCGGTGGAGGTAGATGGTGGTGACGAGGTTGGCGGCCTGGGTGATACCCAGGCCGATGACCATGGCGATGATGATGTTGGCCAGCATGGGCAGGCGCGGCTCCCGGACACGTAGACGACAGAACTCGTGACCAAGACCCTGCCACATGGGCAGCGGTGAGGCGCGTCGGGGGGCGGCGGGCCCGCCGCCAGGTGTCCGCTAGGTTCAGCGTCCGATGGCCGATCGCGAACCCCGTCCTCTGGTGACCCTGTCCGAGCACGAGTCGAAGCTCCTGCTCGCTCGGTTCGGTCTCCCCATCGCGTCCGAGCGTGTCGTGGCGACGCCCGAGGCCGCGGTCGGCGCCGCCGACGAGATCGGCTTCCCCGTGGCGGTGAAGGTCTGTGGTCGTCGAATCGCCCACAAGACCGAGCGCGGTCTGGTTCGCCTCGGACTCCGCGATGCTGCTGCCGTTCGGCAGGCGGGCACCGATCTCCTCGCACGGGTCACCACCGAGGACGGCGATGTCGAGCTCCTGGTGGCGGCGATGCTCGCGTCGAGTCGTGAGCTCATCGTCGGGATGAGCACCGACCCGACCTTCGGCCCGTCGGTGATGCTCGGCATCGGCGGGATCTTCGCGGAGGTGGTGGCCGACGTGGCGTTCCGTCTTCTGCCGATGACGACGGCTGACGCCCACGCCATGATCGACGATCTGGTCACCCAGGGTCTGCTCGGTGAGTTCCGCGGTGAACCGCCGGTCGATCGCGACGCGCTCGCCGCGGTCGTGATGGCGGTGGCGACGTGCGCCGAGGCCGACGCTTCCATCGACGCCATCGATGTGAATCCGGTGCTCGTGGTCGACGGGGCTCCGGTAGCGGTCGACGCACTGGTGGTCACCCGGTGAGGGACCTTTCGCCGTTGTTCGACCCCGCCGGTGTGATCATCGCCGGAGCGTCGGCCCATCCGGGCAAGTTCGGTTTCGTCGCCCTGCACAACCTCTTGGCCGCGGGCTATGCAGGCCGCGTGTTCGCGACGAATCTCGACCAGGAACCCGTGCTGGGCATCCACACGGTCGCAAGCGTCGACGATCTGCCCCACGGTCGAGCCGATCTGATCGTCGTCTGTACGCCGGGGCCGACGGTTTCCGGCATCCTCCGTCAGGCTGCGGCCAGGGGAGTGCGGGCGGCCTTCGTCACCTCGGCCGGGTTCGGCGAGGCGGGGGGCGACGGGCCGGCGCGAGAACGCGAGCTGGTCGCTCTGGCCGAGGAGCTCGACATGGTGCTCGCCGGTCCGAACGCCCAGGGCGTGGTGTCGACTCCGTCCGGTCTGTGCGCGCAGATCGTGGCGCCGTACCCGCCACCGGGAGGCATCGGCGTCGTCTCCCAGTCGGGCAACCTGGTGTCCACCTTCCTGAATCTCGCCAGCGTGTCGGGCGTCGGTGTCAGTCGGGCCGTGAGCGCGGGCAACGCGGCGGCGCTCGACGTCGGCGACTACCTCGAGTGGTACGGAGTCGACGACGTCACCCGTGTGTGCCTGGCCTACGTCGAGGGCGTGAGGGACGGTCGTCGCTTCATGCAGAGCGTGGCCGAAACCGCAGCGGTGAAGCCTGTCGTCGTCGTCAAGGGCGGAGCTTCACTCGAGGGTCAGCGGGCCGCGCTGAGCCACACGGGATCGTTGGCGAGCGACGATCGGATCTTCACCGGCGCCCTGCGGCAGGCCGGTGCCGTTCGGGCGCAAGGAGTCGAAGAGGCGTTCGACGCCGCTGCTCTGTTCGCCACGCAGCCCCTTCCGCAGGGGAACCGCGTCGCCGTCGTCACGACGGTGGGTGGCTGGGGCGTCCTGACCGCCGATGCCATCTCCGGAACCGCGCTGGAGCTCGCCGCCCTTCCCGACGACCTCCTGGCCTCCATCGGTGAACGGGTTCCGCCGCGCTGGAGCCGCAACAACCCCATCGACCTCGCCGGCGGCGAGACACGTGACACCGTGCCCGAGGTTCTCGACCTCGTCGCCGGTCACCGCGACATCGACGCAGTCATCTTCCTCGGACTCGGGATCCAGTCGAACCAGGCCCGGCTGATGAGCGAAGGTCGGTTCTTCCCTGATCATGGTCTCGACCGGATCGTCTCGTACCACCGTCGCCAGGACCAGCGGTACGCCGAGGCAGCGATGGCGGTCGCCGCCGCGAGGGGCAAGCCGGTGCTCGTTGCCAGCGAGCTCGCTGTCGCCGATCCCGCGAACCCCGGCGTCGCTGCCGTGCGCGAGGGTGGGGGCTACTGCTATCCCTCGGCTCGACGTGCGGTTGCGGCGCTGGCGCACGCATGGGACTACCACCGACGCCGTAGGGCGCGTCGCGACGCGTGACGGCGGGCAAGTAGCATCAGCGGTTCATGCGCCGACTGGTTCTCCCCATCCTGTTGATCGTTGGTTCGGTGCTCGCCTTCCGGTTCAGCGACGACCGGGGCGAGCAGACTGTCACTGCCGTCTCGAGCGCCGACGTCTCGTCACCGACCACGCCCTTGTTGTCGGCCCGTCGGGTGCCCGAAATCCTCGACGGGCCGCGGGCCCAGGCTGCAACCGAAGGCGAGCTGCTCGACATCGCCCTGGTCTCACCCCCGCTCAGTTGCCTGGTCGCCGTCGACCGAGACGGTGTCGAGCTGGTCGCGCACCAACCCGACGTGGGTCTGATCCCGGCCTCGCTCCAGAAGCTGGTGACGGCGGCAGCGGT
>JAHEJN010000060.1:15239-18070 GCA_024638845.1 Acidimicrobiales bacterium | reverse complement strand
TGGAGATTCAGGAGCTCGCCTGGCCACATCCAGCGAATTCTGCGGCTCATCGAGGTTCCACGGACTCCACGTGCCAGCGTTGCTCGGTCGGAGCCGACTGCACTGGAGCGCACGGTGCTCAAGGCCCGTACCCGAGGGGTGACCCACGCCGAGATCGGCGCTCGGATGCGCCGATCGCCCGGATTCGTGGCTCGTGTCGAACGGTTCGCCACCCTGCGCCAAGAGCGGGGCTACGCGACCTGAAGCTGCTGATCTCGACATCGTTGCGAGAATGACCTTCGGCACTGGCCGAGAGGTCGAGTGGCGGGGACGCTGAGGGTGGAGACAGCGGCAGAAGTGAGGCGGACGTGACTCGTCTGACCTATCGACGACTGGTTGCCACAGCGGTGGTCGTTCTCCTCACCGCCCTCGCCCTACCCAACTGTGGCTCCAACGGCGACGACCGCGCCGTCGAGCCGACCCCGACGGCCACTGTCGAGTCCGCCCTCGAGGCCACCGTCGAGCCGGTGCCGGAGCCCACCGCCATGCCCGAGCCGTCGCCCACCCTGTCCCCGACCCCCGACCCGTCAGCTATCGCCGTCCGCTGTGAACCGGTGAGCGTGAGCACCGGCGAGACGACGATTGCGGGTGAGCGCTGCGCATCCGACGAGGCCGTCCCTCCACGGCCCGCCGCGATCGTGCTCAACGGCTGTGGCGGCTACGAATCCGACGCCGAGATCACCGACGCCATCGTGCGCGCACTGGCCGAACGCGACGTGGTCGCGCTGCGCATCGACTACCTGGCCGCCGAACCGGCGCCCCCGGACACGTACTGCGAGGCCGGACCGGTCATCGGTGCCGCCCAGCCGCTCCTGCAGGCGATCGTCGACGGTGTGGCCACACTGCGCGCCGACCCATCCGTCGACCCCGACCGGATCGGTACCGCTGCATACTCGCTCGGCGCAGTCGCGGCGATGGCGGCCGAGATCGGTGGCGGGGGACTCACCACTGTCGAGCCCATCGAGCTGTCCGTCGCGGCGCTGCTCTCATACCCCGACCAACTACCGGCCGTTCCTGCGGCGGCACGAGCCGGTGAGCTACCGCCGCTCTTCCTGATGACGGGGGAGGACGACACGACGGCGCCCCCGGCCGACGCGGCAGCTCTGGCCGACGCGGCCACCGAGGGCGGAACGCCGGTCGAGGTGATCCTCGTGCCCGGCCAGGAGCACCCGTGGCGGGGTGAGGCTGCTCTGACCGCCGCGGCGGCGATCGCCGAGTACCTCGCATCCCAGCTCGGCGCCTGAGGTGCCGCGGAGGTCGACTACCGCCGATCGATGTCAGACCAGCGCATGCTGAATGAAGCCGCTGAACGCGTTGTGGTCGATGGCGATGTGGAGGTGCTCGCCTCGACGCTGGATGTCGAGGGTGGGGCAGAAGAACTCGTGCCCATCGACGATGAAGTAGGGCGATCCGACGACGCCGCGTGTCTTCCCCTCGGCGAGGTCGGCTTCGGCGGCAGTCCGAGCGGTGGCATCGTCGGCGACGGTGACGCCGTGGTCGGCGGCAATGGCGGCAAGGACGTCGGGTCGGCCGATCGCCTGGCCCTGTTCGAACAGAGCGTCTCGTATCGCGAGGCTGAACGCCTCGCCGATGTCGATCCCGCGTTCGTAGGCGAGCGTGGCCGTGCCGATGATGCCGATGGTGCTCTCCGGGAATGCCGAGGCTTCGAAGCCTGCGAACAGGTCGTCGGCGACCTGCGCGCGCAGGTCGTCGATCTCGTCGGCGACCGCATCGACACCGAGCGGATGGCCGTTGACCAGCTCGAGCGGCCAGGCGTGCACCCGGAGATGCACATGGTCGGCTCCCGCACGGGCGCGCTCGTCGACGAATCGCTTCAAGCTGAAGTGGGCGAAGGGACACGACACATCGGCGAAGACGTCGATGACACGATCCGGTCGGTGGTTGGCATCAGGCACGAGGCATCTCCGGTGCTCTAGGGCGGCGGCCGACGCACGGCGAAGGTGTCGACACCGTCACCGTTGTAGTCGCCGACGAGAAGCTGGTCACCGGCTCTGCCGTAGGCAATGACGGTCTGGGCGATTCCGGTCTGGAGGTCGTTGCGAATGTAGATGACGTTGCCCCGACGTACGGCGAAGGTGTCGAGGCCGTCTTGGTTCCAGTCGCCGACGAGTACCTCGTCACCCGCTCTGCCGTACCCGAACACCACGTCGGCGATGCCGGTGGTGGGCGTGTTGCGGACGAAGAAGACGTTGCCGCGGCGCACGGCAAAGGTGTCCTGGCCGTTGCCGTTCCAGTCGCCGACGAAGATCTCGTCGCCCGCCTTCCCGTAACCGAGGACCACGTCGGCAGGGCCCGACGCGATGGTGTTCTTCAGGAAGAAGACGTTGCCGCGGCGCACCGCGAGCGTGTCGGTGGCATTGGCGTCCCAGTCGCCGACATAGACGTCGTCGCCGGCCTTGCCGTACCCGACCACGGCGGAGACGGTGCCGAACTGATTGGCGAGGCTGTAGCTGTTGCCGGCTCGTGCCCCGAACCCATCGGCGCCGTTGCCGTCCCAGTCGCCGACGATGACCTGCTGGTCGGGCCGGCCGAACAGGATCGCGTAGTCGGCGGGACCGGAAGCGATCCGGTTGGAGACGTAGATCCGTGACAACGATCCCTGCGCGAGATGCGGCACGGTCACGATGACGCGGGCCGGCCCGGTGGCGGTGGTGACGGTCACGTCGGTCGGGGTGCTCAGACCGATGACCCACGTGAGCTGCGCTTCGAAGTCCTCGAGCTGCGAGGCCTGCGTCACGTTCACGCTCGGGCCGGTGACGGTCTCGGGGCCG
>JAHEJN010000060.1:0-15139 GCA_024638845.1 Acidimicrobiales bacterium | reverse complement strand
TCACGCTCGGGCCGGTGACGGTCTCGGGGCCGTTGTAGGTCACCGAAAAGGTGGCCGACGCCCCGTCGCTCGGGCTACGAGGCGTGCATCCGCGCTGCAGGAAGTTGAAGAAGGCCTCGCAACTCCCGCCCAGTTGGTAAGTCGCCGACGTGACCTCGAGGAACTGGAACACGGTGGCATCGAGCTCTCGCAGCAGCGCCGCACTTCCGGCGCTCGAGCTGGCGTTCGGGATGAGGGTTGCCAGCGCCGGGTCGAAGTTGATCGTCGCGGCGCCACCAGGAGCGATGGTGGCCGAGAGCAACGTGTTGGCGGTGGCGCTCGAGAAGAACGATCCGAGGCCCGCCGCAGTGTCGCCGGCCGAGGGGCCGGCCAGCAACTGCCGGAGGGTGGCGGCGAGGATCTGGCTGCTGGTGCCGCTGGGCACCAGGCGAGCCGACGGCACGACCGGCTCGGTGACGGTCAGACCCTCGGAGCAGGTGAAGTAGGCGGCGACCGCAATCTGGCCCGCCGACGGAGTGGGTGGCGGACCGAGCGCGTTGGCGCAGCTGGCACCGAAGCTCGCCCCTCGTGCCGGGAACATGCGCAGGTTGATGAACGAGGCGCCGGGCACCGTCACGACGTCGTCGGCGATCGTGACGAACGGTGGCCCGCCGAAGGTCGCGTCGACGGTCGGCACTGCGTCACCAGCGAAGGTGAACACCACCTCGTCGGCCGAGCCTGTGTTCGACACGGTCACGTCGACGAGCGAGCTCTCGATCGCCCCGGTGCCGGGGAGCGTGACCGGCACGGTGGCATTCGACGTGGTCGCAGCGACCAGGGCGGTCGCGATGAGCACCGGAATCAAGAAGGCGGAACGTCGGACGAGCTGCATCGGGGCCTCCCTCGGTTACGGCGACCATCCACCAGCAGTCAGTGGGTGTCAAGGGTTGGAGGTCCCTGATCGGTCGGGCGATTCGGGTCAATAGGCCCTACAGCCACCCCACGATCGGTCGGAGACTGACCGCATGACAGCTCGACCCCCGACGGTCACCTGCGTCGGCATCTCCGTTCAGGACACCGTGTTCTCGATCGACCGCGCCCTCCGGCCGGGGGCGAAGAACCTGGCGTCATCGCTGTGCGTTCGCGGCGGAGGTCCCGCCGCCAACGCTGCGGTCGCCGTCGCCGCCCTTGGCGGCAACGCCCGCCTGGTCTCGAACCTCGGCACCGATGCCATCGGTGACTCGATCGTCGAGGACCTCGTCCGATTCGGCGTCGACGTCGCCGGGGTTCGCCGGATCGACGGCGTGCCGTCGCCGCAGTCGAGCGTCGCGGTCGATGACAAGGGCGAGCGGACGATCCTCAACCGCACCGATGGCCGCCTCATCGACTCGTCCCGGCCGGTGACCACCGCCGAGATCGACCAGTCCGACGCCGTTGTCGTCGATCTCCGTTGGCCAGACGGCGCGCGGTCGGCCATCGATGCCGCGAACGCGCTGGGCGTTCCGTCCATCGTCGATTTCGATCTCACCACGACCGAGACCCCCGCCGACATCCTCGGATCTGCGTCGCATGTCATCTTCTCCCGACCGGCGCTGGTGACGCTCACCGGAACCGCCGACATCGACCGGGCCCTCGGTCAGGTGGCCGCCACGTCCGACGCGTTCGTCGCCGTGACGCTCGGCGGACGAGGCGTGAAGTGGGTCGAGGACGACCACACCCGTTTGCTCCCGTCACTTCCGGTCGCGGTCGTCGACACCCTCGGGGCCGGCGACGTCTTCCACGGCGCGTTCGCCTTCGGCATCGCCGTCGGTCAGTCGCCGCCCGACGCCCTCCGGTTCGGGTCGGCGGCTTCGGCCATGAAGTGTTCGCGTCCCGGCGGAAGGGACGGCTTTCCGAGTCGAGCAGATGTCGATGCGCTGATCGGGGTGCACCCGTGACGCTCACGCCGGGCAAGCTCTGGGGGCTGCTTCGCCTCAGTGACGACACTCCCGCCGAGTACGGGAGCATCCTGTGATGAGGCTCGGCATCGTTGCCATTGCCCTACCGACCTTCGACGTCGCCTTCGCCACGGCGAACGCCGAGGCCGCTGTCGCCGAGCTGGTTCGCGCCGGCCATCACATCGTCGGCACGCCGGAGCCCATCATGGACTCGGGTGCGATGGGCAATGCGATCGACGGGTTGAGCCAATCGCCAATCGATGGACTGGTCATCCTGCAGGCAACGTTCTCCTCTGCGAGCCTCGCGATTCAGGCCGCAGGGGCCGACGTTCCGGTCGTGCTGTGGGCCTTCCCGGAGGAGCGAACGGGTCGGAGATTGCGGCTGAACTCGTTCTGCGGCATCAACCTCGCCGGCTTCGCCCTGACCAACCTCGACCGGCCGTACCGTTGGATCTACCGATCACCCACTGACCCGAGGGCGGCCGAGGAGATCCCGTCGCTGATCACTTCTGGGCCCGCTCCTCCGGCGATCGCCCCGGTCGCGGACTTCGAGGCATTCTCACCGGCCGCCCGACGTTCCGCGGTCGCGGTGAGAGACCGACTGCGGGCGACGACCGTGGGACGGGTGGGCGACCATCCCGACGGCTTCCAGCCGTGCAGCTATGACGCCGCGGTGCTCCGTGACCAGTTGGGGGTTCGGGTCGACGAACGGCCACTACCCGAGCTGTTTGCCCGGGCCGAGGGCGCGACTGCTTCGGATGTGTCGTCGATTCGCGTCGACGCAGCCGCCTCCCTGGTGGGGATCGACGACGTCGACCAGGTCGCCCTCGATCGGAGTCTGCGGCTGAAGGCCGGCCTCCAATCGCTGGTCGACGAGGGGCACTGGGCCGGCGTGGCCACGCGCTGTTGGCCGGAGGCGTTCACCGAGTTCGGTGGAGCGGTGTGCACCCCTATGGCGATGCTGACGGAGGCGCACACGCCGGGCTCGTGTGAGGCCGACGTGTACGGCAACATCACCGGCCTCATCCTCCAATGGCTCGCCGATCAGCCCTCGTTCGTGGCCGACCTCGTGCACCTCGACGCGGCTGACGACACCGGAGTGTTCTGGCACTGCGGGCTGGCTCCGGTTTCGATGGCGGGTCCCGATGCGCCCGCGCGGGCGACCATCCACTCGAACCGCCGGAAGCCGCTGCTGAACGAGTTCCCGCTCAAGCCCGGCCGGATCACGCTGGCGAGGGTGAGTCGGTCGCGGCACCGGCATCGACTGGTGATCGGCGGCGCCGAGATGCTGGCCGAGCCGTTGGCCTTCAACGGCACCGCCGGGGTCGCACGCTTCGACCGGCCGGTTGATGACGTCATGGCCACCGTGCTCGATGAAGGTCTCGAGCACCACTACGGCATCGTCTACGCCGACGTCAGAGACGAACTGCGGGCCCTGGCGAGCCTGCTCGACTGGCCGGTTGTCGAGCTGTAGCCGCGAATTGGGCGAGACGCCGGCCTGATCGCCGACGAGGGCGGTTGAGACCGCGTCGATCGAGGGTCAGCGAGTGGGTGTGGCGATCACCTGGACGACCGCACCGACGCCGGTGTGGCCCGGGCCCTCGATGACGGGCCGGATCTTCTCGATGCCGTGCTCGATCGTCATGCCCTTGAGCTCGCGACGTAGTCCGTCGAGGGTCATGGTGAGCTCGGGTATCGGTGGTCCGCCCGTGCCGCGACCGATCTGGTCGGGCGTGTAGGCCTCGAGGATGAAGCGTCCGCCGCGTCGAAGCGCAGGGGCGACGGCGGCGTGCACGCGGGCCCGGACCTGCGGCGGCGTGTGCGCGAACACCGAGACGATGAGGTCCCACCGGTTCTCGCCGAGATCGAAGTCGGCCAGGTCGGCGAGGATGGTGATGAGCTCGACGCCTCGGTCCGCGGCCAGGCGGGCGGCCTTCGCCAGACCCGTCGCGGCGACGTCGACCGACGTGACGTGGTGGCCGAGCCCGGCCAGATACACGCCGTTGCGGCCTTCACCGTCGGCGAGACACAACGCGTCGCCGATCGGGAGACCGGCCACCGACTCGGCGACGAAGTCGTTGGGCTCGGTGCCGTACAGGAAGCCGTCGGCGGCGCGGTAGCGCTCCTCCCACATCTGGTCCGGCGTGAGGGGCACGGGATCGGTCATTGGCGCCAACCGTACACAGAGGCGAATTGGGTGTATTGTCCGAATAGCTTGAAGTGAGGTCGAAGGAGTCGTGATGACGCTCACGCCGCTCGATCGCAACAGTCCCATGCCCCTCTGGGCCCAGCTCGAGATCGATCTGCGGCGCCGTCTCGAGGCCGACGAGTTCGCCGAGTCGTTCCCCACCGACCTCGAGCTCACCGAGGCCTACGAGGTGAGCCGCCACACGGTGCGCGAGGCCGTTCGGCACCTGAACAAGACCGGGGTGCTGAAGCGGGAGCGGGGGAGAGGCACCGTCGTCAATCGCTCGGAGTTCGAGCAGTCCCTCGGCACGCTCTACAGCCTTTTCCAGTCGGTCGAGTCGGCCGGCGTCGAGCAGACCAGCGAGGTCCTCGAGCTCGGCGTCGTGACCGACTCGGTGGCGGCCTCGTATCTCGAGGTCGCCGAGAACACCGAGCTCGTGCTGGTCGGGCGGCTCCGACTTGCGGGTGGGGCCCCCCTCGCCGTCGATCGGGCCTGGATGCCGCACGACATCGCCGCGCCGTTGCTCGAGGTCGACTGGGCCCACACCGCGCTGTACGCCGAACTGGCCAAGGCCGGTGCACCGGTGCCGAACCAGGGATGGGAACGACTCACCCCTGTCGTCCCCACGCCGTCGGATCGATCTCGCCTCGGTTTGCGGAAGACCGATGCCGCGTTCTTCCTCGAACGTCTCGGGTGCAGGGACGGCCGACCGATCGAATGGCGCACCACCATCATTCGCGGCGACCGGTACCGGTTCGTCACCGACTGGTCCGCCGGTGGCCGCAGTGAGCTCCGCCCGGCGGCGTCCTGACCGCGACATGGGCTCCTTTCGCCTGTTGACCGGCACTCCGAAAGGACGTACATTTCGGAAACGGCGCCGGAATGGCCGCCGAGGACCCTGGAGAAGCACGTGACCCGTCTCGGATTCCTGCTCGACAGCGACAGCTGCATCGGTTGTCACGCGTGCACGGTGGCGTGCAAGAGCGAACACGACGTGCCCCTCGGCGTGAACCGCACCTGGGTGAAGTACATCGAGACGGGCACCTTCCCCGATGTGGCCCGCAAGTTCAACGTGATGCGCTGCAACCAGTGCGACGACGCCCCGTGCATGGCGATCTGCCCCACCTCGGCGCTCTTTCGCTCCGACAACGGCGTCGTCGACTTCCAGGACGACGACTGCATCGGCTGCAAGTCGTGCATGAATGCCTGCCCGTACGACGCCCTCTACATCAACCCCGCGACCAACACGGCGCACAAGTGCAACATGTGCAATCACCGCCTCGAGGTCGGGCTCGAGCCGTCGTGTCAGATCGTGTGCCCCACCGAGGCCATCAAGATCGGCGATCTCGACGATCCCACCTCCGAGATCAGCCGCATCATCGCTCGCGACGACGTCGCGGTCCGTGCGCCCGAACAGAACACCAAGCCGAAGGTGTACTACCGGGGCGCCGACCAGGCGTCGCTCGATCCGACGCGCACCGCCATCGCCAACGACGGCATGATCTGGGCCGACACCCTGCGCAATGCATCGGGCACCCGTCATCCGACGGTTCCCGTTCACCTCGGCAACAAGCCTTCCGACGAATTCGGCGTCGTTGCCCGCACTGCGTACACCACCGCCCACCAGATGACGTGGAAAGAGAAGGTGTCGGCCTACCTCGTCACCAAGGCGGTTGCGGCCGGGGTCATGGCCGTGGCCGCCCTCATGGTGCTGCTGGGCAACAGCGACAGCCAGGCCGCCGTCGGTGTGGTCCCGCCCATCGTCGCCGGCGTCTTCCTCGGTCTCACCGGCGTGTTGTTGATCGCCGATCTCAAGCAGCCGACCCGATTCCACTACCTCATCACCAGGGGGAACTGGTCGTCGTGGCTGGTCAAGGGGGCCTATGTGCTCATGGCCTTCTCCGCGGTCTGCGGGCTGTGGTTCCTCGGTGGCATTACCGATTCCCCCGGACTCCTCGAGATCCTCGCCATTCCGGCCGCCCTCGGCGCGGCGGGCACAGCCGGGTACACGGCGTATCTGTTCGGCCAGTGCGAGGGCCGAGACCTCTGGCAGACGCCGCTGCTGTTGCCGGTTCTCCTCGCGCAGGCGGTCACTGCGGGCGGCGCCACCTACGCCATCCTCGACATCTTCATGGCCGTTCCCGAGGTCACGGCGATCCGCTGGGTACTGCTGGGCGGGGTTGCCGCCACGGGGGCACTCATCGCCATCGAGCTCTCGGCCCGTGGCAGCCGTCATGTCGAGCTGGCCGTCGAGGAGATGACCAAGGGTCGTTACGCCCGCCAGTTCTGGTGGGGCGGTGTCGGGCTCGGTCTCGTCGTCCCGGCTGTCGCGGTCGTCATCGCCCTGGCCGCCGACATCGACAACCCCGCTCTGGTCGCCGCCGCCGGCGTGTCGGCGCTCGTCGGCATGTTCTCCTACGAAGACTCCTTCATACGGGCCGGCCAGTCCGTCCCGCTCTCCTGACCTCCTCGAGAAACGATCTTCCGTGACCGATCTCCACAAGTACCCACCCCACGACCAGTGGCACGACTGGCGCGAGCTCGACGCCAAGGCGTGGCCCGACAAGGTCGAACGGAAGTACACGATGGTGCCGACCACCTGCTTCAACTGCGAGGCCGGTTGTGGTCTGGTCGCCTACTTCGACCAGGACACCGACCAGATCACCAAGATCGAGGGCAATCCCGAACACCCGGCCAGCCGCGGCCGCAACTGCGCCAAGGGCCCGGCCACGCTCAACCAGGTCTATGACACCGAACGCATCCTGTACCCGATGAAGCGCGTGGGTGAACGGGGATCGGGCCGTTGGGAGCGGGTGAGCTGGGACGACGCCCTCACCGACATCGGTGCGCGCATCCGAACCGCCATCGAGGAAGACCGCCACAACGAGGTGATGTGGCACGTCGGGCGACCGGGGGAGGAGGGCTACACCGAGCGGGTCCTCAAGGCCTGGGGGGTCGACGGCCACAACAGCCACACCAACATCTGCTCGTCGAACGCCCGCATCGGCTACCAGTCGTGGATGGGGCACGACCGGCCGTCGTCGGACTTCGCCAACGCCGAGGTCATCTTCTTGATCTCCGCGCACCTCGAGGCCGGCCACTACTTCAACCCGCACGCCCAGCGCATCATGGAGGCCCAGAAGAAGGGGGCCAAGATCATCTGCGTCGACCCCCGGCTCTCCAACACCGGGGCCAAGGCCGACTACTGGCTTCCCACCTGGCCCGGAACCGAGCCCTTCCTCCTGCTTGCCATTGCCCGCCTCTTGGTCGCCGACGAGACCTGGAACGCCGAGTTCTTCCGGCGGTGGACCAACTGGGAGACCTACCTCCGCGAGACCCGCCCCGATCTGCCCGTCGAGTGGGAGTCGGTGCGACCGGCGATCCTCGACGAATACGCCGAGTACACCCCCGAGGCCGCCGAGCAGAAGACCGGGATCTCGGCCGACACCATCCGCGAGATCGCCGCCCTCATCGGCGACCATCCCACGAAGTTCGCCAGCCACAACTGGCGGGCGGCCGGTGCCGGGAACCTCGGCGGCTGGCAGGTGGCCCGCTGTCTGTTCTTCCTCAACGTGCTCACGGGCTCGGTGGCCACCAAGGGAGGCACCGCCGGCAACGGCATGAACAAGTTCAAGCCGGGCGACCCGATCGGGGCGCCGGGCCTCGACACGTGGAACGAGCTCGAATGGCCCGTGGAGTACCCGCTCGCGTACCACGAGATGTCGATACTGCTGCCGCACTTCCTCAAGGAGGGCCGGGGCAAGCTCGAGGTCTACTTCAGTCGGGTCTACAACCCGATCTGGACCAACCCCGACGGCTTCACGTGGATGGAGGCCCTGAAGGACGAGTCGAAGGTGGCCTGTCACGTGGCGCTCACCCCCACGTGGAGTGAGACGGCGTGGTTCGCCGACTACGTGTTGCCCATGGGTGTGTCCCCCGAACGCCACGACATCACCAGCTACGAGACCCACGCCGGTCGTTGGGTGTCGTTTCGCCAGTCGGTGTTCCGGCGCTACGCGGAGATCAAGGACCGCCAGAACGGCGGAACCGGCGACCTCGGCCCCGATGCCCGCAGCTACGACTACAACCAGGGCGAGGTCTGGGAGGAGAACGAGTTCTGGATCGACCTGTCGTGGAAGATCGACCCCGACGGTTCGATGGGCATCCGCAAGTGGTTCGAGAGCGAGCGATACCCGGGCAAGCCGCTGACCGTCGACGAGTACTACGGCAAGATGTTCGCCGAGAAGGTCCCCGGTCTGGCCGAGGCCGCGGCCGCGGCCGACCAGACCCCGCTCGAGTTCATGCGTGATCGTTCGGCCTACGCCGTTCCCAGTGACCCGTACGAGCCCTACGAGCACGTGGTCGACGAGGCCACACTCGCCGGGACGATCAAGGACGAGAGCGGCGTCTACCGAAAGCCGGGCACGGCCGGTACGTGGTCGGGCGATCTCGATGCGCTCGACGACATCACCCTCGCCCCCCTCGGCGACGGGTCGCCGGCCGTCGACGTCGAAGGTGTCGCCAGGGAGGGCTTTCCGACACCGTCGAAGAAGCTCGAGTTCTACTCGTCGACGCTGGCCGACTGGGGTTGGAAGGACGTCGCCACTCCGAAGTGGATTCCGTCGCAGGTCCACTGGGAAGACCTCGACCTGGCCGGGACCGAACGCATCCTCCTTCCGACGTTTCGCATCCCGACCCTCATCCACACTCGGTCGGCGAACTCGAAGTGGCTCAACGAGATCAGCCACCGGCATCCCATGTGGATCCACCCCGAAGATGCCGAGAAGCTCGGCATCGAGGAGAACGGCCTGGTCCGGATCTCGACCCGAATCGGCCACTTCGTCATCAGTGCCTGGCGCACCGAAGGCATTCGCCCCGGCATCGTGGCCGTCTCCCATCACATGGGCCGTTGGCGGTTGGAGGAGGGCGAGGCTCGCTCGTGGGCGGCGGGGAAAGCCAAGATCACCAACGACGGCACCACGTGGAAGCTCGAGCGTGAGCACGGCATGGAGCCCTATACCTCGGACGATCCCGACACCGGTCGTATCTGGTGGACCGACACCGGCGTGCACCAGAACGCCACGTTCTCCGTCCAACCCGACCCTGTCTCGGGGATGCAGTGCTGGCACCAACGGGTGCGTGTCACGCCTGCCCTGCCGGGGGACGAGTACGGCGACGTCGTGGTCGACACCGACAAGTCGCGCGAGGCCTATCTCGACTGGCTCACCAAGACCCGTCCCGCCGGCTCGGGTGACCCTGCGGCCAGGGAGCACGGCCTGCGCCGCCCGCTCTGGTACGCCCGGCCGATGAAGCCGGCCGCCACGGCCTACCGACTCCCGGATCGACGGGGGTAGCCCGTCGTCAGCTCAGCTTGAGGAACAGCTTCTCGAGCTGGTCGAGGTCGGTGTCGGAGTCGGCATGGCCGATCGCCGCCGTCATCAGTCGGAATCCGACCCGGTCGAGCGCGCCCTTGGCGGCGGCGAGCTGGGTGACGATGTCGCGGCACTCCGCCTGCTCTTCGACCATGCGCTGAACACCGCGGATCTGGCCCTCGAGTCGTCGGAGGGCCACGATCGCCTCGGTCGATGTATCCGTCGGGAACTGCATGCCCGGAGCATACCCGTAGGGGTATGGGTTGACGATCCTGCCAAAAGTACGTATATTCGGTCATATGTCGAAACTCGCACGGTTGCTCCCCATCCTCGACTGGGCCCCTCGATACGAGCGCACCGACCTCCGCAGTGACCTGGCCGCCGGCCTCACCGTCGGTGCGATGCTGGTGCCCCAGGCCATGGCCTATGCCCTCCTTGCGGGACTGCCACCCGAAGTCGGCCTGTACGCCGCCACCATTCCGGTGGTGATCTATGCCCTGTTCGGCACATCACGCCAGCTCGCAGTCGGTCCGGTGGCCATCGTCTCCCTGCTCACGGCGTCGGCCCTCGCTCCGTTGGTGGAGGAGGGGACCTCGGGCTATCTCGCGGCGGCGGCGCTCCTCGCGCTCATGGTTGGCGTCGTCCACATCGCGCTGGGTGTCGGCCGACTCGGTTTCCTGGTCAACTTCCTCTCCCACTCGGTACTCGTCGGATTCACCGCGGCGGCCGCCATCATCATCGGGTTCTCACAGGCGAAGCATCTCTTCGGAATCTCGACCGAGCGCAAGGACCACTTCTACGAGACGGTGCTCGAGTTCTTCGACAACGTGTCGGGCACCAACACGACCACCTTGCTCCTCGGCGTGCTCGCACTGACGGCGCTCTTCGCCATGAAGCGCTACGCACCAAGAGTCCCCGCCGCGCTGGTGGTGGTGGTCGGATCGATCCTGGCCGTCGAGCTGTTCGGCCTGGAGGATCGCGGCGTGAAGGTCGTCGGCGACATCCCCGACTCGCTGCCTGCTTTCGGTCTTCCCGACTTCGGCGGGTCGCTCGTCGGCGACCTCGCCACCACCGCGTTGGTCATCACGATCGTGGGCTTCATGGAGTCGATCGCCGTCGCGAAGGTCTATGCCCGTCGCCATCGCTACGAGGTCGTCGCCAACCGCGAGCTGATCGGCTTGGGTGCCGCC
The DNA here is from genome assembly GCA_024638845.1 of Acidimicrobiales bacterium. GTDB lineage: Bacteria > Actinomycetota > Acidimicrobiia > Acidimicrobiales > JAHEJN01 > JAHEJN01. The sequence continues at coordinate 4,473 of JAHEJN010000060.1, read as the reverse complement.
AACGTCGCAGCGGGTCTCTTCGGCGGCTATCCGGTCACCGGCGGATTCTCTCGCACCGCCGTGAACGACACGGCGGGTGCTCGTACGCCGCTCGCCTCGCTGGTCACCGCCGGCGTCGTCCTGGCCACTATTGCGTTCTTGACGCCGTTGTTCGCGTCGCTGCCCAACGCAGCCCTCGGTGCCATCATCATCATGGCCGTCATCGGCCTGGTCGACGTGGCCGAGATGCGCCACATCGCCCAGGTGAAGAAGAGCGATCTCATCGGACTGTCGGTCGCCTTCTTCGCCACGCTCGTCCTCGGCATCGAGCTCGGAATCCTCGTCGCGGTCGTGGCGTCGATGCTGGTGGTCTTCGCCCGCATGTCGAAACCCCACAGCGCGGTCCTCGGCCACGTCGACGGCACCACCAGCTACCGCAACATCACGCGGTTCCCCGAGGCGCACGTCATCGACGGCGTGCGGATCGTGCGCATCGACGCGGCACTGTCGTTCGTGAACGCGTCGAATGTGAAGAAGCTGATCCTCTCGCACGTGGCCGCGATCGACGCCGAGCCGCGTGCGCTCGTGCTCGATGCATCAGGCATCAACGACCTGGACGTCACGGGCGCCGAGATGCTCCAGGAGCTGTTGACCGAGATCGACGAGCGCGATGTCACGGTGCACCTCACCGACGTGAAGGGCCCGGTGCGCGACGTCCTCCGCCGCTCGGGAATGTGGGACCGTCTCGGTGACCGCGTCCACACATCGACCAACGACGCCATCGAAGCCATCGCCGCTCACCGGCCGGCGCCTAGCGACCAACGTCGATACGGGATCGACGAGCGGGTCGCCGCATCGGCGATCGACAGCCATGTCTGATTCCGCCTGGCACCGCCTGATCGAGGCCCACGCCCGGGCCGGGGCCCCCGCGCCCGCAGCCGTTCCGGCCCACCGACCGATGGCGGCCATCCTGGCCTGCTCCGATGCCCGCGTGCCGCCCTCGGTGGTCTTCGACCAGCCCGCCGGATCGCTCTTCGTCGTGCGGATCGCCGGCAACACCGCCGGCGATGCCGTGCTGGCCAGTCTCGACTACGCGGTCGACCAGCTCGGCGTGGACCTCATCGTCGTTCTCGGCCACACGGGCTGTGGCGCCGTCCACGCCGCCGCTTCTGGAGCATGTTCGGGCGACCTGGCGCCGATCGTCGAGCCGATCTGTCGGATCGCACGCGCCCGACCCGACGCCGATGTCGACGAGATCGTCCGTCTCAACGTGATCGGCACCGTCCGCGCGCTCGAGCGCCATGCCGGGCCGGTCGGCATTGCGGCACGTTCCGGACGGCTCGACCTGCGCGGCGCCGTGCACGATCTGCGTTCGGGCCGCCTCGAGACGGCCACCATCGATCCCACTCACCTACCATCCTCCCTGGAGGCATCATGACCACGACCATTCCTGCAACCGACACCATCAACACGAGCCAGCTCCGCCAGCTCCGACACGAGGATCCCGACATTCGCATCCTCGACGTCCGCACCGGGGGAGAGTACGAGACGGTTCACATTCCGGGGTCGTACAACGTCCCGCTCGACACCCTCGGCGAACACGTCCGCGATCTCGCCGAGGTGGGCCATCCGGTCGTTCTCGTCTGTCAATCGGGCGGCCGCGCCACGCAGGCCCACCAGAAGCTCACCGCGGCCGGCAAGGACACCCTGCACATCCTCGAGGGTGGAATGGCCGCATGGGAGCAGACAGGTGGCGACGTCGTGCGAGGTCACACCGATCGGTGGGCGATGGAACGTCAAGTGCGCCTGGTCGCCGGCTCGCTCGCGTTGGCCGGCGTCGTCGCCAGCACCGTTCTCCCTCGTGCCAAGTGGCTCGCCGGGGGAGTGGCCGCCGGCCTGACGTTCTCGGCGATCTCGAACACCTGCACCATGGGAACGGTGCTCGGCAAGCTGCCGTACAACCGTACGGACAACTGCGACATCGCCGGGGTGCTCGCCGAGCTCGGTCAGCAGAAAGCGTGAGTGGTTGACAGGGTACCCCTAGGGGTATAATGTCCGTACATATCATGAGAAAGGGTTCAGCCATGAAGTTCGTGCAGTACTACCTCGATTGCCTGTCGCAGGCGTCGTACCTGATCGGTGACGAGACCACGGGGCGGGCGGTGGTCGTCGACCCGCGTCGCGACACCGACGAGTACGTCGAAGATGCCGAGGCGGCCGGACTCACGATCGAGATGGTGATCGAGACCCACTTCCATGCCGACTTCCTCTCGGGACATCTGGAGCTCGCCGCCGCGACAGGAGCCGAGATCGCGTTCTCCGCGGTCGCCGAGACCGAATTCCCCTCACGAAAGGTGGCCGACGGTGAGCGCTACTCGCTCGGCGAGGTCGAGCTCGAGTTCCTCCACACCCCTGGGCACACACCCGAGTCGCTGAGCATCGTCGTCTACGAGCACGCCGGCGACGAGGTCCCCTACGGGGTCCTCACCGGCGACACGCTGTTCATCGGCGATGTCGGTCGCCCCGATCTGTTGGCCTCGATCGGCTTCACCCGAGACGAGCTCGCAGACAAGCTGTACGACAGCCTGCACGACAAGCTGCTCCCGCTACCCGACGCAACGCGCGTCTACCCCGCCCACGGGGCGGGTTCCGCGTGTGGAAAGAACCTGTCGACCGACACGTGGTCGACCATGGGCGAGCAGCGGGTCACCAATTACGCCCTGCTGGCTCCTGACAAGCAGACCTTCGTCGACCTGGTGACCGAGGGCCAGCCGCCTGCGCCCGAGTACTTCGTCTACGACGCCGTCCTGAACCGCAAGGACCGTGGGTTGCTCGACGAGACGGCTCGGCCCGAAGCCCTCGACCTGGCCACCGTCGAGCGCCTCGTCGTGGCCGGCGCGATGCTGGTCGACGGTCGTGATCCCGACGAGTACGCCCACGGCCATCTCGTCGGTTCCATCAACGTCGGGCTCAACGGCCGCTACGCCGAGTTCGCCGGCTCGGTCGTGCCCCACGACGTCGACATCGTGCTGGTTGCCGACGACGGTTTCGAGGTCGAAGCCAAGAATCGCCTGGCGCGCATCGGCTTCGACCGGGTGGTCGGCTACCTCGAGTCACCCCTCGAGGCCATGACCGCCCATCCCGAGAAGGTGCAGCCGGCCTCACGCATGACCGCGCTCGAGTTCGAGAACGTGAAGGCCGACATCGACGGCCTGCAACTCATCGACATCCGAAACCCCGGTGAGATCGCGCTGGGGACGATCGACGGGGCGACGGCCATTCCGGTCGGGCAGCTCCCTGGGCGGCTCGACGAGCTCGATCCCCGCGCCCCCACCGTCGTGTTCTGTGCCGGCGGCTACCGCTCCTCGGTGGGTGCGAGCGTCCTGCGTCAAGCCGGCTTCGACGACGTCTCCGACATTCTCGGCGGCTACGGAGCCTGGGCCGAGCTGGTCCCCGCCTCGGCCTGAGACTTTCGACCCTGGACCCGCACCGTTTCGGCGTCCATGCTGAGGACAGAGGGCTCAGAAGGCTTCAGGTTTCTGGCGCGCAGCGCATCGTAGGTGACGAAATGCAGGTTCTGAACACGAGCTTCAGCGAGCTCAAGAAGAAGAAGGTCCGCGATGCCGACGGGTTCGCGATCGGGAGCGTCATCGACATCAAGTTCGACGAATGCGGCGACGAGTGGTTCGTTCTCGGTGGAGGCTTCGTCGAGGAGACCCTCGAGATGCTCCACATCCGGCACGACATCGACCTCCTCGTACCCGTGGACTGGATCGAGACCATCGGCGACGACGAGATCGTCCTCAAGCTGACCCGCTTCCAGCTCACGTCGACGTGCGAGGAACACTGGCAACGCGAGAAGGACCTAGCGGTCCGGGCGGCAACCAAATCCGCCTTCGACGAGACCGACGAGCTGCGCCTTCATGAGTATCCCCATCGGGTGGTGTGACCGCTTCCACCAGGCGATGACGAGCAGAGCTGGTTCTTCGTGCTGGCTGGATTCGAGCAACTGCGGTCAGGCGAAACGACCGTGACGACCCTCGCCCTCGGCGAACCGCTGGGCGCCCGCAACGGTCTCACCCGAACGGATCGTGGCCAGGCCGAGGTCGACCTCCTCACGGAGGGCGGTGCCGAGGTCGCGGCCGTGCTGGCCGTACATCGATGCACGATCGTTGTGCAGGCATCGCTGAGGGAACTCCCCGAGCTGCGTCGCGAGCTCGATCGCGGCGGCCAGCGCGCCGCCGGGCTCGGTGAGCCGATTGACCAGTCCCATCTGATGCGCCTCCGGCGCGGCGACCTCGCGTCCGGTGAGGATCAGGTCGGCTGCACGAGACTCGCCGATCAGTCGGGGGAGTCGCACGGTGCCACCGTCGATCAAGGGCACGCCCCAACGGCGGCAGAACACGCCGAGGCTCGCATCGGACGCGGCGACCCGCAGATCGCACCAGACCGCCAGCTCCAGACCGCCGGCCACGGCGTACCCCTCGATGGCGG
>JAHEJN010000059.1 GCA_024638845.1 Acidimicrobiales bacterium | reverse complement strand
CGCCGATGCCCTGGCCGCCGTCGACGGCATCGGGCCCGTCGTGGCCGAGGCGGTGTACACGTGGTTCCACAGCCCCCGCAACCTCGAGGTGATCGAGAAGCTCCGTTCGGCGGGGGTGAACTTCACCGGTCCCGACATCGACGAGTCGGCCCAGACCCTCGATGGCATGAGCATCGTGGTGACCGGCGCGCTCGAGCGATTCACCCGCGACGAGGTCCAGGCGCTGATCAAGGCTCACGGAGGCAAGTCGCCCGGCTCCATCTCGAAACGCACGACAGCGTTGTTGGCCGGTGAGGGGGGAGGCTCGAAACGAACCAAGGCCGAGGAGCTGGGCGTGCCGATCATCGACGAGGACGGCTTCGCCACGTTGCTCGAGACAGGAGTGTTGCCGGGTCAGTCCCCGTAGATCTCGGCCACGAACGAGGCCACGACGTCGGCGAAGCCGACCGGGTCTTCGAGCTGGGGGAGGTGGGCCGCGTCGGCGAGCTGAGCCACCGACCGTTCCCGCCGGGCGCGACCAGCTCGGCCGGACCGGACGGGATGAAGCATTGACCGCTCATGGCCCCCAGCCTGTCAGCTGATGCGTGTCCGTGGGGCCGAGTTCAGGCGGCGGTGAAGCACCAGGTGAAGGTGGAGGCCAGGCTCGGACCCTCCGCCGACCGCCAGTACAGCGCAGTCACGCAGTTCTGGTCGGGGAGGAGCGCGTCGAGGATCCGGCCCGGACCCGGATCGAAGGTGACGATGTTGCGGGTCGGGTCGAAGGTGACGTCGCGAGGCGGGATGTCGACGTCGTTGATGCGCACGATGGTGCCTTCGTAGCCGGGAGCGAGATCGATCGACACGACCTCCTGTTGCAGGACCTCGGCGCTGCGAGCAGGTGAGATGGCGTCGATCGCCGGATTGTCGACCACCGTGAGGTCGTCGCCGCCTCCACCGTCGGCGAGGATGAACCCACCCACCGCGATGCCGACAGCTGCCACCAGGCAGGCGACGACGGCGAGGCGGAGCTGGCGTTCGGTCACGTCGGCATTGTGCCCGACGTCGGGGGAATTGACGCATCAGCATGCCTCTACGCGGACCGAAGCGACCAGTACCCTCGCGCCGTGCCTCCTGTGTACATGGACGATCAGCTGGGTCGAGTGCTCGACGACCGCTATCGGCTCGTCGCCGCTATCGGTGCTGGAGCGTCGGCCCACGTCTTCCTCGCCGACGACACGCGACTGCGCCGCCGCGTCGCGGTGAAGCTGCTCCACGAATCACTGGCCGCCGACACCATGTTCCTGCGGCGCTTCGAGGCCGAGGCTCGCCTGGTCGCCGGCCTCAACCACCCGCACATCATGGCGGTGCACGACTGGGGTCACCAGGGCGTGCCGTACCTGGTCACCGAGTACCTCAGCGGAGGAAGCCTCCGGCGCATGCTCGACGAGGGGGTCCGGCTGTCGCCCTCACAGGCGTTGGTCATCGGGCTCGAGGCGGCCCGTGCGCTCGACTACGCGCATCGTCGGGGCCTCGTGCATCGCGACATCAAACCCGACAACGTCATCTTCGACGCCGAGGGGCGGCTCCGAATCGCCGACTTCGGGTTGGCCCGAGCGCTGGCCGAGTCCTCGGTGACCGAGCCGAGCGGCACCTTCCTCGGCTCGGCTCGGTACGCATCACCCGAGCAGGCCAAGGGGTCGGCTCTCGATGGGCGCTCCGACGTCTACTCACTGGCGCTCGTGCTCGGCGAGGCGATGTCGGGACGCCTGCCCTTCGACGCCGACACCCAGCTGGGCACGCTCATGGCCCGCACCGAAGCCGACTACGACCCGGGCGAGGCGGCAGGGCTGCTGCGGCGGGCGCTCACCAGGGCCGGTGCCCGCGACCCCGACGAACGGCCCGACGCCGATGGCTTCGCCGTGGCGATGATGGCCACGGCCGAGCAGCTCCCGCGGCCCGAGCCACTGCCGTTGGCCGGGGCCATCGAGCGGACCCCGAGCACCGCCGAGCCCGCCGATGCCACCGAGATCGGTGCCGGGTCGGTTGCGGTCGCTGCCGCCGAGATCCCCGAACCCGGGGTCGAGTATGCGGCCGACGGCCTCTCGCGTCGAGACCGCAAGGCGATCGCTCGCAAGGAGAAGCACCGGCACCGCACCGAGCGGTTGCTCGCCATCGAACAGGGCGACGTGAAGCGACGGCGGTGGCCGTGGGCGATCGTCGCGCTCGTGTTGGCGGCCGCCGCGGTCGTCGGTGGGTTCCTCGTGTACGACAGCTCCCGGTCCGAGCCGATCGCGGCCCCGTCGGTCGTCGGCCTCTCGATCGACGACCTCGACACGGCGATCGGCGATCTCGACCTCACCGTGCGCCGCCTCGACGTGCGCCGAGACGGCACCCAGGTCGGCGAGATCGTGGCGCAGAGCCCGGCCCCCGGGGTCGAGATGGAGGCAGGCGACGAGCTCGAGGTCACCGTGTCGCTCGGTGAACCCAAGGCCGTGGTGCCGACCGATCTGGTCGGGATGGCCCTCGACGCAGCGGAGCTGCGTCTCCAGGCCGAACTGCTCGTGCTCGGGGAGGTCACCCGTGCCTTCGACGAGGAGGCGCCGATCGATCAGGTGCTCGAGATCCTCGAGCCCCTGCCCGAGCTCGAGCGGGGATCGGCGGTGGCGCTCCTGGTATCCGACGGCCCCGCACCTCGACCGGTGCCCGACGGTCTCGTCGGACTGCCCGAAGCCGATGCCATCGCCGCGATCGAGGCAGCCCGGCTCGTGGCGACCCGCGTCGAGGAGTTCAGCGACGACGTCGAGCTCGGTCTGGTCATCGCGGTGACGCCACCGCCCGGCACCGAGGTGGCGGTCGGGTCGCCCGTCGAGATCGTGGTGTCCCTCGGGCGCGAACCGGTGATCGTCCCCGATGTCGAGGGTCTCGACATCGACGAGGCCCAGACGATCTTGGAAGAGGCGGGCCTGGTCGTGATCGAGATCGAGGGCCCCCCGGGTCAGCCGGTGCTCACCACCGACCCGCCCAGCGGAACCGAGCTCTTCGCCGGCGACGAGATCGTGATCTTCACCGTCGGAGCGGGAGACGCCACCGGCAACTGACCTCGGCTCTCGGTAGGGCGCGTGCCTCAGTCGAGCGGAGCGGTGATCTCCAGCACGCGCAGATGTGCTTCGGCCACCACGCTCTCGGCAACCTGGGGTGCCTCGAGCTGCTGGAGGGCGAGCAGCTTGGCCAGGTCACCCTCGACGCGGATGCTGCCGCTCATGAACGCGAGCATGGCGGCCTGTGGGTCGCGGCCGACGAGCAAGGCGTGGGCCGTTCGGTAGTCGAGGATGACCGTGGCATCGGCGAAATCCAGCGTGCCGACCTGCGGGATGGTCGACCCGCTCGACGTGTCGATCGACGCCGTCGCCGACCCGTCCCCGAAGGGCACGTCGGACACGATGAGGTTGATGCTGATCTCCGGCAGCGTGATGTCGGCGCGTTCGGCGAACTCGTCGCGGATCTCGAGCGCGGCGACGATCCACTCGGCACTGAGGAACTCATGGGTCGGCACTCCCCAAGTGTGCCCGAAGATTCCCCACGAGACGCCGAGGGTGATCGGTATCCTGCCCGCCATGTCCTCACCCATCTCGCGCGACGATGTTGCCCACGTCGCCCGGCTGGCCCGGCTCGAACTGTCGTCAGACGAGCTCGATCGCTTCACCGATCAGCTGGGCGCCATCCTGGAGCATGCCGCCGACGTCGAGGCTCTCGACGTCACCGACATCGAGCCCATGCATCACCCGGTGCCCATGAGCAACGTGATGCGTCCCGACGTCGTCGTACCCAGCCTCGACCGCGACGAGGTCCTGGCCCAGGCCCCTGCGGCCGAAGCCGGCCAGTTCCGGGTGCCACCCGTGCTCGGGGAGGCCTGATGGCCGAGCGGGCCATCGGCCTGGCGACTGCGGTCCGTGCCGGTGACCGGTCGGCGCGGTCGGTGGTCGAGTCGCATCTGGCGGTCATCGCCGAACGTGAGCCCGATGTTCATGCGTTCAACCTGGTGCTCGCCGACCGGTCGCTGGCTCGCGCCGACGAGATCGACGCCATCGTGGCTGCCGGGGGCGATCCGGGCCCGCTGGCCGGCGTACCCATCGCGGTGAAGGACAACACCTGCATGCGGGGAGTGCCGACCACCTGCTCGTCGAAGATACTCGGCCAGTGGCGTCCCCCCTACGACGCCACGGTGGTGCAACGGCTGCACGAGGCCGGGGCCATCGCCATCGGCAAGACCAATCTCGACGAGTTCGCCATGGGCAGCTCCACCGAGAACTCCGCGTTCGGGCCGACCCGCAATCCGCTCGATCTCGATCTCGTACCCGGCGGGTCGAGCGGCGGCTCGGCCGCGGCGGTTGCCGCCGGTTTCGCCCCGCTGGCCATCGGCTCCGACACTGGTGGCTCGATTCGTCAACCGGCCGCCTTCTGCGGCGTCGTCGGCATGAAGCCCACCTACGGGGCCGTGTCGCGGTACGGCCTCATCGCGTTCGCGAGCTCGCTCGACCAGATCGGCCCGTTCGCAGCCGACGTCGCCGACGCCGCGGCCCTCTTCGAGGTCCTGGCCGGCCACGATCCCCTCGACTCCACCTCGATCGCCGAGCCGGCGGCGCAGGTGTCGGGGGTCCTCGATCGTGGGGTCGAGGGCCTTCGGGTCGGTGTGATCTCGGAGCTGTCGGGCGCCGGCATCGACGGCATCGCAGCCGACGTGCAGGACCGCACTCGTACCGCTGCCGATGCCCTCGGCGCGGCTGGTGCCCTCGTCGACGAGGTGTCGGTGCCGTCGACGGTGTTCGGCTTGTCGGCCTACTACCTCATCGCCCCGGCCGAAGCCAGCAGCAACCTGAGTCGGTACGACGGCGGCCGCTACGGCCTGCGGGTCGACGGCGCCAACAACGAGGCGATGAACGTCGCCAGTCGCAGTGCCGGATTCGGCGACGAGGTGAAGCGCCGCATCATGCTCGGCACCTACGCGCTGTCGGCCGGCTACTACGACGCGTACTACGGCAAGGCCCAGAAGGTGCGCACACTCATTCGCGACGACTTCGCGGCGGCCTACGAGAATCACGATGTGTTGCTGTCGCCGACGGCACCGACCACGGCGTTCCCGCTGGGCGATCGCACCGCCGATCCCATGACGATGTACGTCAACGACGTGTGCACGATTCCGTCGAACCTCGCGGGTCACCCGGCCATCTCGGTGCCCTACGGCGTGGGTGCCTCCGGGCTCCCCATCGGTGTCCAGGTGCTGGCTCCGACCAGGGGCGAGGCCGTGATGTTCCAGGTGGCGGCTGCGCTCGAACGGACGATGGCATGACCCGCGAGGCCGTGGTCGAGCCGGTCCTGCCCGAAGGGTGGGAGCTCGTGGTCGGATGCGAGGTCCATTGTGAGCTCGCGACCGCCACCAAGCTGTTCTGCGGTTGTCGCAACGGGTTCGGCGACGAGCCGAACCGAAACACCTGTCCGGTGTGCCTGGGTCTCCCCGGTTCGCTACCGGTCCTGAACGAGGCCGCGGTGGCTTTCGCCATGCAGCTCGGCCGGGCCCTCGGGTCCACGGTCAGGGGTTCGGTCTTCGCCCGCAAGAACTACTTCTACCCCGACATGCCCAAGGACTATCAGATCACCCAGTACGACCAGCCCACCAACGTCGACGGCTTCCTCGAGCTGCCCACCGGTGCTCGGGTCACCATCGAGCGGGCCCACATCGAGGAAGACACCGGGAAGTCCACCCACGTGGGCGGCAGCGGCCGCATCCACGACGCGTCGTATTCGCTGGTCGACTACAACCGGGCCGGCGTGCCTCTCGTCGAGATCGTGTCGGCACCCGACATCCACACCATCGACGACGCGAAGGCTTACGTGGCCGAGCTCCGGGCGATCCTCGTCACCATCGGTGTGAGCGACGCCAAGATGGAGGAAGGCTCCATGCGCGTCGATGCCAACGTGTCGGTTCGGCCGGCCGGATCCGACGAACTGCGCACGCGGTGCGAGGTGAAGAACATCAACTCGATCCGGTCGCTCGGACGGGCGATCGAGTACGAGGCGCGGCGCCACATCGACCTCTACAACTCGGGTCAGGCCCCGCGCCAGGAGACCAGGCATTGGGACGAGGCCAACGGTCGCTCGACCTCGGGCCGCTCGAAGGAGGACAGCGAGGACTACCGCTACTTCGAGGAGCCCGACCTGCTGCCCCTGGATGCCACGGCCGACGAGATCGCGGCCATCGACGACGCCATGCCACCGTTGCCGGCCGGCCGTCGTCGTCTGCTCACCGATGCCGGTGTCGATGCCGCCAGCGCGGTGATCCTCGTCGACCGTGGCCACGACCACTTCGCGGCCGAGACGATTCGGGTCGGCGGCGAGGCGGCGCTCGTGGCCCGACACCTCGTGCACAACCTGCCCGACGGCCCCGGCGAGGTCGACCCGGCGGCGCTGGCCGCACTCGTCGAGATGGAATCCACCGGGGCGCTCTCTTCCACGCAGGCCAAGACGGTGCTGGCGGAGCTCGCCGCCTCGGGGGGCGAGCCGTCGGCCGTTGCCGCCGCCCACGGCTTCGAGGCCATGGACACCGGTGAGCTCGAAGGCATTCTCGACGACCTCATCGCGGCTCACCCCGACGAATGGACGCGGTTCGTCGAAGGCGATCGGAAGGTGCAGGGCTTCTTCGTCGGACAGATCATGGCGGCGACCAAGGGCCAGGCCGACGGCAAGGTGGTCAACCAGCTGATGCAGGCTCGTCTGGCCGGCTAGCTACGCACCAGGGGAGCGAGCCGTTCGAACACCCAAGCCGGGGGTCGCACGGGTTTGCCCCGCTCGTCGGTGATGGCCGAGCGGACGGTGGCCGTGGCCAGAAGCTCCTCGCCTCGCACCATGTGCTGGTTCCAGATCGTGCTCGCCCGCTTCATCTCTCCCACCTCGGTCGTGACGGTGACCACGTCGTGGGCCACGGCCGGCCGCTTGTAGTCGAGGACGAGCTGGGTGACGACGAATTGGTGCCCGTCGGCGGCCAGAGCCACCAGGTCGAGGTCGACCTCGCGGAGGGCGATCACGCGCGCCGTCTCGAAGTACGTGGCGTAGACCGCATGGTTCAGATGGCCGTAGGGATCGAGCTCGGAGAACCTGACCTCGATGTCCATTCTGTGCGGCGCCACGGCGGAACGGTACCCGATCAGCGGGTACCGCCGACCACGAGCCAGGCGTCGGAGCGGTAGCGGAGGAAGAGGGGAACGGCCCGCGCCACCATGAAGACCGTGAGTGCGGCCCACAGCCAGCCGATGCCGAGGTCGAGCACGCTGACCATCACGGCCAGTGGCACGAAGACCGCAGCGGCGCCGGCCATGGCCCAGGCGAGGAAGCGGAGGTCGCCCGCGCCGATGAGCAGGCCGTCGAGGGTGAACACCAGACCGTTCACCGGCTGTTGCAGGGCGAGGAACAGGAACAGGAACGCGGCGAGCGACACCACGGCGGGATCGTCGGAGAACAGCTGGGGCGCCCAGGGCCGGGCGGCGAGAGCCAACAACGCCGTCACCAAACCGAACATCATGCCGATCTCGATCATGCGATCGGCGCTGCGACGGGCGGCGGCACCGTCGCCGGAGCCGAGGCGGTTGGCCACGATGGCCTGGCCGGCGATCGCAATGGAGTCGAGCCCCAGTGCGAAGAGGCCCCAGACCTCGAAGGCGATCTGGTGCGCGCCGAGCGCCTCGGTCCCGATGCGGGCGGCCACGGCCGCCGCCACCACGATCGAACCGCGAAGCGCCGACGTCCGCACGAAGAGCTCGCCCCCGGCCACCGCGAGAGTCCGCAGTATCGCGCCAACGGGCCGCAGGCCGACGTGGTGGGCGCGGACCGAGCGGCCGATCCAGATCAGGTAGGCCAGCGCTCCCAGCCACTGCATGATCACCGTCGACAGCGCCGACGCCCCGATGCCGAACCCGAACCCGTAGATGAGCACCAGCTCGAGGACCAGGTTCCCGGTCGCGGTGACGAGCGCGACCACCAGCGGACGGGTCGTGTCCTGCTGGCCGCGCAGGTAGCCGACGCCGGCGAGGGTCAACAGCATGGCCGGTAGGCCCAGAGCAGAGATGCGCAGGTACGTGAGGCCGTAGCGAAGAACGTCGCCGCTGCCGCCGAGAAGGATCAGCAGTGGACGGGCGAACGCGACGATTCCCGCGGCCAGGACGACCCCGAGACCGATGGCCAACCACAGGCTCTGCACGGCCTGTTCGGCGGCCTCGCGTTCGCGGCCGGCACCCAGCAGCCGGCCGACGGCCGCAGTGGTGCCGTAGGCGAGGAAGATGAACACGGCCACGACGATGAGGAGCACCTGGCTCGCGAGAGCCAGGCCACCGAGCTGTGGGGTCCCGAGATGACCCACCACGGCCGTGTCGGCCAGGATGTACAGCGGCTCGGCCACCAACGCGCCGAGCGCAGGCAGCGCCAGTCGGAAGATCTCGCGGTCGTCGGGGGCGCGGCGAAACGGCCGCGTGAGGCGGACGAGGTCAGCCAACGCGAGCCAGCGCCGCGATCTCGTCGGCCAGCATGTCGGGCGTCTCCCACAACAACATGTGGCCGGCGCCCGGCGCGGTCACCATGCGCGCGCCGGGGATGGCCTCGGCGATGTCGGTGTTCTTCGAGTAGCGCGTGACGATATCGGCCGTGCCACAGATGACCGTGGTGGGCACGTCGATCGCGGGAAGGCGGCTGGTGATGTCGTAGGCGAGCAGGGCTGTCGCCGCTTCGATTCGTGTCTCGTCGGGGCAGCGGAGGGCGGTCTCGACGGCGTGCCCCATGAGCTTCCAGTTCGGTTTGCGGCCGAAGACGAGTCGGGCGGCCCGACGACGGGCGCTGTCGATCATCGGGTGATCGCCGCCGAGGGTGGTCGAGGGACGTCCGGCGATGACCGCGATTCCGACTCGTGCATCGGCCGTCGTGGTGTCGGCAACGGTTGCCACCAGACACAGACCCGCGACCCGGTTCGCGAGGTCGTCGGGGTGGTCGACCGCATACGTCATGGCCGCGATGCCGCCCATGGAATGGCCGACGAGCACCACGTCGCGGAGGTCGAGGGCGGCGACCACCTGCTTGACGTCGAGCGCCAGTCGGTGGGCGCCGAAGCCGTCGGAGCCGATGGTCGAGGATTCGTGGCCGCGCTGGTTGACTCCGACGATGCGAAAGCCGCGTTCGACGAGACGTCGGGCGACCGGACCCCAGTCGTCGGCATTCGAGGTGATGCCGTGGATCACCACGATCGTCGGTCCGTCGCCGGCCCGTCGCACGTTGATCTCGGCGCCGTCGTCGGTGGGGACCACGATCGAGTCGCCGGGCGGGAATCGCGGCACCTCGCCGTCGAGAGGATCGGGATTCGCACGCCAACGACGGGCGGCGACGATGTTGGCGACGGCCAGCAACCCGACACCGATCCCGGTGGCTGCCAATGCCCGCTTCGAGATGCTCATGTCGCCGCCTGCCTACCTCGCCTCGTCGCCGCCGCTGATCGCCTTCCGATGGTCACCGACGCAGCCTAGGCTCTGCCCATGCCCGAATACCGCTCCCGAACGACCACCCACGGTCGCAACATGGCCGGTGCCCGAGCCCTCTGGCGAGCCACGGGCATGGACGACGACGACTTCGACAAGCCCATCATCGCCGTGGCCAACTCGTTCACGCAGTTCGTGCCCGGCCACGTCCACCTGAAGGACATGGGCCAGCTGGTTGCCAGGGAGATCGAGGCGGCAGGCGGTGTGGCCAAGGAGTTCAACACCATCGCGGTCGACGACGGCATCGCCATGGGTCACGGCGGCATGCTGTACTCCCTGCCCAGCCGGGACCTCATCGCCGATTCGGTCGAGTACATGGCCAATGCCCACTGCGCCGATGCCCTGGTGTGCATCTCCAACTGCGACAAGATCACCCCGGGCATGCTGATGGCCGCCATGCGGCTGAACATCCCGGCGGTGTTCGTGTCGGGTGGCCCCATGGAAGCGGGCAAGACCCGCCTGGCCGGCCAGGAGGTGAAGGTCGATCTCATCTCGGCGATGATGTCGGCGGGCGACGCCGCCGTGAGCGACGAAGACGTCGCCGAGATCGAACGCTCGGCCTGCCCCACCTGTGGATCGTGTTCGGGCATGTTCACCGCCAACTCGATGAACTGCCTCACCGAGGCTCTCGGCTTGTCGCTGCCGGGCAACGGCACCGTCGTGGCCACTCACACCGACCGGGAGCGGCTCTTCCTCCAGGCCGGACGCACGGTGGTCGACCTGGCCCAGCGCTACTACGAGAAGGACGATCCCTCGGTGCTGCCCCGCAGCATCTGCACCAGAGCCGCGTTCACCAACGCCATGGCCCTCGACATCGCCATGGGCGGTTCCACCAACACCGTGCTGCACATCCTGGCCGCGGCGAGCGAGGGCCAGATCGACTTCACGATGGCCGACATCGACGAGCTCAGCCGCCGGGTGCCCAACATCTGCAAGGTGGCGCCCAGCGTCGAGGAGTACCACGTCGAAGACGTGCACCGGGCGGGGGGCATCATGGGCATCCTCGGCGAGCTCGACCGCGGCGGGCTGGTCGACACCTCGTTGCCCACCGTGCACAGCGAGACGCTTGCGGCTGCCCTCGCCGAGTGGGACATCATGGCGGCGACGGCGACGTCGGCGGCGAAGGAGTTCTTCACTGCCGGTCCCGCCGGAATCCGTACCGACAAGGCCTTCAGCCAGAGCACGCGGTGGCCTTCGCTCGACACCGACCGCCGCGTCGGATGCATTCGCGACATCGAGCACGCCTACTCGGCTGACGGCGGCCTGGCCATCCTGTACGGCAACCTCGCCGAAGACGGCTGCATCGTGAAGACGGCAGGCGTCGACGAGTCGATCCTGCGCTTCACGGGGCCGGCGCGCGTGTACGAGAGCCAAGAAGCGGCCGTCGAGGGGATCCTGGGCGACCAGGTGCAGCCGGGCGACGTGGTGATCGTTCGCTACGAGGGGCCCAAGGGCGGCCCCGGGATGCAGGAGATGCTGTATCCCACCACGTACCTCAAGTCACGAGGTCTCGGCAAGGAGTGTGCCCTGCTCACCGACGGTCGTTTCTCGGGCGGTACATCCGGCCTGTCGATCGGCCACGTCTCGCCCGAGGCCGCCGAAGGTGGGCTCATCGCGCTGGTGCACGACGGTGACGAGATCGCCATCGACATCCCCAACCGGTCCATCGAGCTGGTGGTCGACGACGCCGAGCTCGGCCGGCGTCGTCGCGACCAGACAACGCGGGCCGACCAGGCCTACACGCCGTTGGCACGCGAGCGAGTGGTGTCGCAAGCTCTGCTGGCCTATGCCGCGCTCACCACGTCGGCGGCGCGTGGGGCCGTGCGCGATCTCCGTCAGCTGTCGTGAGACCCGATCGCCGAGACTAGGGCCCGGGCACGACCCAGACCGTCGACCAAGTGCCTGGGAAGAACGTGTTCCACACACCGACGCGAACGGTGAAGTCGCCGGACTCGGTGCCGAACATGGCGGTGATGTCGACCGGACCCGGCGGGCTGAGCACGGTGTTCGACACCGGACCGCGGGAAAGCTCGCAGACGGCCTCGAAGTACCGGACCGACCACCTGACCAGGTTGGCGGCGCCCGACGGGGGAGTCACCTCGACGAGGCCCAGCTCGTCGAAGGCGGGCGGCATGGTTCCGGCCGAGTCGGCGGAGAGGAGCACCGTTGCACCGGGCTCCCAGCAGATCGAAATCGTGTTCGCAGCCAGTTCGGTACACACGGCGGGAACCGAGGGAGGGCTCCCCGCGGTGGCGAAGACCACGGTGGGCAGGAACAGACCGGGGCACGAGCGGGCTGCGGCCGCAGCCGGCGAGCTGGCGATGACCGGAGCGACCCAGGCCGCGGTGCCCGCGATCGCCGACTTCTTCAGCAGCGCACGGCGATCGATGCCGCGGCGCGTTTCGTCCGCTGCCCCTGCTCCAGTCTCTGGCACGCGCGGAACCCTAGCTCGCCCACGTCGTCCGAAGAAACCCACACCGTGGAACCCTCAAGCACGCCATTGCTCGTGGCCCTCTCGCACGGCGGAGGAGCTCACCTGCTCGACCCAGCGAGGGAGATCCAGCGCGACCTCGTCGGGTGTGGTGAAGCCTTCACGGGCGGCGACTGCGACCTGAGGGAGTCGGCCGATGGCAGAATCCCGTGCCTCGACGGATCCGCCGTAGAACGCCGGGTCGTTCACCTGCTCCCACTTGTCGGCGCCCATGATCACCACGTCGTAGCCTTCGGCTATGTCGACGATCAGGCCGGCGTCGACGATGGCGACCTCGGCCCATGGATCATCGACGGTGGCCTGACGGATCCACTCGGCCCGTTCGTGCACGTCGGGACCCTCGACGTGTTCCTTGGCCAGGGCGACTCTCGACAGGGTGAAGACCACGGCGTCGAGTCGGTGCTGCAGCCGGGCTGCCTCGGCGATCGCGAGATGGGCGACCGTGGGAGGATTGAACGATCCGGGGTACACACCGCGGCGGGCCATCGCGTCATGGTGCCATGGCGTTCACCGAGTTGTGGGCGACCACCCGCCCGGGCATACTTCCGGCGTGGCACACGCTTCCACCCTCGTAGTAGTACTTCGCTAGCGCACGGCTTCATCTCGTGCGCCCTTCGACCTCCCCACCGGGAGGTCGCTTTCGTTTTCCTGACCCCGACCCCGAGGCAGCCCCATGAGCACGACCGGCACGAAAGGCAGCGCCACCTACGGTGGGCAGGCGCTCATGAACGCCCTCGAGCGCGAGGGTGTCGAAGTGGTGTTCGGACTTCCCGGCGGTGCCATCCTGCCCGTGTACGACCCGCTGATCGACTCGTCGATCCGCCACATCCTGGTTCGTCACGAGCAGGGTGCGGGCCACATGGCCGAGGGCTACGCCCATGCGACCGGCAAGCCGGGCGTGGCGATGGTCACCAGTGGTCCGGCGGCCACCAACATCGTCACCCCGTTGTGCGATGCCTATCTCGACTCGGTGCCGATGGTTGCCATCACCGGCCAGGTGCCCTACGCCGCGATCGGAACCGATGCCTTCCAGGAATGCGACACCACCGGCATCACCATGTCGGTGACCAAGCACAACTTCCTCGTCACCGAGGCCGCCGACATCCCCCAGGTGATCCACGACGCCTTCCATCTGGCCACCACCGGACGGCCCGGGCCGGTTCTGGTCGACATCCCCAAGGACATCGTCGACCCCGGCAATCCCCATTCGGCCCTCACCGACTACGTCCCCACCGGACACGACTTGCCCGGCTACACGGTCCTTCCCGACCCCGACCCCGAAGGCATCCGCGAGGCCATCCAGATGATCCTCGCCGCCGAGCGGCCCGTCATCTACGCAGGCGGCGGGATCCTCAAGGCGCGCGGCGCCGACGCGTTGCGGGCGCTGGCCGAGCTCACCGACATCCACGTCGTGACCACCCTCATGTGTCGTGGCGGATTCCCCGACGATCACCCGCTTGCACTGGGGATGCCCGGCATGCACGGAACGTACTCGGCGGTCACCGCCATGCAGGAAGCCGATCTCCTCATTGCCATCGGTGCCCGGTTCGACGACCGTGTCACCGGCAAGCTCGAGGGCTTCGCGCCGCACGCCGCGGTGATCCACATCGACATCGACGCCGCCGAGCTCAACAAGGTGCGCCACGCCAACGTGGCCATACAGGCCGATGCCCGTCTCGCCACCGAGGCGTTGATCGAAGGGCTCACCCTGGCCGGCGCCCCGGAGTCCCAGGCCGACCGCTCGGCGTGGAAGAGCAGGGTGTCGGGCTGGCTCGAGAAGTTCCCGCTCACCTACGACAAGCACGTCGCCGGCGAGGCGCTGAAGCCCCAGCACGTGCTCGAGACGCTCCGCGACAACGCACCCGAGGACACGATCGTCTGTTCCGGCGTCGGCCAGCACCAGATGTGGGCCAGCCAGTTCTGGAGGTTCAACCATCCCTACACCTGGATCAACTCCGGTGGGCTCGGGACGATGGGGTTCTCCATACCCGCCGCCATCGGCGCCAAGGTGGGCCAGCCCGACCGCATGGTGTGGGCCATCGACGGTGATGGCTGCTTCCAGATGACCGCCCAGGAGCTGGTGACGGCCACGGTCGAGAACATCCCGATCAAGGTCGCCATCCTCAACAACAGCTACCTCGGCATGGTGCGCCAGTGGCAGGAGATGTTCTACGACGAGCGGTACAGCGAGGTCTTCCTCTCCAAGAACGTGCCCGACTACAAGATGTGGGCCGAGGCCATGGGATGTTTCGCCCTCCGGGTCGACGACCCCGACGAGGTCGAGGCCGCCGTCCAGCAGGCCAACGAGATCGACGACCGACCGGTGGTCATCGACTTCCGCACCGACGCCGCCGAGAAGGTGTTCCCCATGGTGCCGTCGGGTGCGAGCAACAGCGAGGTCATGGTGCACCCCTCACAGGCGGCCGGCCCGGCATGAGCAACGGGAACCACCAGCTCCACACCCTGGTCGTCCGCGTCGAGAACAAGGCCGGCGTGCTCGCCCGCGTTGCCGGGTTGTTCGCCCGGCGCGGCTTCAACATCGACTCGCTGGCGGTTGCTCCCGTCGTCGACGAGAGCTTCAGCCGGATCACCATCGTGGTCGACGTCGAGTCGGCCCCGCTCGAACAGATCGTGAAGCAGCTCCACAAGCTGGTGAACGTGCTCGACATCGTCGAGCTCAGTCCGACCGAGGCGGTCGAGCGGGAGCTGATGGTCATCACGGTGCGCTCCGACGCGATCGACGAGCTGAAGGCGCTCACCCAGGAGTTCCACGCCACATGGCTCGATGACCGCAGCGGCCAGGCCATGATCTCGATCTCGAGCTTCCCCGCCCGGGTCGAGGAGTTCGAGGAGCGCCTGAAGCCCTACGGCATCGTCGAGCTCCAACGCTCCGGCAAGATCGCCCTCCACCGCCTGCCCGACTGACACTGGTGTCCGGGTTGGCAATGCCACCCGGGCCTGCAACCCTTACCCCGTTCACACCCGCCGGCGCCCGCCGGTGCCGACTCCCGGAGACCACCGTGGCCAACATCTACTACGAAGCCGATGCCGATCGCTCACTGCTCGCCGACAAGAAGGTCGCGGTGCTGGGGTACGGGTCGCAGGGGCATGCCCATGCCCTCAACCTCAAGGAGTCGGGGGTCGATGTGCGGGTCGGGCTCCGCGAGGGCTCGTCGTCGGTGGCCAAGGCTCGAGAGGCGGGCCTCACCGTGGGCTCGATCGCCGACGCCACCGCCGAGGCCGACATCGTCATGGTGTTGCTGCCCGACACCGAACAGGCCTCGATCTACGCCGAACACATCGCGCCGAACCTGGCGCCGGGCAACACGCTGATGTTCTCCCACGGCTTCAACATCCGCTTCGACCTCATCCAGCCACCGGCCGACGTCGACGTCTCGATGGTGGCGCCCAAGGGCCCCGGACACCTGGTTCGGCGCACCTACGTCGAGGGTGGCGGTGTCCCGTGCCTGATCGCGGTGGAGAACGACGCCAGCGGCAACGCCAAGGCCACCGCGCTGGCCTACGCCGACGCCATCGGCGGGGCGCGAGCCGGGGTGATCGAGACCACCTTCACCGAGGAGTGCGAGACCGACCTCTTCGGCGAGCAGGTGGTCCTGTGCGGCGGCACCACCGAGCTGGTGCGCAGCGGCTTCGACATCCTCGTCGAGGCTGGATACCAGCCCGAGATCGCCTACTTCGAGTGCCTCCACGAGCTCAAGCTCATCGTCGATCTCATGTACGAAGAGGGCATCGCCGGCATGCGGTACTCCGTGAGCGACACCGCCGAATACGGTGATCTCACCCGTGGCCCCCGCGTCATCGACGACCACGTGCGCGAGACCATGAAGACCATCCTGAGCGAGATCCAGAGCGGCGCGTTCGCCGAGGAGTGGGTGGCCGAGAGCCGCTCGGGTCGGGAGAACTTCCATGCGCTCGAGGCCGCCGGTCACGAGCTGGGCATCGAGAAGGTCGGCCGGAAGCTCCGCGCGATGATGCCGTGGATCAGCGCCGGCAAGCAGAGCGTGGCCGAGGTGTCGGGAGGACAGGGCTGACTCCGGTCCGAGCCGACGGTCGCGCGTAGAGTCCGATCGTGGCCGATCGGACTTCTGACCCGGATCTCACTCGTCGGCTGTTGTTGGCGGCTGCTTCTTCCCGCGACATCGACGTGGCGCCGTTGGCGCAGGGCGTCGATCTCCACGGCCTCGCTCGTGCGGCCGAGCATCACCGGGTCACGACGCTCGTGTTCTCCCGCCTGATCCGATGTGGAGTCGAGCTGCCGGCCGACCTGTCCGAGCTGACGGCCACGGCCACGGCCACGGTTCGGGCCCGCCGTCTTCACGCCCAGAGGACAATCGCGGCAATCGCACGGGCGACCGATGCTTCCTTTCTCGTGTTCAAGGGGCCGGTGCTCGCGGCCGGCTGGTATGAAGATCCCGACCACCGTGACTTCGGTGACGTCGACGTCCTTGTTCGCCGAACGGAGTTCGAACGAGCGCTCGGCGACCTGACGTCGCAGGACTTCGAGCTGCTCACGGCCAATTGGAAGGGGTTCCTCGACCACGAGGTGGCCGAGTTGCCGCTGGGTTTCGAGACGTCGATCGTCGACCTCCACTGGCATCCGATCGCGCTCGGTGGGGTGCGTCGCGAACTTCGCCTCGACGAGTGGTCCCTCTTCGCCCGCGCGCAGGCGCAGCTCCTGGGCACCGTGGAGGTGTCGACCTTCGACGAGGTCGACACGCTCCTTCACCTCTGCATCCACACCGGTCTCGACGGAGCCCGCCGGTTGAGAGGGCTGGTGGACATCGATCGAGTGGTGACGAGCGGACGAGTCGATCTGGGGGAGTTCCTCGCCAGAGCGAGGCACGCTCACGCCCATGCCCTGTGCGCCGCCGTGCTCCAACGCTGCCGATCGACGATTGGAACAGACGTCGAGCCGTCGCTTCTGCGCGCGCTCGCTCCATGGCGAGAATGGCTCCCCCTCAACCGTTCGATCGACCAGTGGGGGGCCCGGCACTCCGGTACGGAATCGGTTGCACCGGGGTTTCTCATCACCCAGGGCCGCGTTTCCCGACGGGCGACGATCGCAGCCGTCGGCCGAAAGCTGCCCGAGATGGTTGCTGTGCGCGCCGGCCGACATGGCCGCGCCGATGCCGGCGGGCCGCTCGACTGGCAACGCCACTCACCATCGCGTGACGTGGCTCGGCAACGACAGGCCTACCTCGAGTGGGTCAGCGATGGATCGCTTCGCGCCCGACGATGCCGTGATGTCGACGAGCTCCACCGACTTCTCGGACACCTGCAACCCCGGACCACACCCATGCTCGGAGCGGCGTTCCTCGACGGACTCGAATCCCACCGGTGCCGGGCCGACCTTCTCGAGCACCCCGATGGATCGGTCGCGGCCGCACTGGTGCGGTATCGGTGGACCTTGGGACGTTGTACCGGTTTTCCCGCCCTTCTCGACGCGTCGGCGGCCGGTCGGCTGGCCGAGCTCGTCGAGCGGTCCGATGCCACGGACCTGGCCGGAATGGAGTCCGACACGACGCCACTGGAGGAGGGAATCACGCGGTGGGGGTCGGTGACCGAGGCGACCGTGGCCAGCGTGCCGCCCGGATTCCTGTGGGAGGACGAGTACGACACCACCCGTCCCGCCACCCGGAGTGATCTACCCGAGATCACCGAGCTGGTCTGGAACCACGCCCCCCAGGCGTTTCCCAATGCCTGGTTGCTGCGTCGCCGACTGAAGCGGGCGATCGCCGATCTGGCCTTCGTCGTGGAAGCGGGTGAACCGCCGCGCCTCGCCGGGGTGATGCTGCGCGACAGTACGACACCGGAGTATCACTACTGGGCCCAGATAGTGATCGACCCACAGTTCCGCGAACGCGGTCTGTCGTGGCATCTCATCGCCGCGGGCGCAGCGGAGGCCGGCCGCAACGGCGTGGGCGGGCTCGTGCTCATCGCCGCCAGCAACCCCATGCCGGTGCCCGACGACGCCAAGGCACCCGAGAGCTGGACCTTCGTGACCTTGGACCCTCCCCGTCGGGTGAAAGGGGAGCGTCGTTTGCGGTGGGC
>JAHEJN010000058.1:15884-18116 GCA_024638845.1 Acidimicrobiales bacterium | reverse complement strand
TCCCGATGGCAGTCATCGACCGCGTGAGCGACATCGTCGCGCCTCTCGTCTCGTCGCTCGAGCTCACGGTGTACGACATCGAACAGGCCGGCCCGACCCTGCGCATCAGCGTCGACAAGCCCAGCGACCCCAACGGCCCCAGTAGCGCCGACCTCACCCGGCTCACCCGCATGGTGTCGAGCGCGCTCGACGAGATCGACCCGGTGCCGGGCAGCTACACGCTCGAGATCACCAGTCCCGGGCTCGAACGCAAGCTCCGTACGGCCCAGCACTTCGCCGGCGCCGTCGGGACCCAGGTGAAGCTCAAGCTCGAGCCCCACCTCGAGGTCCGGCGCATCGACGGGGTCCTGGCTGCGGCCGATTCCGACACCATCACCGTGCGCGGCGTCGATGGCGCCGACGTCGTCGTCCGCCTCGACGACATCACGACGGCCCGGACCGTCTTCGAATGGGGTCCGGCTCCGAAGCCGGGCAAGGGCACCAAGCCTGGCAAGTCGGGCTCGAAGAAGACCGAGAAGACCGAGAAGACTAGCGCCGAGAAGTCGAGCGCCAAGACATCGCACACCCGTTCCGCGGAAAGGACTGCCGGATGAACCCCGACATGATGGAGGCGCTCCAGGCGCTGGCGGCCGATCGCGGCATCTCGGTCGACACGTTGTTCGCCGCCCTGGCCGATGCCCTCGAGTCGGCCTACAAGCGCAGCGACGACGCCTATGACTACTCCTGGGTCACGATCGATCCCGACAGCATGGAGATCCGCGTGTTCGCCCGCGACATCGACGAGGACGGTGAGCCGATCGGACCCGAGCTCGACGTCACGCCCGACAACTTCGGTCGGATCGCGGCCCAGACCGCCAAGCAGGTGATGAACCAACGCATCCGCGAGGCCGAGCGCGAGCTCAAGTACGAGGAGTACGCCGGACGCGAAGGCGACATCGTCACGGGGATCATCCAGCAGAGCGACAGTCGGTACACCCTGCTCGACCTCGGTCGGGTCGAGGCCCTCCTGCCGCAGGCCGAGCAGGTTCCCTACGAGCGTCCCGAGGGCAACGCGCGCCTCAAGGCCTACATCGTCGAGGTCCGCAAGACGGCCAAGGGCCCCCAGATCGTCGTCAGCCGGACCCACCCTGGCCTCATCCGGCGGCTGTTCGAGCTCGAGGTTCCCGAGATCGCCGACGGCGTCGTCGAGATCAAGGCCTGTGCCCGCGAGCCCGGCCATCGAACCAAGATCGCAGTGTGGTCCAACGACCCCAACGTCGATCCCGTCGGCGCCTGCGTGGGCGCCCGGGGCGCCAGGGTGCGCATGGTGGTGAACGAGCTCCGATCCGAGAAGGTCGACATCGTTCCCTTCTCGGAGGATCCGACCGAGTTCGTCATGAAGGCGCTGTCGCCGGCCAAGGTGAAAGAGGTACTTCTCGACGACGAGACCGGGACCGCCACGGTCGTCGTTCCCGACCGGGAGCTCTCGCTCGCCATCGGCAAGGAAGGCCAGAACGCCCGTCTGTCGGCCCGCCTCACGGGTTGGCGCATCGACATCAAGAGCGAGACCCAGATGGCCGAAGAGGCCGCCTACGCCGAGGTCGACTGGGCCGAGGGTGAGTGGGTGACGAACGAGGAGACCGGCGAGCAGGTGTGGAAGCCGGCCGACGGCAGCGAAGGGTTCTCCGCCGGAGAATGGACCGAAGCGGTCGAGACCAACGAGACCGACGACGAGGCTGCCGACACCGCCGACGACAAGACCGACGACAAGACCGACGAGGGGGCTGACGACACCGCCGATGACAAGACCGACGAGGGGGCTGACGACCCCGCCACCGAGGTTGTCGCCGACACCGAACCGCCCGAGAGCACCGATGCTGCTGCAGAGGCCACGGGTGAGAAGGGCGACGCCACCGAAGAGGGGTGAGCCGCGTGTCCGCTCTTCGGGGCGGACTTCGACGGCGACGGGCCTATCGTGGGCCCAAGTAGCGCCGCTTCGATCGTTCGACGCGCCGAGACACCGTTGCCCGGGTCATTCCCGAAGCAACACCGTGAAGTACTGACGAGGAAAGGGTCACCGTCCGACCGTGCCGAAGAAGATCAGGGTGTACGAGCTCGCTCGTGAGCTCGGTATGACGAACAAAGAAGCCATCGACCTCTGCGAAGCGCTGGGGATCGGGGTGAAGAGCCACTCGTCGAGCATCGTCGACGCGCAGGCCGACCGCGTTCGTCGCAAAGCCGAGCGAGAAGGCC
>JAHEJN010000058.1:0-15784 GCA_024638845.1 Acidimicrobiales bacterium | reverse complement strand
ATGACGAACAAAGAAGCCATCGACCTCTGCGAAGCGCTGGGGATCGGGGTGAAGAGCCACTCGTCGAGCATCGTCGACGCGCAGGCCGACCGCGTTCGTCGCAAAGCCGAGCGAGAAGGCCTGATCCGTGAGGTCGCGTCCGACGAGGAGGCCGAAGCACCGCCCGCCGCGAAACCGGCCGCGAAGAAGGCCGCCCCGAAGCCGCCCGAGCCCGCTCCGATCGCCGAGCCTGCCGTCGAACCCCCTGCCGCCGCTCCGGCCGAGGAGGCTCCGGCCGACGAGGCTCCCGCCGCGGCGCCCGCCCCGGTGCCGCCGTCTCCGGGGAAGCCCAAGCGGGTCGTCACGTCCAGCGGATCCTCCGGTCCTCGTCTCGCCCCGGCACCAACGCCGATCCCGACACCTACCGAGAAGTCTCCGGGCTCGGCGCCGCCCCGTGCACCTCGTCCCGCCGATCCGGCGATGCGTCCGGCGCCCGCGGCCAAGGCCGATCCCGCCACGGCGCCGAAGGGTCCGTCCGGAAAGCCGATTCCCCCACCCCCTTCGCCTCCTCGCTCCGTGTCCGGGAAGCCGATTCCCCCACCTCCCGGCCTCGGCGGCCGTGCCGCCCCGGAACGCCGCGGTCCGAGCGGTCCTCGCCCCGGTGCCGGTGGCGGTCCGCGCCCCACTGGTGGCGGTCCCGGTGGTGGTGGCGGTCCCGGTGGTGGTGGCGGTCCCGGTGGTGGTGGCCGTCCCGGTGGTGGTGGCCGTCCCGGTGGTGGTCCACAGCGGCAACAGCGGCGCCGCAAGGGTCGTCGCCGTCGTCGCAACCTCGAAGAGCTCCAGCCGATGGAGGTCGCCACCTACACACCCGAAGATGCCCCGGTCCCCGAGGGCGTCATCGTCATCGAGCGGGCCACCACGCCCCAGGAGCTCGGACCCAAGGTCAGCCGAACGGCCGCCGACGTGGTTCGGTTCCTCATGCAGCAGGGCGAGATGGTCACCGCGACACAGTCGTTGTCCGACGACATGATCGAGTTGTTCACCGCCGAGATCGGCGCCGAGATCCGTCTCGTCGATCCGGGCGAGGAGCAAGAGGTCGAGCTCAAGAAGATGCTCGGGATCGAACCGATCAGCGACGACGACGAGCTCGGGGGTGCCGACATCGGACCCATCCGTCCGCCGGTCATCACCGTCATGGGTCACGTCGACCACGGCAAGACCAAGCTGCTCGACCGCATCCGCAGGGCCAACGTCGTCGAGGGCGAGGCCGGTGGGATCACCCAGCACATCGGTGCCTACCAGACCGAGCACAATGGTCACACGCTCACCTTCATCGACACGCCCGGCCACGAGGCGTTCACCGCCATGCGAGCGCGCGGCGCCCAGGCCACCGACATCGTGGTGCTCGTCGTTGCGGCCGACGACGGCATCATGCCCCAGACCGAAGAGGCGATCAGCCACGCTCGTGCGGCCGACGTCCCGATCGTCGTCGCCATCAACAAGATCGACCGCGAGAACGCCGATCCTCAGCGCGTGCTCAGCCAGCTGGCCGAGCGCAACCTCGTTCCCGAGTCGTGGGGCGGCGACACCATCACCGTCGAGATCTCCGCGCTCGAGAACCTCGGGATCGACGACCTGCTCGAGCAGCTCATCGTGGTGTCCGAGCTCGAAGACCTCCGGGCCCCCGATGACGGCCAGGCCCAGGGCGTCGTCCTCGAGTCCCACCTCGACATCGGCCGTGGCCCCGTGGCCACGCTGCTCGTCCAGGACGGCACGCTCTGCGTCGGCGATCCGGTGGTGGCCGGAGCGGCGTGGGGTCGCGTTCGCGCGCTCATCGACGACCACGGCGAGAGCCTCACCGAGGCCGGGCCGTCGCGTCCGGTGCAGGTGCTCGGCCTGTCCGACGTCTGCGATGCCGGCGACGAGTTCGTGGTTGCACCCAACGAGAAGGTCGCCAGCCGAGTGGCCGACACCCGCGAGCACTGGCAGCGTCAGGCCAGCATCGGCCGCGAGACGTCGTCGGCCCTCGGTGGGGGAGCCAGGCTCGAGGACATCTTCAGCCAGATCCAGACGGGCGAAGCCGCCACCCTGAATCTCATCGCCAAGGCGGATGTGAACGGCTCGCTCGAGGCCCTCACCGACAGCCTCAACAAGCTCGGTCGTGACGAGGTCAAGCTCGCATTCGTGCACCGTGGCGTGGGGGGAATCAGCGAGAACGACGTGCAGCTCGCGGCGGCCTCGAACGCCACGATCATCGGCTTCAACGTGCGCCCCGATCGAAAGGCACGCGAGCTCGCCGAGCAGGAACATGTCGAGATCCGCAGCTACGAGATCATCTACAACCTCATCGAGGACATCGAGGCGGCAATCGTCGGAATGCTCGCTCCCGAGTTCGAGGAAGTGGTCACCGGCGAAGCCGAAGTCCGCGAGATCTTCCGCGTGCCACGAGTGGGCGCCATCGCCGGCTGCTATGTCACCAACGGGGTGATCACCCGAGGTTCGAAGGTCCGCTTCCTTCGCGACGGCGCGGTCATCTGGAACGGTGAGATCGCCTCGCTGCGGCGGTTCAAGGAGGACACCCGAGAGGTGGCTTCCGGCTTCGAGTGTGGCATCGGGCTCTCCGACTTCCAGGATCTCAAGCCGGGTGACATCATCGAGACGTACGAGGATCGCGAAGTCCCCCGCAGCTAGGGAGCCCGCATGGCACGACGCCGGTCAGCCAACAAGGGGTACGAGAAGGGCGATCGGGTCGGAGAGCTGATCCGACGAATTCTCGGTGACGAGCTCGCCGAGATCGACGACGACCGACTCTCGCTGCTCACCATCTCCGGCGTCGAGGTCGACAACGAACTGTCGCGGGCGAAGGTGTTCTGGTCGAGCTTCGACGGCGATGACGACGAGATCGCCGAAGCCTTCGCCGACCACGCCGGTTCGCTGCGCACCGCGGTGGCGAAGCAAACCCGACTCCGCCACACGCCCCGGCTCGAGTTCCACCCCGATCCCGGAATCCGCGACGGTGCTCGCATCGAGGAGATCCTCGCCAACGTCGAGTACACGGCGCAGGACTACGAGCCCAATCCCGAAGTCGGCGATGCCTGACGCCCCGCTGGGCATCGCGGTCGTCGACAAGGAAGCCGGATTCACCTCCCACGATGTGGTGGCGCAAGGCCGCCGAGTGTTCGGAACCCGCAAGGTCGGCCACTCCGGCACGCTCGACCCGGGGGCAACGGGCGTGCTGTTGCTCGGCGTGGGACGCGCCACCCGCCTGTTGCGGTTCCTCACCGATCTGCCCAAGACCTACACCACCACCGTGGTGCTCGGAACCGAGACCGACACCCTCGACGACAGTGGCACGGTCACCGCCACCCACGACATGACCGGCATCTCGCCGTCGCGAATCGCAGAGGTCGCTGCCGGCTTCATCGGTGACATCCTGCAGGTGCCGCCGATGGTGTCGGCCGTCAAGATCGACGGCAAGCGGCTCCACCAGCTGGCCAGGGAGGGCATCGAGGTCGATCGCCCGGCCCGACCCGTCACCGTGCATGCGCTCGAGGTGTCAGCGATCGACGAGGCTGGTGGCACCTTTCGTATCGCAGTCACGTGCTCGTCGGGCACCTATGTGCGCACCCTCGCCGCCGACATCGGCGCGGCGCTCGGGGGCGGTGCCCACCTGAGGGATCTTCGTCGCACGGCCATCGGGTCCTTCACCGAGGCCGAGGCCGCGCCCATCGACGAGGCCGTGCTGTTGAGCCCCGCTGAGGGCCTCCGCGACTACCCGGCGGTCACCGTCGCCGGCGAGGCCGCGAAGGCCGTCGGTCACGGAAAGGTGCTCGAGCGCGTCGAGTTGGGCGTCGTCGGTGTAGGGCCCTGGCGGGTTCTCGACGACTCGGGCGATCTCCTGGCCGTGTACGAATCGCGCGGGAACGAGCGCGTCAAGCCGGCCGTGGTGCTGACGGGTTGAGGCGCGGATCGGTCGGCGCTCGGCGATGTCGGGCACCGTTACCCTGTGCGGGTGCAGGTGATCCGGGCCGGCGATTCATTCGAGAGACCCGCAACGGGCACGGCGGTCACCATCGGCGCGTACGACGGTGTGCACCGTGGCCATCAGGCGGTGATCGCCTCGATCCGGACGGCGGCGGCCGACCGCGGTCTCGAATCCGCAGTGGTCACCTTCGATCGACACCCGGCGTCGGTGGTTCGGCCGGACTCGGCGCCTCTCGTGCTGACCGACCTCGAACAGAAGCTCGAGCTGCTCGAGGCCACCGGTGTCGACCACGTGGTGGTCGTCACCTTCGACGAGGAGCGGGCGGCCGAGAGCGCCGAGGACTTCGTGGCCACGGTGCTCGTCGAGCAGGTGCAGGCCCGTCTCGTTGTCGTGGGCGAGGACTTCCACTTCGGCCACCAACGTCGGGGAAACGTGGCTCTCCTGCGCGAGCTCGGCGCCCTGCACGGGTTCGAGGTGCAGGGGCTGAGCCTGGTCGGGCTCGACGGCCGGCCGGCTCGCGACCACGCACAGGTGTCCTCCTCCGCCATCCGCCGGGCGTTGGCCGTTGGCGATCTCGCGACCGCCAACGCCATGCTCACTCGGGTCTACGAGGTGCGCGGTGTGGTCGAGTCCGGCGACAAGCGGGGGAGGGAGCTCGGGTTTCCCACGGCCAACATCACCGTCGCCCCCGACCGGCTCCTCCCGACCGACGGAGTGTACTCCGGGTGGTACGTGCGACCCGACGGAACGCGCCATGCGGCGGCCATCTCGCTCGGTACTCGCCCGCACTTCTACGAGCAGCACGGTGCGCTGCTGCTCGAGGCGCACCTGCTCGACTTCGCCGGGGACCTCTACGGCGAGAAGGCCCGGGTCCAGTTCGTGGCGATGGTGCGCGAACAGCAGGCCTTCGCCTCACACGACGCCCTCATCGAGCAACTGAAGGTCGACATCGCGACGACTCGAGAACTGCTCGGCCTGTGACGTTCTGGGAAGCCATGCTGCTCGTGGTCGGCGGCATCGCGGCCGGAACGATCAACACGATGGCCGGTGGAGGATCGCTGCTCACCGTGCCGCTGCTCGTGCTCGCCGGAGTGCCAGGCAACGTTGCCAACGGCAGCAACCGGGTTGGTGTACTCACGTCGTCGCTGGTGGCCACATGGTCGTTCCGGCGGCAGGGCCTCGACGTCGTGCGCCGAGCGGTGCCGGTTCTCATCCCGGTGGTTGCCGGTTCGATCATCGGTGCCGCCGTGGTGGGTCAGCTCGCCGACGAGACCTTCGAGAAGGTCTTCGGGGTGTTGATGATCCCGCTGCTCGTCGTGTCGTTCTGGCCCCGCGCGCCACGTGTCGACGCCGGCGAGCGGTTCGGAGCAACCGGATCGAGCATCATGTTCTTCCTCGTCGGGCTCTACGGCGGCGCCTTCCAGGCCGGGGTGGGGCTGTTGCTCGTCGCCGCCCTCTCGCGTTCGGGGTTCGATCTCGTCAACGCCAACGCCGTGAAGGTCGTCATCACCATTGCGCTGGCGTTGTCGGCCCTCCCGGTATTCATCGTCAATGACCAGGTGGCGTGGGGACCGGCTCTGGTGCTGGCCGCCGGATTCGCGGCCGGCGGATTTGTCGGCGCTCGCCTCACCGTCAAAGGTGGGGAGAGGCTGCTCCGTCCGGTGCTCCTACTGGCCGTCGTAGCCCTCTCCGGTCGTCTTGTCGGGTGGTGGTGATGTTCACAGGAATCATCGAGGAGCTGGGTCGGGTGCGATCGATCGACCCGCACGGCGACGGCGCGTCGATCACCATCGAGGCTGGCACCGTCCTGAGCGACGCAACCATCGGAGCCTCGATCGCGGTGAACGGGTGCTGTCTCACGGTGACCGAGTTCTCGGCCGATCACTGGGTGGCCGATGCGGTTCCCGAGACCCTCGATCGCACGAATCTCGGGCTGCTCGTGTCCGGTGATCGGGTGAACCTGGAGCGGCCCCTGGCCGTCGGAGGCCGGTACGGCGGCCACGTGGTGCAGGGTCATGTCGACGGTGTCGGCACCGTGGTGAACATCGTCGAGCTCGGCGACGGGTCGCGACGGTTCACCTTTGCCGTCCCGCCGGAGCTGGCGCGCTACGTGGTCGAGAAGGGCTCGATCGCGCTCGACGGGATCAGCCTGACGGTGGCATCGGTCGACGCGACTCGCCTCGACGTGGCCGTGATCCCCCACACCTGGGCCGTCACGACACTGGGGCAGCGACAGGTGGGCGATACGGTGAACGTCGAAACTGACATCCTGGGCAAGTACGTCGAACGTCTGCTGCATGCCGGCGTCACCGACCGCTCCCGACCGACAACCACCGGAGACCAAGCCCCATGAGTCTCTCAACCATCGAAGATGCCCTCGAGGCCTACCGCCAGGGAGAGTTCCTCATCGTCGTCGACGACGAGGATCGCGAGAACGAGGGCGACCTGATCATGGCGGCCGACGCGATGACTCCGGAGAAGATGGCGTTCATGATCCGTCACACTTCCGGGGTGATCTGCTCGCCGATGACCGACGAGCGTGCCGAGGAGCTCCGCCTCCAGTTGATGGTGGCCGACAACACCGAGTCGATGCGCACGGCCTTCACCATCAGCGTCGACGTGCTCGAGGGCACCAGCACGGGCATCAGCGCAGCCGATCGATCGCGCACGGTGAACGCCTTGGCCGATCCGAACGCCACCTACGACCAGTTCGCCCGACCCGGACACATCTTTCCGCTGCGGTCCCGTCCCGGCGGTGTGCTCAAGCGTGCCGGGCACACCGAGGCGGCCATCGACTTGTGCCGGATGGCGGGTCGCGCCGAAGTGGGCGTGTTGTGCGAGATCGTGAACGACGACGGCACCATGGCCCGGCTGCCCGAATGCCTTGCGTTCGGTCGCAAGCACCTTCTGCACACGATCTCCATTGCCGACCTCATTCGCTACCGGCGACGTCAGGAGAAGCTGGTCGAGCGATTTGCCTCGGCCCGCATCCCCACCAAGTACGGCGACTTCATCGCCTATGCGTTCCGCTCGGTGATCGACGATGTCGAACACGTCGCCTACGTGATGGGCGACGTCGCCACCGACGAGCCCGTATTCGTGCGGGTGCACTCCGAGTGTCTCACCGGCGACCTCCTCGGATCGTTGCGGTGCGACTGCGGGAGTCAGCTCGATCGGGCGATCGAGACGATAGGCGAGGCGGGGTGTGGCGTCGTGGTGTACCTGCGGGGCCACGAGGGCCGAGGTATCGGCATCGGCCACAAGCTTCGGGCCTACGGGCTCCAGGACGACGGGGCCGACACCGTCGATGCCAACCTTCTCCAGGGTCTCCCGGTCGACTCGCGCGAGTACGGGGTCGGTGCCCAGATCCTCGCCGACCTCGGCGTGAAGAAGATGCGCGTCATGACCAACAACCCGATCAAGTACGGCGGTCTCGAGGGCTATGGCCTCGAGATCGTCGATCGGGTGCCGCTCTCGGTCGAGCCGAACCCCGAGAACATCCGCTACCTCCAGACCAAGGTCGACCGCATGGGCCACCTCGCGGGCGACGACGCGGGGTCGGCCGAGAACCAGGTCTCGTGACCGGCCGATGAGTGGTGAATCCCGCCGGGCCGTCGGCGTCGACCCCGAGGCCCATCTCGCCGGTCTCGATGGGTCGGGCCTGCGGGTGGGCATCGTTGCCGGGCGGTTCAACGACGCCATCACCACCGTGCTGGTCGAAGCGGCCATCGATCGCCTCGCTTCGTTCGGCGTCGCTCGCCGCGACATCGCGCTCGAGTGGGTTCCGGGAGCGTTCGAGACTCCCGTGGCCGCGAAATGGATGGCCGACCTGGGCTTCGATGCCGTGATCACCCTCGGATGTGTCATCCGGGGCGAGACGGCCCACTTCGACTTCGTGGCCGGGGCGGCAGCCACCGGGGCACTGGAGGTGAGCCTGGCCACCGGCGTGCCCGTCGTGTTCGGCGTCCTGACCACCGAGACCCGGGAACAAGCCGAGGTCCGCGCGGCCGTCGACGGCCACAACAAGGGTGCCGAGGCGGCCGAGACGGCGGTCGAGATGGTCGCCCTCCACCGTCGGTACTGACATCGTCGGACTTCTCGGCCGAGAGGACTTGCCGGCGAGGATCGGTACCCTGTCGTGGTCGTCGAGTCAGCTCGACGATCGTGCTCTGCACGAAATGGCTGCTGGTCTCGCGTCGGCGAACCGAGTGGCCGGGTCGGAAACCCACCAAGCCAGGAAATCACGCGATGCCAACCAATCTGCCTCCCAAGGGCGACACGATCACCGAACACCGTACGCACGAGACCGATACCGGCTCTCCCGAAGTGCAGATTGCGTTGCTCACCGATCGGATCGATCACCTCACCGAGCACCTGAAGGTCCACAAGAAGGACCATCACAGCCGGCGAGGCCTGCTCATGTTGGTGGGCCGACGTCGTCGACTTCTCGACTACGTCCGCAAGCTCGACGTCGAGCGATATCGCGTGATCATCGCCAAGCTGGGTCTCCGGCGCTGAATACCGAGCGGCCTTCGGGCCGCTCGCTTCGCGTCAGAAGCGAAGCACCTTGACAACCCAAGGCAATTCCAATCGAGTGTGGCACTCGACGGGAATCGGCTCTCAGATGAAGACAACTCGGCCCCGTCGGGTTCTCTCCACCTGGGAACTGGTTCCACCGCCGCACTCAGGTTCGCGTCAACGTGGCGCGACCGATGTGCGGGCCCTGTACGGGCCCGGAAAGTGAGCCAAACATGGCTGAACCAGTATCCGTATCCGGTGACATCTCGAGCACCGACAGAACCATGACCTTCGAGGCCGGCAGAATGGCCTCCCTCGCCAATGGGTCGGTCATCGCCACCCTCGGCAAGACCAAGATCCTCGTGACCGCAACGGCCGCCAAGAGCGTCCGTGAAGGCATCGACTTCTTCCCCCTGACCGTCGACATCGAAGAGCGCATGTACGCCGCAGGCAAGATCCCCGGCTCGTTCTTCCGTCGTGAGGGTCGTGCGCCCGAGACGGCGATCCTCACCTGCCGTCTGATCGACCGTCCCCTGCGTCCGTCGTTCCCGAGCGGCTTCCGCAACGAGGTCCACGTGGTCGGCACCATTCTCGGCGCCGACATGGAGAACCCCTACGACGTCGTCGCGCTCAATGCCGCGTCGGCTGCGCTGTGCATCTCCGGGATCCCCTTCGGTGGCCCGATCGGTGCCGTGCGCATCGCTTACAGCCAGGACGGCACCTGGATTCCCTTCCCGACCTACGAAGAGGGCGACGAGTCGACCTTCGAAATGGTCGTGGCCGGGCGTGAGCTCGACAGCGGCGACATCGCCGTGATGATGGTCGAGGCCGGCGGCACCCCCAAGGCCGTCGCCCACTACGAAGCGGGCGCCCCCAAGGTCACCGAGGCGGTGCTCGCCGACGGACTCGAGGCCTGCAAGGTCTGGATCAAGGAGTCGATCGCGCTCCAGCGTCGTCTCATCGCGACCTTCGGTGTCAAACCCGCCATCGAGTTCGAGGCCCAGGTCGACTACAGCGACGAGATCCTCGCCGCCGTCGTCGACGCCGGCACCGACGTGTTGGCCGCCAGCCAGAGGATCGCCGACAAGGTGCAGCGCCAGGCGGCCGAGAGCGCAGCACGCGCCGAGATCCTCGCCGCGATCGGCGATCGTTTCGCCGACGTGCCCAACGCCGAGAAGCAGGTCAAGAACGCGATCCGCAGCCACACCAAGGCGCTGGTGCGCAAGCGCATCATCGACGAGGGGGTACGCATCGACGGCCGTTCGGCCACCGACGTTCGCCCTCTCGAGGCCGAGGTCGCCCTCATCCCCACCGCCCACGGTTCGGCCCTGTTCCAGCGGGGCGAGACCCAGGTGCTCAACGTCACCACTCTGGGAACCGGTCGCATGGATCAGATGATCGACGGAATCGACCCTGTCAGCCGCAAGCGCTACATGCACCACTACAACTTCGCACCGTTCTGCACCGGCGAGACCGGCTTCATGCGGGGCCCGAAGCGCCGCGAGATCGGCCACGGTGCCCTCGCCGAGCGAGCGCTCCTTCCGGTTGTCCCGAGCATGGAGGAGTTCCCGTACACCATTCGTCTGGTGTCGGAGGTCATGGCCTCGAACGGCTCGAGCTCGATGGCCTCGGTCTGCGGCTCGTCGCTCAGCATGATGGACGCCGGTGTGCCCATCCACGGCGCCGTGGCGGGCATCGCCATGGGCCTCATCAACGAAGGCGACACGTACCTCACCATCACCGACATCCTCGGTGCCGAAGACGCCATGGGTGACATGGACTTCAAGGTCGCGGGAACGTCGGAGTTCATCACCGCCCTCCAGCTCGACACCAAGATCGACGGCATTCCTGCCGACGTGTTGGCCGCCGCGCTCAATCAGGCGCGTGACGCCCGCATGCAGATCCTCGACGTCATGGCCGAGGCCATTCCCGCCCCGCGTCCCGACGTCGGCGAAACTGCGCCCAAGATCGTCAGCTTCGAGATCCCGATCGACAAGATCGGCGAGGTCATCGGCCCGAAGGGCAAGGTCATCAACGCCATCCAGGCCGATTCCGGCGCCGAGGTGAGCGTGGACGACGACGGCATCGTCGGCACCGTCTCGGTCGCCTCTCCCGACCGCACCAAGGTCGAGGAAGCCGAGCGCATGATCCGTCTCATCCTCGATCCGCCCACCGCCGAGGTTGGTGCCACCTATCAGGGCAAGGTCGTGAACATCACCAACTTCGGTGCGTTCGTGAACATCCTTCCCGGCCGCGACGGCCTGTTGCACATCTCCAAGATCGGTGGCAAGCGACGCATCGACAGGGTCGAGGACGAGCTCGAGCTCGGCCAGGACATCGAGGTGATCGTCGAGGACGTCGATCCGAACGGCAAGATCAGCCTCAAGCCCGCCGGCGACGACGACGGCGGCGACTCTGCTCCGGCCAAGGAGCGGGCTCCTCGCCGGAGCGCGGCGGCCACGAGCGACGACGACGAAACACCCCCTTCGGGTAACGGCGAAGTCGCCGAAGTCGTGAGCTTCGACGACGAGTTCGATGCGCAGATCGCCGCCGAACAGGGCGATCTCGGCCCGGCCGCGACCCGCAGCTCCGGTGACCGGGGTGGTCGCGGCGGTCGAGGCCGTCGCGGCGGCCGTCGCTGAGCCCGACAACCGAACCGACGATGGCATCGAGCCCGATGACCGTCGCCGATACGACGATCACCCGGCTACCCGGGGGATTGCGAGTGGTCACCCGCTCGCTCCCCGGGGCCCGGGCGACATCGCTGGGTGCCTGGGTGGGCGTGGGAAGCCGCGACGAGACGCCGGCCACGGCCGGATCCTCGCATTTCCTCGAACACCTGTTGTTCAAGGGCACCCGAACGCGTGGCGCGAGAGAGGTCGCCATCGCCGTCGATTCGGTCGGAGGTGATCTCAACGCCTTCACGACCAGAGAGCTCACAGCGTTCTACGCACGCGTGCCGGGCCACTGGGCCGACGACGGCGCCGAGCTGCTCCTCGACGTCGTCACCAACCCCGCAGTTCGGGCCGACGACGTCGAGTCGGAGCGGGCGGTGATCCTCGACGAGTTGCGGCTGGCGCTCGACGAACCCGGCGATCGCGTCCAGACACTCCTGTATGAGCACCTGTTCGCCGACCACGCGCTCGGTTGGGACGTGAGCGGATCGTTCGACACGGTCACGGCGCTCCGGCGCGGCGACCTCGCGGCCTTCCACGCCCAGCACTATCTGGCCGCCAATGTGGTCGTGGCTGCCGCCGGCGTGGTCGATCACGACCGGCTCGTCGAGCTGGCGGCCGAGGCCTTCGCCGAACGGTCTGATGACCAGCGGCCCCGACGCGACGCGCCGGTCGGCCTCGCCGCCGCCGGAGCCCACGAGGCCCGAGATCTCGAGGAAGTACAGATCGGGTACGGATGGCGAGGGGTCGGACTCGACGATCCCGATCGCCATGCCGTGTCGGTGCTCGCACAGCTGCTCGGCGGAGGCCCGTCGAGCCGGCTCTTCCACGAGATCCGGGAGAAGCGCGGCCTTGCCTATTCGATCTATGCCGCACCGACGAACTTCACCGACGTCGGTGCCTTCGAGATCCAGACGGCCACCGCTCCCGATCGACACCGACAGGTCGACAAGCTCATCCGGGCCGAGATCGACGATCTCGTCGACGGCGGCGTCACCGACCGGGAGGTCGACGTGGCCAAGGGGTATCTCGCCGGATCGGTGGCGCTGGGTTTCGAGGACAGCTGGAGCCACCTCTCCCATGTCGCCAACAGCATGCTCGTGCGTGATCGCGTCGTGGAGATCGACGAGTATCTCGATGCCATCGCCGTGGTCACCACCGAGGATGTGACCCGCCTGGCCCGCTGCCTCCTGGCCGCAGAACCGACCGTCGCCACCGTGGGGCCACTAGCTTGAGTCGATGGCCGACGCCACGCCGATCCGTGTAGGAGTGCTCGGCGCCGCCGGGCGCATGGGTACCGAGGTGTGTCGGGCAGTGCACGAGGCAGCCGATCTCGAATTGGTCGCCGCGTTCGACCCCGGAGCGAAAGACGAAC
This sequence comes from Acidimicrobiales bacterium, assembly GCA_024638845.1. Classification (GTDB taxonomy): domain Bacteria; phylum Actinomycetota; class Acidimicrobiia; order Acidimicrobiales; family JAHEJN01; genus JAHEJN01. The sequence goes on along the minus strand of JAHEJN010000058.1, from coordinate 3,252 downwards.
GCCTGGCCGACCTGGTCTCGATCGACACCGACGTGGCGGTGAGCGCCGATCTCGCCGACATCGTGCCCGACCAGATGCAGGTTGCCGTCGACTTCACCCACCTCGATGCGGCCCGCCGCAACCTCGCCTGGCTCGCCGACCACGGTGTCCATGCCGTCGTCGGCACCACGGGATTCACCGACGGCGATCTGGCTGCGCTCGAAGAGCGATTCACCCGCAGCAACTGCGTCATCGCGCCGAACTTCGCCATAAGCGCAGTGCTGATGATGCGCTTCGCCGAGCTGGCTGCACCTCTCTTCGACACAGCCGAGATCATCGAGCTCCATCACGATGAGAAGATCGACGCACCGTCGGGCACGGCGATGATGACCGCCGAACGCATGGCCGCCGCCTCGAGCGCCTGGGGCGACGACCCCACCGAGAACGAGCTCGTCGTAGGGGCGCGGGGTGGGAAGGGCCCCGGCGGAATCCCCGTGCACTCCGTGCGGATGCGGGGAATGGTCGCCCATCAAGAGGTGATTCTCGGCGCCATGGGTCAGACCCTCACGCTCCGCCAGGACTCCTACGATCGGTCCTCCTTCATGCCCGGGGTGCTCCTTGCGGTGCGCCGCGTCGCCGGCTGCTCGGGCGTCACGGTCGGACTCGATGCCCTGCTCGACATCTGAGTCGCCTGCACCTGAACGCTCGAGGCTCGCCCGTAACCTGAATCCGTGTACCGCTTCGCCCGACGGCCGGCCTGGATCGTTTCGCACGTGCTGGTGTTCGTGGCCGTCGTCGTGATGATCCTGCTCGGCTTCTGGCAGCTCGACCGCCTCGATCAGCGGCAGCGGGAAAACGACAGAGTCGTGAGCCGTTCCGAGCAGCCTCTGCAGATGTTCACCGAACTGGTCGCCGGTGCCACCGTCGGCGAGACCGACGTCCTCGACTGGAGGGTGGCCGAGGTAACGGGCACCTATGTGGCCGACGGGCAGGTACTGGTGGTGAACCGCAGCCTCGACGGCGCTGCGGGCGCCTGGGTCCTCACGCCATTGCGGACCGGCGACGGCGTCAACGTGATCGTGAATCGTGGTTGGGTGCCCTTCGCGGTCCAGAGCTCTGACGACCGGTCGCTCATCGACCCGCCAGGCGGCGAGGTCACGGTGGTCGGCCTCGTGCAGTCGACGCAACCGCGCGGTCGAATCGGTGCCGGCGATCCCGACGATCTCGATCTCCTGGCGAGGGTCGATCTGGAGAGCTACACCGAACGCCTCGGCCTCGAGGTTGCGCCCGCCTATCTCCAGCTCGAGCAGCAGTCGCCGCCTGCCCCGGATCTTCCGAAGCCCTTGGCCCGCCCCGAGCTCGGGAACGGTCCGCATCTCAGCTATGCCGTGCAGTGGTTCATCTTCGCCTCCATTGCCGCCATCGGCTATCCCCTGGTCCTCCGCAAGGTCGCCCGCTCCCAGACCCGCACCGACGCCGACGTCGACCTGCGGTAGGAGAAGGTCGCTCATCGGGCCGACGGTTCGGCCCGATGCAGGAGCTGAAGGGCGTCGTAGCCGTCCTGCACCGAGGGCGCCACGCTGATCGACGCCGGGGGCGGGGTGCGGGCGATCACCCGGAAGCGACCCGGGGCGACGGCACGAGCAGCGACCGAGGGGGGCGGTGTGGCCGTCTCCCACACGATCCCGTCGGCCTGTGCGGCCAGCTCGGGGGGCGTCCCCGCGAACCCGACGGTGCCACGCACGAGCACGACCGCGCGGTCACAAACAGTGGCCAGCTCGTCGGTGTGGTGGGTCGCGACGACAACGGTCCGGGCCGACGGCTGCGACGCGATGAGGGCGGCGACGACCGGTCTCGTCTCCCCGTCGAGGCCGGCCAACGGCTCGTCGAGGACGAGCAGGTGGGGGTGGCCGAGCAACGCCTGGGCGAGCGTGAGACGGCGCCGGTTGCCGCCGCTGAGCCGATCGATTCGTTCACCCGCATCGGTGAGCCCGACCTGGCCCATGGCGAACTGCGCCCAGCGCGCTCGGCGGCGAGCGGGCGTGAGCTCCTTGAGCGCGCCGACGTAGTCGAGGTAGGCCCCGACGGTCATGCGCGGGGGAAGGCCGTCGTGTTGGGTCGCATAGCCCAGTCTGCGACGGATCGACGTCCGCTCGGTCGGTACCGAGGCATCGAGGCCTCCGATTCGCACCGATCCCGACTGCGCGGTCACCGTCGTGGCGATCAGTCGCAGCAGCGTGCTCTTGCCCGACCCGTTGGCTCCGAGCACGGCGGTCGAACCCCCCTCGAGGTGCAGGCTCATCGGCGACAGCGCATTGGTCGAGCCGTAGCGATGGCTCACCCCCTGCAGGTCGACAGTGGGGGCACTCATGTCGAAGACCCGGCCAACACGTCGAAGCTCCGACGCCGCGTGACCACGATCGCAACGCCCACCGCCGTGATGAGGGCAGACGTCCACTGCACTCCCGCGCCGAAGGTCGCCTCGGCACCGGAGGCGCTGGTGACCACGACGACGAACGCGAGCCAGACGGCGGCAACCACCGCGCTGGCCACCCGAGTATCGAGCCGGGTCGAGAGCGCCGACGCCGCCGATGTCACCGCCAGAGCGGGCAGGAGCCACGCGACGCGGGCAACGCCCTCGCCCGGCAACAGCACCGTGACCGCCGCCATGGCCACGATGCTGGCCGCGAGCACCGTGGTGGCCCTGATGACGAACACGCGAAAGGCGTCGACCGGCGCAGCAACCACTGTCTCGTGGGCGGGGTCCGAGCTCGGGCCGAACGCCAGCGCGACGCCGAGGAGCGGGACGAGAGGGGCGACGGCCAGGAACAGCTGTAGGCGGTCGAAGCCCTCGGCGGTGCTGTTGCGGGCCGCACTCAGGGCGAACAGTGACGCCACACCGACTGCGGCCAGCCATCCTCGGCGCAGGGCGGGCGTGGCGGTCACGAGCGGAACGGTGAGATCGGCGACGCCGACGCGACGGAGCACCCGCTCGAGTCGACTCGGCGCCGGCGCGTCGAGGAGTGCGTCGATCACGAAGCGGTTCTCGACGAGTCGATCGGGTTCGACGGCTGCGTGGCCGACGAATCGCTCTGGGGTCGTTGATGCCAGTTCGAGGGCGGAGGTGAGGTGGTCGAATGTGGTCATGAGATCTGCTCCTCGAGCAGCTTGCGGGCTCGGCTGAGCCGGGACTTCACCGTTCCGGCTGGGATGGACAGCAAGACGGCAGCTTCGTTGTTCGTCAGCCCGTCGAACACCGTCAGGGCCAGAACC
>JAHEJN010000057.1 GCA_024638845.1 Acidimicrobiales bacterium | reverse complement strand
CGGCACGGTCTCGTAGGTCGCGGTGACGGTGCCGGCTGCTGCATCGTCGTGGATGTCGACCAGGCGGATCACCGAGGGGCCGGCTACCCGCCGTGCGGTTTCCGCCTCCCGTCGGATGCGCCGGGCGCGAGCCCCGCGGCCGTGCTTGACGTGGTGGGCGGGCGGGTGCCCGGCAGGGACGATCGGATCGGGCAGGGTCATGGCGGGGCCGTCCGCCGGGATCCTGTTGATCGGGAAGCACTAGACATACACGAAATATATCGAAAATTATGAAATATGTCGAGAAATGATCGCGACGGGACAGCCGCGCTCGGGCCGACGGTGGCGATGGGATCGGTGACCGGTGCCGGTCGATGCGACGGTTCAGCGTTGCGAGATGGGCACGTAGTCGCGAACGGCGGGGCCGGCGTACACCTGGCGGGGTCGGGCGATACGTGAGCCCTGCTCGAGCATTTCGTTCCAGTGCGACAGCCAGCCCGCGGTGCGAGGAATGGCGAAGAGCACGGTGAAGATGTTCGTGGGGAAGCCGAGGGCCTCGTAGATGAGTCCGGAGTAGAAGTCGACGTTGGGATACAGCTTGCGGGACACGAAGTAGTCGTCGGCGAGGGCCACCTCTTCGAGCGTCAGGGCGATGTCGAGCAGCGGGTTCTTGCCGGTGTGCTCGAAGACGTCGTAGGCGGCCTTCTTGATGATGGTGGCCCGGGGATCGAAGTTCTTGTACACCCGGTGGCCGAAGCCCATCAGTCGACCCTTGCCCTCCTTGACGGCATCGACGAAGGGCTCGACGTTGTCGATGCTGCCGATCTCGTCGAGCATGCGCAGCACTGCCTCGTTGGCCCCGCCGTGGCGGGGCCCGTAGAGCGCCGCGCACGCCGCGGCCACGGTGGAGTACGGGTCGGCGTGGCTCGATCCGACGACGCGAGCAGCCGTGGTCGAGCAGTTCTGCTCGTGGTCGGCGTGCAGGATGAACAACACATCGAGGGCCTTGCTGAGTGCAGGGGGGCACTCGAAGCCGGGTTCGGCGACCTTGAACATCATGGCCAGGAAGTTGGTGGCGTAGTCGAGATCGTTGTCGGGAAAGACGTATGGCATACCGACCGAGAACCGGTAGGCCGCGGCGGCCAGGGTGGGAATCTTGGCGATCAGCCGCACCATCTGTTCGGTGCGGACGCCGGCGTCGTCGATGTTCTTGGCATCGGGGTAGAACGTCGACATACCGGCCACACTCGAGGTGAGCAGGCCCATGGGGTGGGCGTCGTAGTGGTACGGGTCGAACAGCTTGCGCCGGAAGTTGTCGTGCACGTAGGTGTGGGTGGTGATCTCGTGCGTCCATGCTGCGAGCTCGGCGGGGAGCGGCAGCTCGCCGAAGATGAGCAGGTAGGCGACCTCGAGGTAGGTGGAGTGTTCGGCCAGCTGCTCGATGGGATAGCCGCGGTAGCGAAGGATGCCGTTCTCGCCGTCGAGCTCGGTGATGGCCGATTCCGCCGCGGCCGTGGTGCTGAACGACGGATCGTAGAACCACACGCCCTTCAGCAGCTTCGACCAGGCGGCCCCGTCGATCGCGCCGTCGACGATGGGCACCTCGATGGTCTCGCCGGTGCGGTTGTCGGTGATGGTTATCGACTCTGGCAAGGTGGGTCGCTTCCACTCGTGGGGTTCGGGGCGATGCTAGTCGCCGTCGGCAGCGTGGTCCTCACCGACAGGTCGACGGGTCACAGCGGCATGTTGTCGTGGCGCCGTCGGGGGAGCCTCTCGCGCTTGTTGGCCAGCATGGCAAAGGCCGCGGCAACCTCGCGGCGGGTGTCGGACGGATCGATGACGGCGTCGATCGAGCCGCGCTCGGCCGCGATGTACGGGTTGAGCAGCCGCTCCTGGTAGTCGATCTCGTGGCGAATGCGTTCCTCGGGGGTCGCGTTGCGGTGGAGGATCTCGGCCGCTCCCTTGGCTCCCATCACCGCGATCTCGGCCGAGGGCCAGGCCAGGGCGATGTCGTTGCCCATCTCCTTCGAGTCCATGACGATGTAGGCACCGCCGTAGGACTTGCGCAAGGTGACCTGCACGCGTGGCACGGTGGCCCGCGCGTAGGCGAAGGCGAGCTGGGCGCCGTGGCGGATCATGCCGCGCCACTCGAGGTCCTTGCCCGGATAGAACCCAGGCGTGTCGACCAGGGTCAGCAGCGGGAGATTGAACGCATCACAGAAGGCGACGAACCGAGCGCCCTTCTGCGACGCATCGATGTCGAGGGTTCCGGCCAACGACTGGGGCTGATTGGCGACGATGCCCACCGGGGAGCCGGCGATGGCGCCGAAGGCGGTGACGATGTTCGGCGCCCATGCCGCGCGGGGTTCGAGGAGGAAGCCGTCGTCGACGATCTCGGCCGCGACGAGCCGCACGTCATAGGAGCCCGTCGGTGAATCGGGGAGCAGCGAGAAGAGGTCGGGGCTGGGTCGATCGACGGGATCGGCGCTGGCCGCGAATGGGGGTAGCTCGTCGCAGTGCGATGGCAACATCGCCACCAGGTCGAAGAGTATGTCGTCGATGGCATCGGCGTCGGGAACGACGAAGGCTGCGGCGCCGTCGCTCCGAGCGTGGCGACTGGCACCGCCCAGCTCCTCGGGGCTGATGGGTATACCCGTGTACTGCTGAACCGTGCGGGGCCCGGTGACGAAGGCATACGAGTCGGCGGTGAGGATGGCGAAATCGGCCAGACCGATGAGCAACGCCGGTCCGGAAACCGCCGGCCCTTCGAGGCACACGATGGTCGGGACGATGCCCGAGGCCTTCACCAGGGCGTGGGCCGCCCGACCCCACGACGAGGTGGCCACGATGCCCTCGCCGATGTCGGCGCCGGGGGAGGAGAGCCGATAGATCAGGGGCAGACGCTGGGCGACGGCCAGGTCGGCCGCTGCGGTGAGGTCGGCGCCGTCGGCCGCCGTGAGTGGGCTCGGCTCGGGTCCGCCGAGGCGGGCGACAACGACGCGGCGTCCACCGAGGATGACGACGCCAACCCGGGCCGCGCCCGGCGTCTTGGTGCGGACATCGAAGAGCAGGCGATCGGCGGCGTCGACGGTCTCGGTCACGGGGACGATTGTGTCACGAAGCCGAACCGTGGCCAGGATCGGGAGCAGAGAGCCCTGGGCGGCGGCCGTGCTCGACATCGACGATGTCTCGCACCAGCGACACCACCGCTCGGGTGGTTGCCGACGGTGGCACCCGCCGGTTCGACACCAGCCCGACCGAACGGGGAGCGAGCCCGGCCACGGGTATCCCGGTGACGGAGCCCTTCGGTGGCAGGGCCGAGGCCGGCATGAGCGCAGCCGAATCGCCCGAGCCGACGACCGCGGTGAGCAGGCCCATGCTGTCGACCTCGGCTCGTGGCGTGAGGACGATGCCGCTGTCGCGTAGGATCACGTCGATCTCGTCGCGAAACGATGCGCCCTGTGGCGCCACCATCAGATCGATGTCGGCGAGCTCCTCGAGGGTGATGCAGTCGCGTTGGGCGAGCGGATTCTTCTTCGAGACCGCCAGGACGCGGGCCTCGTCGAACAGCGGCACCGAGTCGAGCTCGGGGTCGACGGCAGGGAGGTTGACCACGGCCAGGTGCAGGCTGCCCTCGACGACCTGTGGCGCAAGGCTGGTGGTTGTCGCGCCGACGACATGCAGTTGAAGCAGTGGGTAGACCCGCTGTTGCTGTCGCAGCAGCAGCGGCAGGAGCCAACGGCCGACGGTCTCGATGAGGCCGATGCGAACGGTGCCCGTGATCTCGTCGTGCATGGCCGCGAGGTCGGGGGAGATGGCGTCGAGCTCGCCCTGGATCCTCCGGGCGCGGGTGGCAACGGCGTCGCCCTCGGGCGTGAGATGGCCGGTGGCCCGATCGACGAGGGTCGAGCCGAGCTCTTGTTCGAGCCGGGCGACGTGGGTCGACACGTTCGACTGGACGGTGTGGAGGCGTCGCGCGGCGCCGGAGAAGGACCCGTGCTCGGCCACGGCGAGCAGAACTTCGAGCTGGCGGATATCCATGACGAGCCGTTCCTCGGCGTATCGCTACGATCGTGCATGGCCGACGTGCCCATCTGCCAGACAGATGGAGCCTATCGGGAACAACTGTTGGACGCCCTGCGTGAACACGTTCACAATAGGTGAAACGCCAGCAGCAACGAGTTCCCCCAACTCGCTGCCGGCGCACAGAGGTTACGAGGTCGTGTGTCCCCCCGCACCCCCTCGAACACCGAAGAAGCGAGGCCGGATCCCCCCTCCGGCCTCGCTTCCGTTTTCCCCGGCGGAGCGGTGCCCACCGCAGGTGCCCGCTGGTACGGTCACGCCATGCGCTCCGCGGCGATCTTCGATCTCGACCGAACCCTCCTCGACGGCGGCAGCGGCCCGATCATCGGTCGGGTCCTGAACGAGCAGGGGGTGACCGACCGTTCGATCCCTGGTCAGGACATCCTCTACTGGTTCTACAAGCGCTTCGGTGAGAACCGAGCGTCGATGGTGCTCGCCAAACAGGGCGCGCGGTTCACCGAGGGCTGGCACCAGGCCACCGTGCGGCAGGCAGGTGAGGTCATCGCCGAACGGCTCCAGGACGTCATGCAACCGTTCGCGGCGGCGGAACTGTCGAAGCATCGCAAGGAAGAACGCCTGTTGGTGCTGGCCACCACGACTCCCTACGACCTCATCGAACCCTTCGCCCGGTCGCTCGGCTTCGACGACGTCCTGGCCACTCGCTACGGCGTCAAGGACGGCAGCTACGACGGCACCATCGACGGCAAGTTCGTCTGGTACCACGAGAAGCGCCACGAGGTCGAACGATGGGCTTCGGTCAACGACGTCGATCTCGCCGAGTCCTACGCGTACTCCGACAGCCGCTACGACGTGCCCATGCTCAGCGCCGTCGGCCATCCGGTTGCGGTCAACCCCGACCCCAGGCTGCGCGTGCTCGCCGAACTGCGACGCTGGCCGGTGCGCTATCTCGATGCCCCCCCTGGCGTCACCAAGATCGCCGGCCTCGAGTTCCAGCGGTTCGCCTTCCCGTTCATGCAGCCCGAGCTGTTGCTCTACGCCGATCTCCAGATCAGTGGCTTCCAGCACCTCCCGGCCGAGGGTCCCGCCATCGTTGCCAGCAACCACCGCAGCTACTTCGACCCCCTCGCCATCGGCTACACCCTCGCCAAACGCGATCGACCGGGTCGATTCCTGGCCAAGAAGGAGTTGTTCGAGGCGCCCCTGATCAAGCAGCTGGTCGGCGTGGTCGGCGCCATTCCCGTGTATCGGGGCAGCGGTTCCGACGAGCCCCTGCATGCCGCCGCCGAGGCGCTCGACGCGGGCGAGGTGGTGGTGATCCTGCCCCAGGGCACCATTCCGCGCGGCGAGAAGTTCTTCGACCCAGAGCTGCGAGGTCGTCCCGGCGTGGCCCGCCTGGCCCACATGACGGGGGCCCCGGTGATTCCGCTCGGCCTGTGGGGAACCGAGCACGTCTGGCCGCGCAGCAGCCGGCTGCCCCGGTTCCTCAACGTCCTCACGCCACCGATGGTCACCGCCACCATGGGCCCACCGGTCGAGCTCGTCGGTCGAAGCGCCGAGAAGGACACGAAGCGGGTGATGAGCGCCATCTCCGATCTGTTGCCATCGGCGGCCCACCAGGCCCGCATGCCGACTGCCGAGGAGCTGGCCTCGACGTACCCTCCCGGGTGATGCGCCCGGCGAGCGTCTAGGGTGGCGAGATGATCTTGGCGCTCGTGTTCGCGGCATCGTTCTCCAGCCCTGGGGGCATCACCATCATCGTGGTCGCACTGGTGGCGGTGGCGCTGGCCGTGCGCGCCTACATCCGTCAGTCGTGGCGAGCCAAGATCGAAACCGAGAAGCCGGGCGACGACAGCCCCACCCAGCACTTCCTCCACGACGACGACTGAGCGTCGAGGCCACTGCGGTCAGGCGGTACGCCGGCGGATCAGGTTGAGCGCGCTGCCGGCCCGGAACCACTCGATCTGATCGTCGCTGAAGGTGTGGTTGGCCAGGAACGACCACGTCTCACCGTCGGGCGTGGTGACCTCGACGGTCACCTGTGAGCTGGGAGCGAGATCGGCCAGGTTGCGCACGGTGATGCGGTCGTCCTCGCCGATGCGGTCGTAGTCGGCCGGATCGGCGAAGGTCAGCGGGAGCATGCCCTGCTTCTTCAGGTTGGTCTCGTGGATGCGGGCGAAGCTGCGGGCAATGGCCACCAGGCCGCCACGGAAGCGGGGCTCCATGGCGGCGTGCTCACGGCTCGAACCCTCACCCATGTTCTCGTCGCCGATCACCACCCAGGGTTGACCGGCCTCGTGGTAGGCCTTGGCCATCTCGGGGAAGCTCTGGCGTTCACCGGTGAGCTGGTTCTTGCCCATGCCCACCAGGCCCTCGTTGTAGGCGCTGACCGCGCCGAGGTAGAGGTTGCCCGAGATGTTCTCGAGATGTCCCCGGTACTTGAGCCACGGCCCGGCCATCGAGATGTGGTCGGTGGTGAACTTGCCCTGCGCCTTCACCAGGATCGGGAGATCCGCGTAGTCGCGGCCGTCCCATGCGGGGAATGGTTCGAGCAGCTGGAGGCGGTCGGAGGTGGGGGATACCTTCACCTCGACCGTGCGGCCATCGGCGGGCGGGGCGACGAAGGTGTCCTCGCCCGGATCGAAGCCAGCGGGCGGCAGCTCGATGCCGACCGGGGTCGACAGCGACACTTCCTCGCCGGCATCGTTCACGAGCGTGCCGTTGATCGGATCGAAGTCGATGCGCCCGGCCAGAGCGAGGGCCATGACGGTTTCGGGCGAGGTGACGAAGGCCAGAGTCGCGGCATCGCCGTCGTTGCGTTTGGGGAAGTTGCGGTTGTAGCTGGTGACGATGACGTTCGGAATGCCGGGCTTGCGCTCGTCGGAGCGGTCCCACTGACCGATGCAGGGCCCGCAGGCGTTGGCCAACACGGTGGCGCCCAGCGCCTCGAACTCGGCGAGAAGGCCGTCGCGCTCGATGGTGGCGCGCACCTGTTCGGAGCCCGGGGTGATCATCAGCTTGGTTCGGGCGGTGAGGCCCTTGGCCGCCGCCTCGCGAGCGATGGAAGCGGCCCGGGTGATGTCCTCGTAGCTCGAGTTGGTGCAGCTCCCGATGAGCGCGGCGCTGATCTCCAACGGCCAGCCGTTGGCCACGGCCTCGGCGCCGAGGTCCTTGACCTCGCGCGCGAGGTCGGGGGTGTGGGGGCCGTTGATGTGGGGGGTGAGGGTGTTCAGGTCGATCTCGATGACCTGATCGAAGTGGTCGCGCGGGTCGGCGAGCACCTCGTCGTCGGCCCGGAGGTGATGGGCCACGGCGTTCGCGGCGTCGGCCACGGCTTCACGCCCGGTGCTCTTCAGGTAGCGGGCCATGGCGTCGTCGTAGGCGAACAGCGATGTGGTTGCGCCGATCTCGGCGCCCATGTTGCAGATGGTGCCCTTCCCCGTGCAGCTGATGCTGTTGGCGCCCTCACCGAAGTACTCGACGATGGCACCGGTGCCACCCTTGACGGTGAGGATCTCGGCGACCTTGAGGATTACGTCTTTGGGCGCGGCCCAGCCGCTGAGCTGGCCGGTGAGGTGGACGCCGATGAGCTCGGGCCACTTCACGTTCCACGGGAAGCCGGTCATGACGTCGACCGCGTCGGCGCCGCCGACACCGATGGCGACCATGCCGAGGCCGCCGGCATTCGGGGTGTGGCTGTCGGTGCCGATCATCATGCCGCCAGGGAAGGCGTACTGCTCGAGCACGACCTGGTGGATGATGCCGCTACCGGGCTTCCAGAACCCGCCGCCGTAGCGGGCGCTGACCGTCTCGAGGAAGTCGTACACCTCCTCGTTGGTGTCGATGGCGGTGAGCAGGTCGGTCTTGCCGTCCTTGCGGGCCTGGATGAGGTGATCGCAGTGGGTGGTGGTCGGTACCTGGACCTCGTCGAGGCCCGCGGTCATGAACTGGAGCCATGCCATCTGCGCGGTGGCGTCCTGCATGGCGACACGGTCGGGGCGGAGGTCGACATAGCTCTCGCCCCGCACGAGCTCCTGGTCGGGGGAGTCGAGGTGATTGACGAGAACCTTCTCGGCCAGGGTGAGCGCGCGACCGAATCGCGTGCGGGCGGCGCCGACGCGCTCGTCGAGGGTTGCATAGACGCGGTTGATGAGCTCGATCGGGGTGCTTGCTTGAACAGCCATGAGGTTCCTCGTGTGGGGGCAGATCCGTCTCTTGTTCTAGCCGTTTCCCGCCGCGGATGACACGTGGTTCGGGGAACCGGCTCTTGCAGACAACTCTAATACAAGTTGTCTTGACAATACAAGTCTGCTACAAGTTGACCATGCAAGATGGTTCCCGCCCGAGACGAACGGTGCGCTACCGCGAGATCGCCGACGCCATTCGAGCCCAGGTGACCGCCGGCGACCTCGGCGCGGGGCGCGTGCTGCCGAGCGAGGCCGAGCTGTCGCGGGCCCACGACGCGAGTCGGGTGACGATCCGCAAGGCGCTCGACTTGTTGCGCGAAGAGAGTCTGGTGGATTCCCGGCAGGGTTTCGGTTGGTTCGTCGCCACCGATCCCCTGCAGCAGACGCTGGCACGACTGGGCACCATCGAGGCCCAACTGGCGGCGTCGGATCGGAGCAGCGAGCGCGAAGTGCTCTCGTTCGCGTTCGTCGACGCGCCGCCATCGGTGGCCGCGGTTCTCGGCGCCGGGACTGTTCTCGAGGTGCAGCGTCGCAACCTGGCCGATGGTGAACCGTTTGCCAGGGTGACCGTTTGGTGCCCGGAACGGCTGGGTGGGCAGCTGTCGCGTGACGATGTGGCCGCCTCGCCGTTCTACGAGCTGATCGATGTCGACCTCGGCGGAGCCCGGCAGACCATCGGCGCCGTCGCGGCGTCGGCGGACGACGCCGCACTCCTCGGCGTGCCGGTTGGCGCCCCGGTTCTGGTGTGTCGGCGGGTGACCGACGACAGGAACGGCACTCCTGTTCTCGTGAGCGAGCACGTGTTCCCCGGCCATGCCACCGAGTTCGTGGTCGACCTGCCCCATCACGACGACTCGATGGCGCCCAGCGGCCTGCGTCTCGTCGAGCCCTCATGACGTGGGTTCCGGTCACGCTGGCTCACGCCACTCGCGTTCGACCACTCCCGCTCGGAGTACCTCACCGGCGCGCTCGTCGCAGCGGGCGTGGTCGGCGTGGTCGCGGTCGGTTGATCCTCGCGCACCGTCCTGAACTTGGTTTGTCGGCGCCCGCATGCGGGCCCGGACAAACCAATTTCGGCAGTTGGCGCCTTGGTCAAGCGTTCGGCCAGGGGCGGGTGCGGGCCGCGGTGGCCCCGCGGTCGCCGAGGGCCCACGAGCGGCGCCACGACGACACGGCGGGGCCGCCGAGGCCGGGCGTCAGGCCGGCGTGTTTCCGCAGGCGGGCGTTGTACCACCCACCGCCGATCTCGTCGCCGAGCACCGCGACCGCTTCCTCGATGCGAGCGGCGAAGCGGCGCGACGACTCACCCTCGGTGGGCCAGATGGGTTTGCCGAAGTTCACCGTCGTCTTCGACGGCCGGGGGATGGCCGAGCCCTTGCGCAGGATTCGCCTCGTGCCGGCCACATAGACCGGTACGACCGGGACGTTCGCCTTGATGGCGAGGTAGGCGGCTCCGCCGCGGAAGGGTTGGCCCCACCCGTCCTTGCTGCGGCCACCCTCGGGGTAGATGAGCAGGCTCCAGCCCTCGTCGAGCACATCGGACGCGAGATCGGCCGACTGACGACCGATCTTCCGGCGCTCGATCGGGATGGCCCCGATGGTGAGGGCCGACAGGGTGCTGGTGACGCGGTTGGTGAAGAAGTAGTCGGCGGCAGCCGCGACGATCACCTCGCTGCGGAGGTGGCGAGGAATCGACGTGAGGAGCAGCGACGTGTCGAGATGGCTGTGATGGTTGGGAGCGAAGATCACCGGGCCGTCGAGGTCGATGAGCCGATCGGCGTTGAGGCGATCGGGCCGGGCCAGACCGGCCACGATCGGCCGCAGCACCGTTTCGACCAGTGCCGCCCTGGCGGCTCTGGCCGGTGGGGTGCGAGCCCACTCGGTGGGGTAGTCGGCGCCGGTCTTCTTCTTCACGGCACGCACTTCGATGCCCACCGGTGGGGTCGGCGCCCGCAGCGGGAACTGCGTTTTGCGAACCACCGAGGTGACCCGCCGGCGAACCTTGCGGCCGGCGACGGACCGTCCGAGGAGCCGAGTGGCGCGGGTGCCCAGCAGATCCTTGACCGGCCCTCGGCGGGTGACCGGCGGGGTCATGTGACGTCGGCCATCACGACGGGCGGGTTGTGCATGTGAGTGATGGTGGGCTGGGGCCCGACCGTGTCGCTGGCCATCTCGAGGGCGTCCATCATGGTCGTGGCGGGCCGGAAGCCGAGCCGACGCACCGCAGTGGGATCACCGCCGACGACGATGACCTGGCCGACGTGCTGGAGGGCATGAGCACCCCAGTACCAGGCGTAGAACGGATGCACCCCGTGGTAGGCGTACGACGTGCGGTACAGGTGCCGGTACCACTCGTCCTCGGCGTAGCGCTGCTCGTACTTGGCCTGCATCTGCACCGGGTCGGTGGTGTCGCGCAGCACCTCGTCGAAGAAGTCGATGTAGCTGGGGTGGTGTACGGGGTGGAACTCGTTGGGCGTGGGGTGGGTCATGATGATGACCCCGCCCTCGCGCACCACCGGCCGACCGCGGTAGAAGTTGAACATGTAGCCGAGGCCCCAGCACATGACCACGACCGGGTTCATGATCGAGTGCACGCTGTAGGGCGATGTGTAAGGCAGTCCGAAGGTGACGATGTCGGTCTGGCCCTCGACCGGGGTGATGTGCTGGTCGAGCACGCGCTCGAGGGTCGCCTCGTGCACGCGGTCGACGTCGCCGGCCTGCACCGAGGTCATCTCGTAGGGTGATCGCCAGTTGATGAACGCCGCCCGCCGGGCCCGCATCGACATGGCCTTGAGCCCGGCCTGGAGCCCCATGAACTTGGCCCGGTCGCGGGCGTTCCACTCCCATTCGCGCTTCTGGAGCATCGACAGCGGGCCGTCGTAGCCGAACGCATTGGTGTTGATGGTGGTCTCGATGTGGAAGATCTTCGGACCGTTGGCCTTGATGACCTCACCCTGGCGCCACACCGACTTGTGGAGCTCGGAGTTGTGCCGGTCCATCAACGACCTGGACTGTTGGAGCGTCTCGGCGTTGTGATGCTGCTTGAGTCCCGTGTAGCTGGTGAGGCCGGTGGCGGTGCTCTTCCACCCACCGTCCATCGCAACGATGTTGATGTTGACGTACACCAGCAGATCGCTCTCGGCGACGCGCTTCGACAGCGTCACGTCCTCGCCGTGGCGGGTCTGGCCGAGGTCCACGATGCCGTCGGGGTCTTCGGCATCGTGGTTGTAGAGGTTGCCGTCGGGGGCAAAGGCGTCGTACACCCGGTCGCCTACGGCGTGACGCAGCTCGGCTTCGGTCATACGGCGGTGCAGGCCGAGGGCCGCGATGAGGTGGACGTCGTCGACGCCGGCCGCGGCGGCCCGGTCGAGCACCGCTTCGATCACCCGCTGACGAACGTCGGGGCGCCGCATCTGGGGGAGGGGCAGCGAGGCGTCGTCGAACGCGATGGTGAGCCGCATGCCCGAGAACAGAAGGGCCGACAGCGGCTCGGAGTCGAGCGGGTGGTCGAGCGCGTGCTCGACAGCTGCGTCGGGGTGGGCCAGGCCGGCTTTGGGTTCGGGGCCGTAGACGACCCTCGTGCGACCGGCCGGCAGCTTCTCGAGGCGGAAGCCTTCGCCGTGGTGGAAGAGGATGGGCGGGGTCGAGCGGTCGACATCGAGGACGAAACCGGGCCGAGGGGTGGGACGGTCGTCGTGTTTGGTGGCGAACGGGCCGGTGGTAGGCGGGGTGGACGACATCAGGCGGTCTTCCTCGGGGTGATCTTGCGGGTGCCGATGGGCATGAGCTTGCGGGGGCCACCGGGGGACTTCGCGAAGATCTCGACCAACCAGCCGCGGCGACGGGCCAGGGAGGCGAGCTTGGTCTCGGGATTCACGGCCACCGGGAAGCCGACGGCGTCGAGCATGGGCAGGTCGCTGGTCGAGTCGGCGTAGGCGACGGAGTTCTTCAGGTCGATGCCGTGGAGGTCGGCGTAGTCGCGCAGCGCCTGGGCGCGGGTCTCGCCGGTGGGGGGAACGTCGGTCATGCGCCCGTTGTAGGTGCGACCGTCGGCGCCGGTCATGAGCGTGGGGGCGATGATGTCGTCGAAGAGGGGATTCAGCGGCTCGACGACGAAGTCGAGGGCGCCGGTGATGAGCACGGTGCGGTGTCCGAGCGCCTTGTGATCACGAACGCGGCGGATGGCCGCGGGGAACGACTTGGTGAGGATGAGGTCGCTGAACATCTCGAGCGCGTCCTCGTCTATCTGGTCGACGGGGGCGCCGTCGAATCGGCGGTAGAAGGAACGCAGGAAGTCGGTGCGGTCGGCCCGGTCGAGGGCCAGCATCTTCGGCGCTTGCGTGAGGGTGCGGGCCACCAGGCGCACGCGGGCGGGGTAGTCGAGGCGGCGGGTGGCGAGCCAGCCGTAGCTGGCCACGACGTTCGACGCGATGAGCGTGTTCTCGAGATCGAAGGCCGCCAGCTCACGATCGGGCGACAGCACCGACCGACGCAAGCGGGCCGAACGGCTCTCGCCGCCCTTGCCCGTCGGTGCGGTCTTGACCCGACCGATCTTCATGACCGACGGCAGGTGGATGTCCTGCACGTAGGTTCGCCAGTCGATCACACCCGGGTCGAGGCAGAACACCTCACGGTCGGCGGGGTCGAGCCAGGCATCGAGCGCGGCCAGGCGATCGGTCTGGTAGACGGCCTCGCACGCGGTGTAGCTGCCGTACAGCTCGACGTATTCGAGCGCACGATCGACGAGGTCGCGGCGTTCTTCGAGCTCGCCGCTGAGCTGGGCCTGGCGCCCTCGCAGGGGCAGCATGTCGAGGGCCTTGGCGGTGCGGTCGAGTACACGCTTGGCCCGAGCCAGCTCGTTGGGTACCGCACCCGGGTCGCGGTACTTCCACGCCGGCGGCGAGATGGGCTGGTCCTTCTCGTCATAGATCGGGTGCTCGGCGAACCAGCCTGCCGCCAGGTCGACGAGGTCGCTGTAGCGGAATGGATTGGCGGTACCCGACGCCGCCTGGAAGACCTCGGGCTTGGCGGCGGGGCCCTTGGCGGCAACGGCGACGATGGCCGACACGACGATGTCGACCGGGATGACGTCGACGATGCCTTCGGGTGACCCGGGAAACTGACTGAGCAGGCCCTTGCCGTAGTTGATGAGGATGGGTTCGGCCATGCGGAAGCCGCGGATCCACCCCGGGAAGGGCTCGGACCATGCCGACTCGATGATCGACGGCCGCACGATCGACACGGGGATGTCGCCCCGCCGTTCGATGAGGGCGCGCTCGCCCATGGCCTTGGTGAACGCATAGGCGTCGGGGAATCCGAGCGACGAGGCTCGCGCTCGACCCGCTTCGGTCATCTGCTTGCTCACCCACCGCTCGCGCAGCTGTTCGCTGCGGGCGGCCAGCGCGGCGACGCCGGCGGCCCCGAGGGTCGATCGGGCTTCCTTGGCGAACTCGCCGAGCTGATGGGGGGTTCGGCTGGCGTCCTCGACGTCGGTGCGGCGCCGGCGGGCGGCGGCAACCTCGACCTCCCAGTCGACCTCGACGTGGAAGGGCGTGTCGGTCAGCAGCTCCTCGGCGGCGGCCCCCTTGCGGTTGCCGGCCACATAACAGGTGGAGACGCCGACGAAGTGGGGGCACACGTCGAGGTCGTGGAGGGTCTCGGCAATGCGGAGGGGGCCGAGCAGATTCACCTCGACGGCGTGGTCGTACTCCGAGTCGAACGACACGGTCGCGGCGGAGTGGATGACGATGTCACAGCCGGCGAGGATGGCGCGGCCATCGTCGTCGAGCCCGAGGCCGTCGGTGCCGACGTCGCCGCCGATGGCGATCACCCGCTCGGTAGCCATCGCGTCGAACTCGTCGGCGCCGAGGTGGTCGCGCAGGCGATCGAAACAGTCGTTCTTGAGGATCTCGCGTCGCACTCGCTGGTCGGCGCCACGGCGGCCGGGCCGGACCAGGAGCACGAGCGTGCAGTCGGGTACGCAGCGCAGGATGCGTTCGACGATCGCCGTGCCGAGGAAGCCGGTTGTGCCCGTGACGGCGATCTTCTTCCCCGCAAGGGCATCGGAAATCATCACAACTGTTGTACCAAACCCTTTTACCAATTGGTAGAGAGACCTACGCTAGCGGAGATGGGAACCCGTGATCGAGTGCTCGTCGCCGCGACCGAGGCCTTCGGCACACGCGGCTACGACGCGACCTCCCTCGACGCGCTCGCCCGCGAGCTGGGCGTGCGCAAGCAGACGGTGCTCTACCACTTCGGCTCGAAGGAGCTTCTGTTGCACGCGGTGGTCGAGCAGGCAGCCATCGAGCTGGGCGAGGCGCTCGAGGAAGCGCTGCGTCACGCCGATCCGGCGCTCGGCAACGTCGACGCCTGTGTGCGGGCCGTCTTCCGCCTCGCCATCCGCCGCCCGGAGCTGTTGGGAATCGTGCGCGAGCTGGGCCGGCTGGGCGATCCGTGGGTCGGCCGCATGGTGGAGGTGCTCGATCCGCTGGTGAAGCGGGCCACCGACTTCCTCGAGGCGGAGATGGACGCCGGCCGCATGCGGCGCAGCGACCCGAAGCTGTTGCTCGTGTCGGTGTACTCGACCGTGATGGGGGTGGCCACCGAGGCCGAGGTGCTGCGCGCGGTCGGCATCGAGCCCACCCTTCGCACCACGGCTCGCCGACGGCGTGAGCTCCTGAGCTTCCTGCACTCCGCCCTGGCACCGACGTAGGAGCGCCCACGTCGGAGACAGGGCCAGCGTGTCGACTCAGCGTTCGGTCGACCGGTGGCGGCTTCGCCGCTCGTCCCGGCCCTGCGCCAGTTCGACCAGGCGGTCGATCAGCTCGCCGTAGGCGATGCCGGTGGCCTCCCACATCTTGGGGTACATCGAGATGGGGGTGAACCCCGGCATGGTGTTGATCTCGTTGAGGAGCGGGCCACGACCGGTTTCCTCGTAGAAGAAGTCGACCCGGGCCAGGCCCTCGCACCGCATGACCGAATAAGCGGTCACGGCCAACGATCGGATCTGCTCCGATATCGCCTCGGGCAGATCGGCGGGCACCTGGGTCTCGGCCACCCCGTCGAGGTACTTGTCGTCGTAGCTGTAGAACTCGGCGGCGGGCAGAACCTCGCCGGGTAAGGACGCTTGTGGTTCGCGATTGCCGAGCACAGCCACTTCGATCTCGCGCCCCACGATGCATTCCTCCACCACGATCCACTCGTCGAAGGTGGCGGCGAGCTCGATGGCCGCGACGAGCTCGTCGCGGGTTCGGGCTTTCGACACGCCGACCGAGGAGCCGAGATTGGCCGGTTTCACGAACAGCGGTACGCCGAGCAGGTCGATGAGCAGATCGGGAAGTGCGTCGGTGATGTCGTCGGCGTGAACGCCGTGGTGGTTGGCCTGGGGAATGCCGTGCTGGGCGGCGAGTCGCTTGCTGACGATCTTGTCCATGCAGATGGCCGATGCGAGCACGCCCGATCCGACATAGGGCACGCCAGTGAGCTCGAGCAGCCCCTGGATCGTGCCGTCCTCGCCCATTGGTCCGTGCAGCACGGGAAACACCACGGTGGGCAGGTCGTCGTCGACGGTGGCCAGGGTCGCCCGGGGCTCGACGGCAGTGCCCGCAGCGGTGAGATGGTCGGGTAGCTCGGCGGGGCCCGCGGCCAGGGCGGCGATGGCGGCGTCGGAGCGCAGCCAATCCCCGTCGCGGGTGATGCCGATCGGCACGATCTCGTAGCGGTCGGGGTCGGCGGCGGCCACGACGTGGCGGGCCGAGACGCACGACACGTCGTGTTCGGCCGATTGTCCGCCGAACAACACCACCAGACGGGTTCGCTTGGCCATGGCCGCACCGTAGCCCTTCCCAAATCCCCACGTTTACGTGCGGTAACCGCTACCCAACACGGGGATTTCGGGTGGGGGGGTGCGAGACTGCGGAGGTGAAACTGCGACTGGCCGACATCGCTGCCGCCGTCGACGGGCGCCTGGTGGGTGACGACGTCGTGGTCGACGGCGTGTCGATCGACTCCCGCACGGTCGCGGCCGGTGAGCTGTTCGTGCCGATCGTGGCCGAGCGCGACGGCCACGACTTCATCGCCGGTGCCGTCGACCGGGGAGCGGCGGCCTACCTCAGCTCGGGACCCGAGTCCGTCGATGCCCCGCACGTCCTGGTCGATGACACGGCGGGGGCCCTCGCGGCGATGGCGGCAGCGGTGCGACCGGCGCTCGGCTCTCGCGTCATCGGCATCACCGGCAGCGTGGGCAAGACGTCCACCAAGGACCTCGTCACCGCCGCCCTGTCGGCGGGGCTGCGCACCCACGCCAGCTACCGCAGTTTCAACAACGAGCTCGGGGTGCCGCTCACGCTGCTGAACGCACCCGAGGGCGTCGAGGCGGTCGTGGTGGAGATGGGCGCCCGCGGCCTCGGCCACATCCGTGAGCTGTGCCGGTACGTGCAGCCCACCATCGGAGTGGTCACCCGCGTGGGCGCCGCCCACACCGAGCTGTTCGGGTCGGTCGACGCCGTGGCCGACGGCAAGGGTGAGCTCATCGAGGCCCTTCCCGCGTGGGGCCGGGCGGTGCTCAATGCCGACGATCCACTCGTGGCGGCCATGGCCCGACGCTGTGCCTGCGACGTGATCGGCTACGGGTTGGAGCACGGCGACGTGCGGGCCGAGGCGATCGCGCTCGACGACGAGCTGCGTCCGTCGTTCACCGCCCGAACGCCGTGGGGCAACCAGACCGTGCAGCTCGGAGTGGCGGGAGTGCAGAACATCTCCAATACCCTCGCCGCCATCGCCGTCGGAGTGGCGTGTGGCCTCGATCTGCCCACGCTCGCCGACGGGCTCGGACGAGCAGAGATGTCACCGTGGAGGATGGACGTACACCGTGGCTCGTCGGGCGCGCTGGTGATCAACGATGCCTACAACGCGAACCCGATGTCGATCGAGGCTGCGTTGCGGTCGTTGGCCGCCGTCGACGCCGACCGCCGCCTCGCCGTGCTCGGTGTCATGGCCGAGCTGGGCGACGAACACGACGAGGGTCACCGGGCGATGAGCCAGCTGGCGGCGGAGCTCGACATACAGGTGCTCGCTTTCGACGAGGCGGCCTACGGCGTCGACGTCTTCGCCAGCCACGACGACGTGCTCGAGGCGCTCGGTGAGCTGGGCGAGCGCGACGCCGTCCTGGTCAAGGGCAGCCGGGTGGCCAGGCTCGAAGCCCTGGCCCAGCGCCTGTGACCTGCGGCCTCAGTCGTCGGTCTCGGTCGGCAGCTCGTCGGGCGGTAGCGGACGGTTGCTCACCTGGTACACGGCAAGCTTCTCGGCGTCACAGGTCGGGCAGAGGTACAGCCGCCGCACCGAGCTCATCGACAGTTGGGTGCCCCGGCTCTTCTCGACGATGGCCTGGAATGCCACGCGGACGTCGTCGGTGCCGCAAGTGGGGCAGCGCGGTGTGAGATCGCGCTCCCACTCGGTGGCACAGGCCTCGCAGGTGACGACGATCGTGCCGTCACGGGGCTCGCCGAGGAGCTCGTCTTCCTCCCCGCAGCGCGGGCAACGCAGGTCATCCACACCCCGACTGTAGTGATCTCAGCCCTGCGCCGATTCCGACCCATCGCGCTACGATGCCTGCTCCCGGACCGTTAGCTCAGTTGGCTAGAGCGTTCGCTTCACACGCGAGAGGTCACTGGTTCGAGTCCAGTACGGTCCACCCTCCGGGCACCTCGATGGTCGTGCTCCCCGGCACTTCACGCCCACGTCGTCCTCGAGCGGGGAATCGACCCCTCCCGCGGTCGAGGGTGGTGTCGGCCGCGGGGAACAGGTCGGCGCGACCGAAGCACCGCGATGCTCACCCCCGGTCACCGGCGGCCGATGGGAGAAGCAATGACCGCCGAACGGCTGCGCCGGCTCGCCACCGGGATGAGAACACCACGCGCTCTCGTCGTCGCGTTCGCAGGGGC